>CAZKID010000001.1:0-18183 GCA_964552405.1 uncultured Thermoanaerobaculia bacterium
CGCCGCGTCACGTTTCGCGCATTGAATCTCGCCGCGCCGATCGACGATGTTGCGCCGATGCATCTGATCCTCTGCCGGAATGTGCTGATGTATTTCTCGCCGCAACGGCAGGCCGATGTCGTCGCCGCGTTCCGCCGTTCGCTCGTTCCGGGCGGCTGGTTGCTTGCCGGTGCAAGCGAGATGTCGATCTCCGCCTTCTCGATTTTCGAAAACGTGCAGCGCTCGGGCTGCACGTTGTATCGTAACTCCGGAGAGATCAGGGGATCGGTCCCGGTGATTCCGATCGCTCCCATGAACCCACCGCGGCCGCCTCGCGTCGAGATCCCGGTCGTGGTGAGTCCCGAGGAGATCGAGCAGTCGCTGCGCATCTCCGACGCGGTGGAAGACAAGCTCGAGAATGCGCGGCGCCTCGCCGATCAGCGCCGGTTGGGGGAGGCGGAGCTCTCCTGCCGGCAGGCACTCGAGGCGCACCGCACGCATGCGATCTCCCACTATCTGCTCGGTGTCATTCAGAACGAGAAGGGTGAAGACGGCGAAGCGCTCGAATCGCTGCGTCGTGCGGTGTATCTCGACCCTGACTTCGTCGTCGCGCATTTCGCGCTGGCAAATCTGGCGTCATCGCGCGGGCGCCGCGCGGATGCGGAGCGCCATCTGCGCAATGCGATGACGGCTCTTCACGGCTATCCCGATGAAGCAGTCGTGCCCGAATCAGGCGGTCTCATCGTACGCCGAATGGTCGCGATCGTTCGTTCGGCGATGGCCACGCTTCAGGAACGGAGTGCGTGGCCATGAGCATGAGCGGATTCGATTGGCAGCGGATGAGCGCCACGCTTTCCGAGCTGGCGGCGAGTCTCAGCCGCGAAACGACGAGATCGCCGGAGGAGATGAAATCGATCCTCCGCCAGCGTGCCGCGGAACTGGCGAGGACGAGCGCACCCCGCGACGAGTCGATGCTCGATCTCGTGACCGTTTCAATCGGCGCGCAGCGCTTTGCGTTCGAAGCGTCATACGTTCGAGAGACGTTGCTGGTCGAGAGGCTCGTCGCACTTCCCGGTGTGCCTTCATTCATTGGCGGAATCGTCTTCATTCGCGGCGAGGTCGTGTCGGTGGTCGATCTTCGTACGCTACTCGCGCTTCCCTCGCCTCCGCCTCACGGCCGGCAATGGGTGCTCGTGCTCACGTCGCGTGGAATGACGTTTGGCGTCCTTGCAGACGCCCTTCATGGAATCGCGCAATTTGTTCGCTCGGCAATCGACGAGACATATCCGCGTCTGCCGGCAGGCCGGACGACTTACATCAAGGGGAGTGCGCCGGATCAGATCCTTCTGATCGATGCTGCGGCGCTGATTCACGACGAAGCGCTGGTCGTGAGGGATGAGGACTGAGGAGGATGCACTTGACCATCGGACGAAAGATTCTGGCAGGTTATGCGGTGATTCTCTTTTTGCTCGTGGTCACCGCCGTCGTGGCGTATCGATCGCTGCAGTCGGCTGAGACAATGTACGGAGCATTCCTCGACGTCGATACGCCGGCTGTCATGGAAGCGGAGAAGCTCGCAAGTGAAGCGCGCGAGCAGATTGCGGAGTACCGCGGGGCGCTCTCCTATCCTGGACGAATCGAGGAGTTCGCGCGCGAACTTCGAGAGAGCCACCGACGCTTCGATTCGACGCTCGTCGTCGTGCGACGCCTGACTCACTCCGATGCGGGCAATCGATTGCTGGATCGCATCGCGAGCATTCATCGTCAGCTGGAATCGACCCAGGAACAGGGCATTCGATTCCTGCAGACAGGGAAGCGCGATGAGGCGATCGCGCTGGGAACGACGCTCGTTCCGATGTCGAGCGACATCAAGGAAGCCACCACGGCTTTCATGGATCTTCAGCAGAAACGCGTCGCGGCCGGCCGTCTCGATGCATCCGACGCGGTGCGCCGCTCGATGTGGCAGATGGCATCGATCTCGGTCGTGGCCATCCTGCTCGGTCTCGGATTCGGCTACCTGCTGTCGCGCTCGATCACGTTGCAGCTCCGGGAGACGATTGCGCAGCTCTCGACATCATCCGCGGAAATTCTCGCGACGACGAGTCAGGTCGCCGCGGGAGCCGCGCAGACGTCGAGTGCCGTCGCCGAGACCACGGCCACGGTCGAAGAGGTGAAACAGACCGCGCAGCTGTCGACGCAAAAGGCGAGATCCGTATCCGAAGCAGCGCAGCGCGCATCCGAGGTGTCGCGCACCGGGACGAAGAACGTGGAAGAGACGGTCGAGGGGATGCAGCGTATTCAGGAGCAGATGGAGTCGATCGCGGCGACCATCATGCGTCTGTCCGAGCAAAGTCAGTCGATCGCGGAGATCATCGCCACGGTCAACGATCTCGCGGAGCAATCCAATCTCCTCGCGGTGAACGCGGCGATCGAAGCTGCGCGTGCGGGTGACGAAGGAAAGGGATTCGCGATCGTCGCTCAGGAGGTGAGGAGTCTGGCCGCGCAATCCAAGCAGGCGACCGCGCAAGTGCGCTCGATCCTCGGCGACATTCAGAAAGCGATGACCGCGGCAGTCCTGGCGACGGAGAAGGGACACAAAGCCGTGGAAACAGGCGCGCGCCAATCGGCCGCAGCGGGCGATTCGATCCGGCTGCTTTCCGAGAGCATCGGTGAGGCCGCACAGGCGGCGATGCAGATTGCAGCGTCGAGCAAGCAGCAGACCGTCGGCATGGATCAGGTCGCGCTCGCGATGGAGAACATCAAGCAGGCGAGTATTCAGAACGTTGCCGGAACGCGTCAGGCCGAAATGGCAGCGCGCAATCTCCACGATCTCGGTCAGCGGCTCAATGCGCTCATCGGCCGCAATGCAACCGCGGCACGCGGCGATCTCGCACATGAGTGACGACACCGAGCGGTTTCGCGCGAAGCTGCTGGAGACGTTTCGCATCGAGGCTCTCGAGCATCTCGATGCGATCTCCTCCGGTCTCCTCTCTCTCGAACAGGCACGCGAGGGCGATGGACACCCCGCGTTGGAGCGCGTGTTTCGCGAGGCGCACACCATGAAGGGAGCGGCACGCGCGGTGAACCTGCAGTCCATCGAGCAGGCCTGTCATGCGATCGAGTCGACATTCGCCTCGCTGAAATCGAATCGTGCGTCTGTGACGCCCCAGCTCCTCGACGCGGTACACACCTCTGTCGAGGCAATACGAAGGATGATCGCGCCGCCCGAGAGCGCTCCGGCACCCGCGGCGGAATCCGTCAATCCGGTTTCCACCGAGCCTGCTCGTACGACGGCGACGGTGCGACTACCGGCGCAGCGTCTGGAAGCGATCATGAAGAAATCCGAGGAACTGGTCGGGCCGCGCCTCGCTGCCGCGGAGCGATCCAATGAGCTCCTTCGTCTGCACACTCCCATCGGCGCATGGCGCGCGCGTTTCGATTCGCTTCGCGCGTCACGGTATGCGCTCGAACGAATGCCCGCTTCGGCGGAGGTGAGCGAGATCCTTCACTATCTCGAAGCAGAAGATGAGCTCCTGCGCGATGCCGACGCCCGCCTTTCAGCGATGCGACGTGCCGCGGATGCGGATACGCGAGCTTTGACGGCAATCGTCGATTCACTTCTCGATGAAGTTCGTGAGGCGCAGATGCTTCCCTTCAGCACCGCGATCGACTCGCTGCCGCGGCTCGCACGCGATCTGGCGCGGACACAGGAGAAACAGGTGGATCTTCGGATTCAAGGACAGGAGATCGAGGTCGACCGGCGCGTTCTCGATGAATTGAAGGGACCACTGCAGCACCTGTTGCGCAACTGCGTCGACCATGGGATCGAACGTCCGGAAATTCGCCGGGCATGCGGGAAAAGCCCCGAAGGGGGAATCAGGTTGAACATCGCACATCGTGGGAATCACCTGGAAGTGGTCGTCGCCGACGATGGCGCAGGGATCGACACCAACGGCGTGCGGGAAACTGCCACACGTCTCGGTCTGCTCTCGCAGGAAGACGCCAGCCGTCTCGGCGACGCGGAGAGTCTGTCGCTCATCTTTCATTCCGGACTCTCGACGAGTCCGGCGGTCACGGAAATTTCCGGACGAGGCCTGGGCCTGCCGATCGTTCGAGAAAAGATCGAGCAACTGGGTGGACGCGTCACTGTTGATTCACGCCGCGGTGCGGGAACGACGATCCGGATGGATGTGCCGCTCACTCTCGCATCCGTTCGCGGCATTTTGATCGAATCGGGCGGAGGACGTTTCGTCCTTCCTTCGAATGGCGTCGAGCGGGTCATGCGGGTGAACATCAGCGATATCCGCTCGGTCGAAGGAATCGAGACGCTCACCGTCGACGGCCGCACCGTGAGATTCGTATATCTCACGGATACGCTGGGATTGCCGCGCCCATCGTTTGAAGCGGGATCGCTCATTCATGCGCTGGTGCTCGGCAGCGATCTGCAGCGTACGGCCTTCGGCGTTGCGCAAATCATCGATGAACGCGAGATCGTGGTGAAAGGACTCGGACCGCAGCTGGTCAGACTGCGCAACGTCGTCGGCGCCACGGTTCTCGGAACTGGAGAAATCATTCCGGTTCTCAATACGAGCGATCTATTGAAATCCGTGGCCCGGTCGCTGGCACTGCTGCCTGAGGCAGAGGAATCACGGCCGCGCGCTTCATCGATCCTCGTGGTCGAAGACTCGATCACATCGAGAACGTTGCTGAAGAACATTCTCGAGAGTGCCGGATATGACGTGACCGTGGCCGGCGACGGCGTCGATGGCTGGACGGCGTTGAAGGAGGGTTCATTCGATCTCGTCGTCTCGGACGTCGAGATGCCGCGCATGAACGGCTTCGAGCTGACCGAACGGATCAGCGCCGATGCATCGCTGTCGGACATCCCCGTCGTCCTCGTGACCGCGCTCGATTCGCCGGAGTATCGCGAGCGCGGTATGGACGCGGGAGCAAGGGCTTACATCGTCAAGAGCAATTTCGATCAGTCAAACCTTCTGGATGTCGTTCGCAGGTTGATTTGAGGAGAGCTTGTTGATCAATGTTCTCATCGTAGAAGACTCTCCCTCCATTCGGGAGTTCCTGACGTTCGTGCTGGGATCGGACCCGGGGATTCGCATCGCGGGAACGGCGGCTGACGGTGAAGAGGCGGTGCGCGCCGCCGCGCGACTACGACCGGATGTGATCACGATGGACATCCACATGCCGAAGCTCGACGGCGTGGAAGCGACACAGCAGATCATGGAGACGGTTCCGACGCCGATCGTGATCGTGAGTGACTCGGCGGATGGGGCGGCAACCTTCCGCGCGCTCGAGGCCGGTGCAGTCGCCGCGTTGCCCAGGCCGGCAGGTCTCGGTCACCAGCACAATGAAGCGAGCAGACGCGAGCTCATCGACATGATCAAGGCGATGGCCGAAGTGCGCGTGGTGCGCCGCTGGCCGGCGATGAGAGGAGTGCCGCCTCTTGAACCCGCACTCCCACGTCTTCAAGACGGCTTCTCGGTCGTGGCGCTCGGTGCGTCGACGGGAGGACCTCCTGTTCTGCAAACGATCCTCTCGGCACTTCCGCGAAGCTTCCCTCTCCCGATTCTCATCGTGCAGCACATGGCCTTGGGCTTCGTCGAGAGTTTTGCCGAGTGGTTGAACCAGTCCTGCAATCTCGATGTTCGCGTTGCGTCGAATGGCGAGGCTGTCGTTCCTGGTGCGGTCTATGTCGCTCCGGACGGTGTGCACATGAAGATCAGCCGATCACGGCAGATTGCGCTCGCGGCCGAGGAACCTCGTCACGGTTTGCAACCAGCGGTCGGCTGTCTGTTTCGCTCGCTGGTCGATGTCTATGGCTCCAGCGCGATCGCCGGACTGCTCACGGGAATGGGACGGGATGGAGCGGCTGAGCTCAAAGAGCTGAGGGAAGCCGGTGCGATGACGTTCGCTCAGGATCGCGGCAGCTCGATCGTATTCGGCATGCCGGGCGAGGCGATTCGATTGGATGCTGCGTGCCGCGTTCTTCCCGTCGATGAGATCGCTCCATTGCTGATCAGTCTCGCGCGGGAATCGGGGAAAACATGTTGAGAGACGTTACCGCGATTCGCATTCTCGTGGCCGAGGACAGTCCGACACAGGCTGCGCAGATCGAGTTTGTTCTCGAGCAACGCGGATTCCTCGTGACGGTTGCGCGCAACGGACGCGAAGCGCTCGAGCTCTTGAAGGAACAGGAGCCGGCGCCGGCGTTGGTGATCAGCGACGTCGTAATGCCCGAGCTCGATGGGTATGGCCTCTGCCGCGCGATCAAGAGCGATCCGCAATGGAAAGATCTGCCGGTCATTCTGGTGACGACGCTCTCCGATCCGGTCGACGTGATCCGCGGGTTGGAATGCGGCGCCGACAATTTCATCCGTAAGCCGTACGAAGAGAGCTATCTGCTGTCGCGCATCGAATACGTGCTGATGAATTTTGCGATGCGGCGAAATCAGCGAGTCCAGTTGGGTGTGGAGATCACCCTGGGAGGCGAGAGGCACTTCATCAATTCCGAGAGGCAGCAGATTCTCGATCTCCTCATCTCGACGTATGAACAGGCGGTTCAGATCAATCATGAGCTGCAGGAGCGCGAGCATGAAATCGCCCAGGCGAATTCCAGTCTCTCTGCCCTTTACACGATTGCAGAGGCGTTGAACCGCATCTCGACGGAAGAGGATGTGACGAGGACAACCGTGGGCTGGGCAACGACTCTGCCCGGTGTCGGCGGCGCCTGGATCGCCATGCGCGAAGGTGCGGGGGAGCTTCGCGTCGTTGCAATCGAGGGAGTCCCGGAGGAGTTTCCGCAGAAGGTCCTGGCAGGAGAGCTCGCGTGCAAGGCGCAGTTGACGGAAGGGACGATGCGCGAGCCGCATTGGATCGACTGCGGCGGGGTGAGGCATCTCGCTGTTCCGATTCGTCTGGATAGCCGCGTTCTCGGACTGCTGTTCGTACTTGGTCCCCGGCAGGAGGATGCCGATTCGGAGCTCCTGTCGATCGTCAGTAACGCCGCGAATCAGGCGGCGGTGGCGATCGATCGTGCGCGCCTTTATGAGCATCTCGAGCATCTCGTTCGGACGCGAACGGCGAAACTCGAGACAGAGATCGCAGAGCGAATTCGCATCGAGCAGCGGCTGAGACGTCAGGCGGCCGGCGATGCCGCGGTCGCTGAGCTCGGGCGCATGGCCCAGAGCGTCAGCGATCCGGCACTACTGTTCGAGGAGGCCTGCAAGCTTATGGTCAGCGCACTCGAGGCGGATGCGGCGATGATCGTCGAGGCGCAAGGTGCTGGGAAGGCGGTCATTCGAGCCGCGGCCGGACTCGATCAAGCGCGAACGACGATTCATGACGATCCGCTGCTCAACTATCTGCTGCACTCGGATTCGCAGTTTCTCGTTTCCGACGTGGCCGAGGAGACCCGCTTCGAGCATTCCGGTCTGATTCGCCACGCTGGTTTTCGCACGTCGATCAGCGGAGTGATCGCCGGTCCGGAGGCGCCTTTCGGCGCGATTTCCGTGTTCCGAAAGGCGGAGGGCTTTCTTGATGGCGATCTCTTCGTCATTCGCGCGATCGCCAACACGCTCGCTTCGACACTCGCACGCATTCAGTCGGAGGCATCGCTGCGGAACAGGAACGCTCTTCTGCAGATCGCCGGCCGCGTTGGGCGTCTCGGCGCGTGGAAGGTTCGCCTTCCCAATATGGAGCTTACCTGGTCTGACGAAGTGCGTGGCATCCATGAAGTATCGGATGTGTATCAGCCGTCAGCCGAGGAGGCACACAACTTCTATGTACCGGAATACCGTGCCGAGTTCGAGCAGGCCTTCTCCGACTGCGTTCGTTTGGGAACCGCTTTCGATCGCGAGATGCAGATCATCACCGCCAAGGGGAACAGAAAGTGGATCCGTGTGATCGGTGAGGCGGACAAAGGGGCGGATGGTTCCGTGAATCGAATTCTGGGTGCGATTCAGGACATCTCGGAATCCAAAGCCGCAGCGGAAGAAACGCGGCAGCTCGCAGCGAGACTGACAGAGACACTGGACAGCATCACCGACGCATTCGTGACGGTCGATCGCGAATGGCGTTTCACCTACGTGAACCGCAGGGCCGAAGCGATTCTCCAGCGGTCACGCGAAGAGTTGGTTGGATTGAATCTCTGGGAGGCTTTGCCCGATCTTGCGGATACGACATTCGGGCGTGCATATCGGCGTTCGATGGAAGAGGGCGTTCCGGTGTCCGTCGAGGGCTACTATGCGCCGCTCGGGATCTGGCTCGAGGCCCGAGCATTTCCTTCGGAGCAGGGCATCACTGTGTATGGTCGTGATGTGACGGAGGAGCATGAGGCGTCGCAGCGGATCGCTGAACAGGCGGCGCTGATCGATCAGGCGTACGACGCGATCGTGGTTCGCGATCTCGAGCACCATGTGATGTTCTGGAGCAGGGGAGCCGAGCGAGTCTACGGGTGGTCTGCTGCTCATGCCATCGGGCGCGGCTTTGAGGAATTGCTGTCCATTGATTCCCAACAGTTTGCTGCAGCAGCGGCGCTGATGCTACAACACCTTTCGTGGAATGACGAACTGAAGGTCACGACGCGCGATGACCGGGTAATCACCGTTGATAGCCGGTGGATGCTCCTTCTCGATGATTACGGTCACGCGAAATCGATCCTGTCGTTCGATACCGATATTACGGAGAAGAAGAAGACGGAGACGCAGCTTGCAGAGAGCGAAGCACGGTATCGTCTGGTGTTCGAACGAAATCCTTATCCGCTCTGGGTCTACGATCTCGAAACGCTGAGATTCCTCGCGGTGAATGATGCGGCCGTTCACAACTACGGCTACTCGCGGGAAGAGTTCCTGCGTATGACCCTGGACGATATCCGCGCACCGGAGCACGTCGACGCGTTCCACCGCCGTATAGAACAACAGCCGGAGACCGAAGAAATACAGTGCTTCGGCCTCTTCAAACATCGGACGAAGGATGGCCGGAACATGGACGTGCAGATCACCAGCAGCGGCGTCACTTTCGAAGGCCATGCGGCGGGTCTCGTACTGGCGGTGGATGTGACCGAGCAGCGTGAGCTCGAGCAGCAGTTTTTCCGGGCGCAGCGGATGGAGAGCATTGGAACACTTGCCAGTGGTGTCGCACACGATCTGAACAATCTGCTGATGCCGGTGATGATGGGAGTATCGCTGCTCAAGCGTGGCGAGCATGATGCAAGGGCGCTTCGTGCTCTGGAAAACATCGAGCGCAGTGCGAAGCGCGGCAAGGATCTCGTTAGCCAGGTACTCTCCTTCGCGCGCGGCGCTCGCGGCGAGAGGACCGCGGTCAATGCCGCCGAGATCGTCGGCGAAATCAAGGGAATCATCGACAGCACATTTCCCAAGACGATTTCCCTGCAAGTCGATATCCCGTCCGGACTGCCAGCCATCGAGGCAGACCCCACGCAAATCAACCAGATCCTTCTCAATCTTTGCGTGAATGCGCGGGATGCCATGCCGGGCGGTGGACGACTGACGCTCGCCGCACGCCACGTCAATGTCGATCACCACTATGCGCGTATGCACCAGGGAATGGCCGTTGGGTCCTATCTGGTATTCGAGGTTTCGGACGAGGGAGGTGGCATCCCCCGCGAGATTCGCGAGCGAATTTTCGATCCCTTCTTCACGACCAAGGAAGTCGGCAAGGGCACAGGCCTTGGACTCTCGACGGTCAGTGGCATCGTCAAGAGCCATGGCGGTCATGTCTCGGTGTACAGCGAGCTCGGAAGAGGAACGACGTTTCGCGTCTACCTGCCGGCAACGGGCGAGCAGCGGTCTGCTGTGGACTACACACATCCCGGACTCGAGGAACGGCCGCGCGGCGATCTGGAATTGATTCTTGTGATCGACGACGAACAATCGATTCTGGAGATCACGAAACAGACCCTGGAGGCATACAACTACCGTGTCCAAACCGCTGAAAACGGCGCGGAGGCGGTCGGTATGTTTGCCTTGCACAAGAACGAGATCGCTGTAGTGATCACCGACATGATGATGCCGGTCATGGAAGGGCCATCGCTCATTGCCGCGCTCCATCGGATCGAGCCATCTCTCGCGATCATCGCTTCCAGCGGGATCGAAGATTCGGCGGGTCGCATCCGCGGATATCCCGGAGTCACCGGGTTTCTTCGTAAGCCCTATTCAGCGGGTTCACTGCTGCGGATGCTGCGCCAAGTGATCGATCGAGATCCGCCGGATGATGAGCGCCGGCCGGGCTCGTCGCTCACTTCACGATGAATCCGTACTTCCGAAAGATTGCCGCTGCGTCGCGCGACTGCAGGAACTCGAGAAAGCGCCGCGCCGCCGCCGCGTTCTTCGCATCGCGGAGAACCGCGGCGGGATAGGAGATCGGCGGGCTGTCCTCGATCACCACTCCGATTCGCGAGTCGGTCGCGTAGACGATGGCCGTGTCGGCATTTCCATGCAGCACGGCAGCGAGTGCAGCGCGGACGTTTTCCATCGGGATGATCTTCGATGCGACCGACGCCCAGAGTCCGCGTTGCACCAACCACTGCTTCGCATACACGCCCGCAGGCACCGCGTCGGGATTCGCGATCGCGATGCGCCGCGCCTTCGGCAGCGGAGCGCCGACGATCGCCAGCTTGTTCGAAAGCAGCGGCACGCGAACCGCCGTCGCGACGCGATTCATCTGCGCGTCGTCTGCCGAGAGGAAGACGTCGACCGGGGCGCCGTTGAGGATCTGTGTTGCAAGGATGCTCGAGGCGCCGAAGTTGAGGAGGACCTTGTCGCCCGACCTCGCCTCGTAAAGATGAGCGGCCTCGGTGATCGCCTCGCTGAGGCTTGCGGCCGCGGAGACGGTGAGCTCGGCGGCGTGGAGGGGAAGGGCGAGGAGCAGGATGGCGAGCAGACTTCGCACGGTGGGTATTCTTGCATGGCGGACGGGATGGGACCGTCCCATTGGTCCCATGTTTGCTCAGTTCCCTTGCAAATGCCGCAAGCGGCCTTCAATCCGGCAGCCGAGCAGGAGAAGCTCGACCTGGAGATGGTGGAGATTCACCTTCTGACCGAGGGGATCTATCGCCACTACGGGTTCGACTTTCGCGACTACTCGCTCCCTTCGATGCGACGTCGCATCTGGAAGCGTGTCTATGCCGAAGGGCTGAGCACGATCTCCGCGCTGCAGGAGAGAGTGCTGCACGATCCGGAGTGCATGGAGCGGCTGCTCCTCGATCTTTCGATCAACACGACCGCGATGTTCCGCGATCCGACCTTCTATCTCGCCTTTCGGAGAAAGGTCGTGCCGCTGCTTCGCACCTATCCGTTCGTCCGCATCTGGCACGCCGGCTGTTCGACGGGCGAAGAAGTGTGGTCGATGGCGATGCTGCTCACCGAAGAAGGGATCTACAACCGCTGCCGCATCTACGCGACCGACATCAATGAAGCCGTGCTGCAGAAAGCGAAGGATGGGATCTTTCCCATCGCGTCGATGCAGGAGAACACGAGCAACTACATCAGCGCCGGCGGCAGGGACACCTTCAGCGAGTACTACACCGCGCGCTACGACTACGCGATCTTCCGTCCGGCGCTGCGCGAGAACATCGTCTTCGCGCAGCACAATCTCGTGACGGACTCATCCTTCAATCAGTTCAACGTGATCTGCTGCCGCAACGTCCTCATCTATTTCAACAACCCGCTGCAGGAGCGCGTGCAACAGCTCTTTCTCAGCAGTCTCGACACCTTCGGCATCCTCGGCCTCGGCAAGAAGGAGTCGATCCGCTTCACCTCCGTCGCCGACTCGTATGAGGAAATCGATGCGGAGGAACGGCTCTACCGGAGAGCGCGATGAGATCGATCGGCATCATCGTGATCGGCACCTCGCTCGGCGGGATGCGCGCGCTTTCGATTCTGCTCGCTGCGCTGCCTGCCGATTTCGATCCGCCGATCGCTGCGGTGCAGCATCGCTACAGGGCTTCCAACGAAGGGCTGCCTGCGTATCTGCGCACGAAGTCGAAGCTGCCGGTCGTCGACGTCGATGACAAGCTGTTCATCCGGCCGCGGCATGTGTATCTCGCGCCCGCCGACTATCACCTGCTCGTCGAGCAAGGCTCGTTCGACCTCTCGAAAGATCCTGCTGTGAAGTACTCGCGGCCTTCGATCGATGTGCTGTTCGAATCGGCGGCGGATGCGTATCGCGCGCAGTGCGTCGCGGTGCTGCTCACCGGCTCGAACGATGATGGTGCGCAGGGACTCGTGCGCGTCAAGAAGCAGGGAGGCTTCGTGATCGTCGAAGACCCGGCGTCGGCCGAGGCGCCGGAGATGCCGCGGGCGGGAATCGACGCGGCACAGGTGGACCGAATTTTGCCTCTCGATCGGATCGGGCCCTTTCTGGTCGAGCTTTGGCGACAGAGCCACACATGACCTCCGACGAAATCGTCAACATCCTGCTGGTCGACGACCAGCCGAACAACCTGCTTGCACTGCAGTCGATCCTCGCGGACGAAGGGCGGCGGCTCATCGTCGCGGAATCGGGACGCGCGGCGCTGCGGCATCTGCTCGACACGGAGTTCGCGGTCATTCTGCTCGACGTGCAGATGCCCGATCTCGATGGCTTCGAGACCGCGTCCCTGATTCGCGATCGCGATCGTTCGAGCGACACGCCGATCATTTTTCTCACCGCAATGAGCCGGAGCGAGACGAATGTGTTTCGCGGCTACGAGCTCGGCGCGGTCGACTACATCTTCAAGCCGATCCAGCAGGAGATCCTCCGCTCCAAGGTCAACGTCTTCGTCGACCTCTTCCGCAAACGCGAAGCGATCAAGAAGCAGGCGCAGGAGCTGGCGCGGCTGTCGCGGCAGAATCAGTTGATCCTGAGCGCGGTCGCGGAAGGAGTCTTCGGCATCGATCGCGATGGGAAGACGACGTTCGTCAATCCCGCCGCGGCACGAATGATCGGTCGCCGCATGGATGAGATGCGCGGCCAGGACATTCACTCGCTCGTGCATCCGCCATTGCCCGGTGTCGCGACGTGCGATGTCGAGGAGTGCAGGTTCTACGCGGCACTGCATCGACAGGATGGGCTGTCGGAAGGCGAAGACACATTTTTCCGCGCCGACGGAACCAGCTTCCCCGTCGAGTTCTCCGCGTCGGAGATGCGCGATGCGGAACGCGAGCCCCTCGGCTCCGTCGTCACGTTTCGTAACGTGACGGAGCGGCGCGAGGCGGCACTGGCCGCGGAAGCGGAGCGCCGCTATCGCGAGGCCGAAGCGGCGAATCGCGCGAAAGACAATTTCCTCGCGACGCTCTCGCACGAGTTGCGCACGCCGATGACCTCGATTCTCGGATGGGTGCAGTTCCTGCGCATCGGCGGCTACAGCGAAGAGGAGCTCGGGGAAGCGCTGCGCACGATCGAGACGAGCGCGCGACTCCAGGCGCGGCTCATCGACGACATGCTCGACGTATCGCGCATCGTGCTCGGCAAGTTCCATGTCGACCTGCGCAGAATGCGAGCGGCCGATGTCGTCGAGGCTGCGCTGACGACGGCCAGGCCCTCGGCCTCGGAGTGCGATCTCAAACTCGTCGCGAAGCTGGAAGAAAGCGACGCGCAGATCGAGGCCGATGGCGTGCGGCTGCAGCAGGTCATCAACAACATCCTCTCGAATGCGATCAAGTTTTCATGCGCCGGTGGTGAAGTCGTGCTTCGCGTCCATCGCGATGGCGATCAGTTGCGAATTACAGTGACCGACTCCGGCGAAGGGGTCGAGCCTTCGTTTCTGCCCTACATGTTCGAGCGCCTGCGTCAGGGCAACGCCACGAGCCGTGGCGGCCTCGGCCTCGGTCTCGCGATCGCACGGCACATTGTCGAGTTGCATCACGGGGAGATCCAGGCCGAGAGCGAAGGACCGGGCAAAGGGACGAGTGTGACGGTGAGCCTGCCCATCGTAAATGTCGAGGCGATGGTCTGAAGGGAAATCCCATTCGTCTATCGTGCTGCTCTTCGCCGCGCTGCTGCTGCTCTCACAAAGAGCGGGTTCGCTTCCGTCGGCGCGAGCGCGCTCGTATCGACACTCGTCTGATTGCCATACATGTCGATCGCGGTGACGCGCCCCTTCAGCGTCGCAGGCACCCCGCTCCAGAGCACATAGACGGCGGATCCGCGAACGGTGAATTTGTACTGGCCGCTCGCGATCTTCGCGGCCGAGGTGAAGCCGCCGAGCTCCGCTTCGACGAGGCGGTTCACGTAGTACGGGAGATATGTCTTCCCGTCAGGAGTGGTGAACGAAGCCGCGTCAGGAAAGAAACGGTTGACGCCTCCGGCGAGGCCTGCCGCATCGAACCGAATGAACCATGCGCCGGCCTGCGCCTCCGTCATTCCCTGGAAATTGCCTTCGGTCCCGAGTTGCACGCCGTACTCCGTGACCCACAGCGGTTTGGTGGAACCGAGGAGCTCGCGGGCGCGCTTGATCTGGAATTCGAAGTTGTCGATGTTGCCGAAGCCTGCGGACTTTCCGTCGTTGTAGTGGATCGCGATGACATCGATGTACTGCGCGCCGCCGAGCGCTGCGTAGTCGCGCCAGAACGTGGTGCCAGGCTTGGAGTCGCTCTCCTGCCAGAGCGGAATGCCGGCACCGCCGTTGATCACTTTGCAGTTCGAACACGACTGATGAATGAGCTCGTACGAGGTCTTCATCAGCGTGACGAAGGCTGCGACGTCCGTGCGAAAGAGTCCGCAGTGATCGCCCTCGGGCTCGTTGTGAATCTGCCAGTAAAGGACGGGCGTCGTCAGGCCGGGCATGTCGCTGACACCATCGCCGTCGTAGCGCTCGACGATGTCTGTGAGAAACGTCGAGTACTCCGCGAGATCTTTGTAGCGATCCATGCGCCGATCAAACGTCAGATAGAAGAAGTCTTCATTGAGCAGCCGCAGGCACATCTCGTCGGTCGTGGGGCTGTAGCCGGCGGCGATGAGCTCCCAGCCGGCGTAGGGCATGACGGTGCCGACGTAGCGGCCCCCTGCGTTCTGCACGGCGGCGATCACCGCATCGGTGATGTCGTGTTTGAACGAGCCGCGCGAGACTTCGATCATGCCCCACGGAAAGTTCTGCACATCGCGAAACCATGGGAGATCGCTGGCGATGAGCGGCGGCAGATAGGTCGAGCCGCGTTGCACAATGGCTTGTTTCGCGGCGGGGAGGGCGACGGTGTCGCTGTAGAACGCGGCAGGTCCTTTCGCATGGATGACATCGAGCGCAGCGGGACCGACGAAGGCCGGATTGATAGCGCCCAGCGCGCCGAAATGCGTTTCATCGGGAGAGAGTGCCGGAAGGGATCGCAGCCACGCAGCTGCCTTCGCAGCTTCGGTCGTGTCGGTTGCATGGATCGGGAAGGAGAAGAGAAGAAGGAGAACGATCTTCTTCGTGCTCATGTCCAAAGATAATGCTCGATGACGCTTGCGGCCAGATCGATCTCGCGTTGGAAGGCGCGTGGTGAAAGCGTCGCGGCGCGTGCGAGCAGAGCCCAGAAGTGGCGATCCATCATCTGCGCGAACGAGGGAAGATCGAGCTTGCGGCGGGCGCGCGAATGTTTTGCGAGCCGCTCGAAGAGGCGGAGGATGCGGCGCGAGGTCCAGCGTTCGATGGCATCGCGGATCGCAGCGAGCTGGGGATCGGAGCCCGATGCTTCGTGAAACGCGCGGACGACACCGTAGTGACGGCGGTCTTCGCGCAGCGCGCGGCCGAGGAAGCCGCGGAGGTCCGCCTTGTCAGGGAGTGCGAGGTGCTCGATCGACTGCATGAGCTCATCGACGAGCACGAGGAGGAGTTGCCGCTTGGAACGGAAGTAAAGGTAAAAGGAGCCCGACGCGGCGCCGGCGCGCAAAGCGATCGCGTCGACGGAGGTCGCGTCGTAGCCCTGGGCTGCGAAGAGAGTGCGCGCGGCATCGAGGAGCTTTTGTCGCCGGGCGATGCTGCGCGTCTGCCGTGGTTTCGGCGGCAATTCGTGCTGCGCGATGATGCGGGGCGCGGGCTTCATCGGCGAAGCAATGCGCCGGTGACGGCGCCGCCGCAGCAGACGAGCATCCAACCGCCGAAGAGTCCTGCGGCGGCGGGTGCAACGTTCGGATAGACCCGCGCGAAGAAGATGCAGGCGAGGGAATCGAGGAGCAGGGTCGGGAGGATGATGAGGAGGATGTCTTTGTCGGTGCGTGCGATGCGCGGGATGGCGAAGGCCAGCGCCGCGAAGCTGATGACATAGAGTGCTGCGGATGCCGGCCCCGGGATCAGGAGCCACTGTCCGGCGAGCCGGATGGCGATGCTGCCTGCGAGCCAGATCAGGAATCCGCGAAGTAGCATGGACATGAATATGGGTTCAGGTTCTGGTTCAGGCAAGCCCGCCTCACTGATCGATCTCACCCGCGCGGGCGAGTGGTGGGAATACAAGCTCGTCCCGATTCTCACGGCCTTTTACGCGACCGCGCTCGTTTTGCACGCCGCTGTGACCTCGATCTGGGTAAGCGCCCTGTCGCTGCTTCTCGCGACGGTGACGGCTGCAATATACGCGAGCGCCATCAACGAGCTCACGGACCGCGCGGATGACGCGGCGGCGGGGAAACGAAATCGCGCTGCGGAACAGCCTCGATCCGTGGCGGCGCTCCTGATTGTTGCCGTGGGTGCGGGTCTTCTCTTCGCGTGGCTATGGCGCGACGACGCCCTGTTGTTTTCTTGTTACCTGGCCACATGGCTCGCGTTCGTCCTTTATTCGATTCCTCCCATTCGGTTGAAGAAGCGTGGCCTGCCGGGCGTTCTCTGCGACGCCGCGGGAGGGCAAAGGTTTCCGGCTCTCGTCGCCGTGTTCGTGGCTTGTCGAGGGGCGCATCGCGCGGCGAGCGGAGCGTGGTTGGCCAGCGTCGCCGTCTGGGCGCTCGCGCACGGTCTGCGCGGCATCATCTGGCATCAACTGAACGATGTCGAAAACGATCGCCGTGCAGGAGTGCTGACGTTCGCGGCACGGCATGCGCGCGGCGCGGCAGGATTGGGAACCTTCCTGATCTTTCCGTTGGAGCTCGCCGCGCTCGCGGTCATGCTCTGGCAAGTGGCAAGCGGATGGCCGCCGCTCTTTCTCGCGCTGTACATCCTTTACGCGATCGACAGCGCTCGCCGCTGGGGAACGAAGCCGGTGATCGTCGTGCCGAAGGCGCGCTTCTTCATCGTGCTGCAGGAGTTCTATTCAGCGCTCTTTCCCATCGCGCTGCTGATCGCCGCCAGCCTGCGCGAGCACCGCGATCTCCTGATCCTGGCTGCGCACGTGCTGATCTTTCCGCGACGCATTTTCCATGCGCTGCGACGAATCACTGGCCGATGAGCAGGCGGCGCGTCAGCGCCTCGACTGCGAGCACGGTCGTCATGGCTTCTGAGCCCCACCACGGCGGCGTCGGTTGAGAATCAATTCGCCTGCGGCCTGCGTGATAGAAGGCGGCTCGCGGCCAGGCACCCGAGGGCAGTTGTGCGTCGAGCAGCGGACCGACATCGGGCACGCGATTCCACAGCAGCAGCGTTGACGCTGCAACGGCGAGCTCGAGAGCATTGCTCGCGACCGTGGCCTCGACGCGAGGCACGATCATCTCGCCCGCCTCGGGCGCGATCTTGTGAAGCGCATGAGAGAAGAAATACCAGACGGTGAACCGGCCCTCGTACCACTTGGTGCTCATCTCTTCACCATTGGCGCGCAGGACCGCGAGCATGTGCTCGATGGCCGGCCGTGTCTCTTTGCCAGCGCCAAGGTAGACGACGATGTTCGCGTTGATCGCTGCATCGACGTCGTGCACTTCGGCCGTCGTGTTCCGGAAGAAACGATAGAACCTGCGCGGATGGCGAAACCACTGCGGCATCCATGTGCGAAAGAGACCATTGCGCTCTCGTTGCGCCAGCAGGATGTTGCGATTGTTCGGGAGCCGGTCTCCAGCGGCCGCAAGCGCCGTGGACGCGATCGCCGTGTCGTCCGTGTCGAGTGGAACGTATTCGTAATTCGGACTGTCGCTCGACGGATAACACCATAGCCCGTCGGGATTCATTTCTCGCCGGAGGAAGTCGAGGGCGCGAGCGTGCAGGCGCTCGGCGGATGGCGTCATCGAACACCCCGCCCCCAAGACAACCCCGGGAAAAAACCCCAGGTGCCGCTGGCCCAAGCCCCCCCATTTTGG
>CAZKID010000001.1:18193-33443 GCA_964552405.1 uncultured Thermoanaerobaculia bacterium
GAGGCGCTCGGCGGAGGATGTAATAGACAACGCGCGCGGCGCGAGAGCAGCGGGAAAGACCGCCGAATCTGGAACGCAGTTGCCCCTCATTTCGGGGGTGGGCGATGTGTCGATCGGAATCCCACCACTGGGAAGCTGGACCGACTCCAGGTAGGCAACGCCCCTGTCGAGAGCGGCACGGATTGTCGAGAGTTCGGTCATCGATGGCGGCTCAATCCCGTGGAAGGCCAGGCCCGCAAACGCACCGGCGCGTCGCCGGTGGCTGGGCCTTTTGGACGATGATCGAACTTCGGTTCTCTCAATGTTCGTTGATCCGAAATCGCACGCAGATGACGTTCGCGCCGCTGCTTCGATGTCCCGTGTAGAGGCTCAATAGCTAGAGCCCTCAGTTCACGATTTCCATGGATCGACCAGATCGATTCCGCAGTCCTCGAAATCGGCAACATTGCGTGTAGCCAGGACGGCGGTGTTCGCCGCCGCGATCGCTGCGATTTGCGCATCGAAGTGCGAGATTGGGCGACCGGCTGCACGACGTTTTGCCGCGATCGTTGCATATGGAAGGGATGCGTCAGCAGCGAAGGGAAGCACCCGTTCGGAAAAGTCCTCTTCAAATAGCCCTTCGGCAGCGCGTTCGAAAGCCTGACGCCGACGGCCAGCAGGCAACAGGAAAATCCCGTGAAGAATCTCCGCTTTGGTGATGCTGGTGGTGAAAAGTCGGGCGGCCGGCAACCTGTCGATCCACTTCACCACACTCCGGTGAGGTTCCGGCTTCATGAGCTCGGAGATGACATTAGTATCGAGAATGATCATCGACCGGGCTTAGGCGGCTTGCGCATCGGCTCGCGCGCCGGAATTTGCAGCTCGCTGGTGTCGAGACCTTCAAATCGCCGACGGATCGAACGAAGCAGCTCTGAAGCCGAGCCGCCCTCTTCTCGGGCAAGTTCCGCGCGCAGTATCCGTCTGGCCTCTTCCTCCATCGAACAACGATGACTGGCGGCACGAATGCGGAGCCGCGCCTTGGTTTTTTCGTCGAGCTGGCGGATCGTCAGGCTTGCCATCACTGCTCTCAATGCAATCAATGATTGCACTCGGTTGCAGGTGCGTCAATAGCTGTTCAAAGCGGGCTGAAGAATTTGGCTGGCCCGGGGTGGACGATTATCGAACCGCGATTTTGGCGTCCGCGTGCGGATTGTGAAGCAGGCAATGGCAACGCGAGCATACTGCTCGATTCGAGGCTGTTACTTTCGACAGTCTTACCCCCGGTTCCGGTTCCGTCCGCGCGTCTTGCAGTGGCAATTCGGCATTCTGCAACCACGGGCGTGCTGAATGGCATGTCGACGACCTCGGCTGACGCTCCGAGGTGGGAAGGCAAAGTCTCCGTAGATTGCCTCTCTGAAGAATACGACTGTGTCAACCGTGAGCGCCCAGCTAGTTGCGATTCTGCCGGGAAGAACTGCGGCTCGCTCGTTTAACACGGAGTCGGACCAGTTCGTCACAGCGCGGATTGCAGCACGCGACAAGGTCCACCCCCGAGGCTTCGGACAATCGCAGGCATCGCGAGCGCACAGCTCAGGATCGGAGCGATGAATATCATGAAGTTTGCGATCTCCGCGAAACGGCGCGGGAAGGAATGGCCACAGGCAATCAGTCGCATCATCCTTCCATCCAATGAAACATTCCAACGTGACGAACTCGCCGAAGTCGATGAGTGCGGTGCCCCGTTCGGTCCGCGGAAACTCCGCGGCGTAGACCTTCGGTAATAAGTCGTCCGGTCGCTGATTGAGCTCCCTTCTGGCGACTTCAACGTGGCGGTCCAGTTCTGCCTGTTCTTTCTTGAAACGTACGAGGTCGGATTACTATTCATCTGCTAAATGATGGTGAAGCGGTCGAGACCCAGACGTCGGATCCATTGACAACGGGGATACAGCCGTGGATTAACCCCAACAGACTCTCGAGCCTGGGTCTATTGCCCGGCACCAGAGATCAGCGAGCTCTTCGCGTGCGTCGACAAACATCGTCAGGGGTTAATGTATTTTTGGCACAACTTAACGGCATGGTGGAAGTGTGGAAGGTGTATGGCGGTTACACTTTTCACGACGGAGTCCCGGTAGCCACCTGAGCCCAGCGCTTCACTTCCTCCAGGGACCCCTTGCTGCTCCACGGACACGGTAGCAGTCATCGATGTGTACCCCAGGCTGTTGGAAAACGATGCTATTTCACTGGGTAACAATGGTTTGGTCGAATCGTCCAAAGATCGCAGTGGCAATCCTGTCACGCCCTGCGGCGCAACTGTAACTTCTGGTTGTGACTGGTTCATCACGTCACCACAGATGATGGATGGAGTAACGGACGTGATTCTACCCGGTGCAGATGGCGTCTTGGACACCGTTGTGACGACAGGTACTGACGACTACTACACAAGGAGAGTGCGTGACTGTGGCGTTCCTAACAGTTTCGCGCCAGTGCTTCTTTTGGAGGATGAGATGCAGCAGCTCGTTGAAGAGGTTGTTGCTCATGAAGTCGGCCATGGGGTCTCGATGAGACATACTGCGACCTGCCGACACATCATGTACGTTGACGACGCTACCGGCGATTCAATGCTGCGTAGAAAGCCGATTGCAACTGACTTTCAAGACGACGAGAACGCACAAATTCGACTTCATAGATAGCGGAGTACTGTTCATATGCGATGGATTAAGAGTCTCTTGTCTTTACTCGTTCTATTGTCTGCTGTTTCTACGGGGACCTTGTTCGCCGCTTCGAATGACGTCCACCCGGAGTTGACGTTCGCGATTCAGAAGCACGGTGACGTCGATCCTCATCAGCGTATTCATAATTTGGTGTTTACGGATGAGGACATTGTCGGAGAATTAGAATTAGGATTCTACCGTGTTGAGGAGCACAGAATTGCTCGATCTGAGTCGCAGAAGGCGAAGATTATCCTTTCGTCTCGATGGTGGGAGAAAGTTCAATGGGACGTTAGAACAAGTGATGGTGTCCAAGTGTCTGTCCTGCCGCGATTGGTCGGCGATGAGCCTCTGCATCTTCCAGGCTCGCTGACCGAAGGTCAACATACAACCGTACGGCTGTCTCTTGGTCGGCTATCGCCAGCTGACTACTGGATTACCGTGAAGCTTCCAGTCCCAGGCTGGAACCTACCTCCCGCGAGGGAGATCGTGAGCGTTCGAGGTGGTCACGAGGATTCAGTGATCGAGAGAACGTATCTTCGTGCCCTTCTTGCCCATACCAAGGAATACGGGCAACGGAAAAAGCTATTGGACGACCTGACGCAACTTGAGCCCCGCAACGTTCTTCTGCTTGAGCAGCGTGCTGACGAGTCCATAGGCAACACCGATACTGTTGAGACTGTAAGGCTGTTTCAGCGTGCGATTTCTGCTTATGAAGCGAATATTGCCGACTTGCAAAGGGATGGGGGCCAGGTACCTACCGCGGAAAGCCGACGCTACATAGCTCGAATGACCCAAGTCATTGATCTGCTCCCTGCATGGGCTGCGGACAGGTCTAATTTGCAGATTCGAATCGACGGCTTTGGGACGGAGAAGCGCTATCTACTTGTTCGGACCAGGACTGGTGAAGTGTTGCGGAAGGTCGAGTAGCTGGCACGAGACACATAACGTTTCGCATGAGGAGTTAGAAACCAATTAAGCCCCTCGCTTCGCGAGGGGCTTCCTTTGTCGGTCAGCGATGCTGGCCGGAACTTTGGGGATTTTCTGCGGGCCTTCTCCTTTCTGGTGCGCGTTCCGAATACGATCGATGACCGCTTGCGCACCCTTTCGGTAGACAGTGACGCAGAGGAGCTCTTCGTCTTCGTAGACAGCCCAGAAGCGGCCGTATCTCAGGATCGTGAAATTCAGCAGTAACTCCTCAATGCTCACCCTTCCTGAGAGCATGCCGCTCCAGTGCTTGAACCACTCTTTGGTCCCGGTGAATTGAGTGAACTCGCGCGACGCGTCATGAGGTGCGGTCATGGACTCACTCAAAATCCAAGACGCGCTACGGCGCGAGACGATTCTGAAGATCGCGAAACTTCTTGAGGCGGCCTCGGAAGCTGACAAGAACGACAAGAAGAGTGATGAGAAGAAAGCCAAACTGCAGCAGGAAGCGCAGTCGGTCCTCCGTCTTCTGAAGAAGGATCTCCTCCCGCCTCGCTTTCGATATCGTCAGAGCCGCCTTCCATCTCGCATCACTGCGTCGCTTTCTACAAGCAGACGCTGCGCAACGTACAGGCTGTAATGGGTGCGACCCTCGTGCAACTGCAGCACGCTCTCGGCAACACAATCACTCTCTTGCACGCGAAGCCACGCTGGACCAAGGACCCATTTCCTCTCGAGGACACCTACAAGCGCGCATCGGTGAAGGCGGCTGGTCCGACGTACGGCTCATCAGCGAACAATGCACTGTCGGCGGCGTCATCGTCGGCCCTCTTGCCGACGCCTCAATCAACGTCCAAGCCTAGACTTGCTTCGTCGGCCATCGTGCAAGACGTCTCCTCACTTGCAAGATCGCTCAGCACCCCGCGAAGATTTTCACGTACATCCACGACAACATTGACTTTCTTGCGTGCAGCGTCCTCGCCTCTCGAACTCCTGCAAGCGGCGCCGGATCTGTACGTTACGCAGAGTCCCGAAGAACGCAACCGGCTCTTGAAAAAAACTCTTCTCTAACTTCGGTGTTGATCCACGCGCAAGTGTCCGAGCAACGATGAGATCGCCGTTCGACGTTCTCCTCGACTTCGCCAAGACGCAAGTATCTGGAGAGTGGCTGGGGAGGGTGGATTCGAACCACCGAATGTCGGCTCCAAAGACCGATGCCTTACCACTTGGCGACTCCCCATCAACGGTTGGTGCGATCCTCTACAAAACGGCGGCGGCTGCTATTCCTTGTCCTTCGCGATCGCGCCGACCTTCGCATTCGTCGCACGAAGATAATCCGCCGGCGCGAGGATCAGTTGCGCTCCGCGCGTTCCTGACGAGATCGAGATGATATCGAACAGCTCGATCGTCTCATCCGCGAACACCGGATAGCTCTTCTTCGCCGCGAGTGCCGTGACGCCGCCGCGGATGTAGCCCGTCAGCGGCTGCACCTCCTTCAGCGCAACGGTCTCGATCTTCTTATCGCCGGAGAGTTGCGCGAGCGCTTTCAGATCGAGTTGCTGATCGCCCGGCACGACCGCGAAACAGACGCCCTGCTTGTCGCCGCGCGCCACGAGGGTCTTGAAGACCTGTTCGGGCGGCAGTCCTACTTTTCTGGCCACGCTTTCGGCGGCGAGGTCGTCGGGATCGACTTCGTATTCGCGCACTTCGTAGTGGATGCCGAGGGAGTCGAGGAGGCGAGCGGCGTTGGTCTTCATTCGTGCGGTAGCATAAGCGCGAGCCAGTCATGAAGCCGCTTCCCGGGAGTCACAAGGATCCGGCGCGCGATGCACGCCCCGCGGGCGACGTCGATCCGGAGCATGTGGTCAGCGTCACGGTCATCCTGCGTCCGAAAGAGGCGCTCGACCTCGACGCGCAAGGCAAGCGGCTGACGCGAGAACAGTTCGCGCGTCTGCATGGCGCCGATCGCGCGGACATCGCACGAGTCGAAGAGTGGGCGGCCTCTCATCACCTCAGCGTCGCCGGCATCAACCTTGGCGCGCGCGCAATCGTGTTGCGCGGCCGCGCCGCCGATCTGCAGCAGGCGTTCGGCGTGGAATTGAAATTGTTCGAGACCGCGAAGAGCGAGCAGTTTCGCGGCCGCACCGGCCCGGTGATGATTCCCGAGGAGCTGGAGGGCATCGTCGAATCGGTATTTGGACTCGATGATCGCCCGGTCGCGAAGCCGCATCTGCGGCGGGTTGCCGAGCCGAAGCTGCTCGTCCGGCGGCAGGTTGCGGGCCGCGTTCAACAGTCGCTCAGCGTGCAGGAAGTCGCGACGATGTATCGCTTTCCAAAGAAGCTCGACGGGCGGGGGCAATGCATCGCGATCATCGAGCTCGGTGGCGGCTATCGCAGGAGCGACATCGACGCGTATTGCAAGTCACTCGGTGTGGCCACGCCGTCGATCACGGCAGTCGGAGTCGGCGAATCTCGAAATCATCCAGGGCGGGATGAAGTGTCGGATGGTGAAGTGACGCTCGACATCGAGGTCGCGCTGGCCGTCGCGCCGAAGGCGAAGATCGTCGTCTACTTCACGTCGAATACGAATGCCGGTTTTCTCAACGCGGTGAATGCTGCGATTCACGACGACGTGAGAAATCCCTCGATCATCTCGATCAGTTGGGGCGGGGCGGAGTCGACGTGGACCGATGCATCGCGGCGCGGATTCGATGAGGCGTTTCAGGCGGCCGCCGCGATGGGAGTAACGGTTCTCGCAGCCGCAGGCGATGACGGCTCATCCGATGGAGTCGACGATGGCAAGCCGCATGTCGACTTTCCAGCGTCGAGTCCTCATGTACTCGCATGCGGCGGGACGAGGCTGACCGCGAAAGCGGAAACCGTCTGGAACAACGGGCCGAGGGGCGAAGGCGCGGGCGGGGGCGGCGTCAGCGATTACTTCGCGCGCCCTTCGTATCAAACGAAGGTGCGCGTGCCGAAGTCGCCGAAAGGCATCGATGGTCGAGGTCTTCCGGATGTGTGCGGGAATGCCGATCCGATGACCGGATACAAGGTGATCTTCGAGGGGAAACCGGTGGTGATCGGAGGGACGAGTGCCGTGGCGCCGCTGCTGGCGGGACTCGTTGCGCTGCTCAATCAATCGCGCCGGACGAAACGCCTTCCGACGCTCGGCTTCATCAATCCCGCGCTGTACCGGCGCCGCAACATCTGCCGCGAGATCACGCGGAAGAACAACGACTACACCGGCAAGCTCGGCGTCTACAAAGCCGGCCGTGGCTGGAACCCCTGCGCCGGCCTCGGCAGCGTCCTGGCGAACAAATGGTTAAGTTGGTTCTCCAGGAAACCAACTTAACCGGTGGTTCATCCGATCCCTGGCGCCCCAGGCGTACTTGTACTCCTCGGCTCCCCGGAGGAAATCGAATGTCTTCGCGCCTTCCTGCACAGCGCAGTCAACCGCATGCGCCACGATCAAGGTGCCGAGGCTGAGGTGACCGAGGGTTGGATCGTAGCCGCTCAGGTCATAGTAGACCGTTCCCTGATCAGCGAATCCCTAGAACACCGCGACGATTCTTTCGTTCATCCGCATCGCGACCATGCGCAGCGCTCCGGCGGATAACAAGCCGCGCGCGGCCTCGCGATGAAAGGACTGCGTGACGTCGTCCGCGAGCACGCCTGGCAATCCGCGCTGCTTCCATCGTGCCGCGTGCAACTCGTAGAGTGCTGTCAGAAGCTCGTCGAGATTCTCCGCAGTTGCGCGCTCGTACGACACACTCGCCTCGCGCTCCGCCAGACGCCTGTAGTAGCGCAGTTTTTTTCGCGCATGCGGCGACAACAACCCCGAGAGCTCCTCCCCCGCGTTCTCGATCGACACCACCGGGCAAGGTTCCATCTCTTCGCGAGACTCGCTCCAACCTTCGGGCAGGGTTGCCGTCAACACGGGCGACGAAGGGCGAAGCTGCTGAAGATCCCAAACCTGGCAGGAAACCTCGGCGATCTTCGCGATGAGCGGCGCCGCGTCTTCATCCATCGTCAAGACATCGAGGTAATCGCTGATGCCTGTGCCGAGGAACATTCCGAGCGATTCACCTGAATCTTCATCTCGAAGAACGTAGAGTGGCGCGAGTGCATCGGGAGAACAGGCGACTGCGAGCTCGCCTCCGGAGCCGAAGTGTTTCCACCATGGCAGCAGCCACTGCGGCGACTGAAACGGCGTTGCTCGCGGGGCCTGGCGCCATAGCGCTTCCCACTGCGGAATGATGGATTCGAGGTCGCCGGTCGTCGTCACCAGTTGCATGCGGCGCGGATTGTAAAGAACAATCAGCCATGCGCAGAGCCTGGCTGCCCCTTTTTTTTGCTCTTGCTCTTTCCGCCGTGACCGTTTCCGCCGCGGAACCATTCCGTGTGATCGGCAACGTTTTTTCGGTGGGTGTGTCGGATGCGACCGTTTTTGTGATCGCTACACCGAAGGGGCTGGTCCTCCTCAACACCGGCGCGGCACACGATCAGGACGCGATTCGCGCGAACATCAAGAAGCTCGGCTTCGACTTGTATGACGTGAAGATCATCCTCATGTCACAGGCTGATGCCGCGCATGCAGGCAACCTCTACGCGTTCCGGCGCGAGACTGGCGCGCGCCTGATGGTGTCGGAGGCCGACGCCAGGTTGCTGGCGCAGCCGGTCGAGCGATTTGCAATCGCTGACATCGATCAGACGATTGCCGATAACGATCACGTTGCGATCGGCGGCATCATCTTTACGGCACGTCTGACGCCGGGCGCCACACCGGGCTGCACCACATGGACGACCACGGTTCGTTGGGGCCGCAAACCCTTCGACGTGGTTTTTGCGTGCGATCCCATCGTTCCCGCGAACATGAAACTGGATGAGAAGGCGCGCGACGAGTACCAGCACACCTTCGAGATCTTTCATTCGATCAAGCCCGACGTCTTCCTCGCCTCGCGCGCAAGCTTCTTCGATCTCGACGGCAAGTTCGCGAAGCGCAACGAGAAAGGTCCCAATCCGTTCGTCGATCCCGAAGGTTGGAAGAGATTCGTCGACGATATGGAGACGCGCTTTCGAGCGTCACAGAAATAGCCCCATCCCCTTGCGTTACCATCGGGACAGCCAATGCGGTTCCGTTTCAGCTTGCTCTTCACGGTGGTCGTGCTCGCGGCATTCGTTCATGCGCGCGAGCGAAGCTTTCGGCTGATCACCCTCTACTACACGGGCGAGCACAGCGGCGCGGGAACGCAGAACTTCGATGTCGTGCAGGACGACCGCGGCCTGATCTACGTCGGCAATCTCGGCGGCATTCTCGAGTTCGACGGCGTTCGCTGGAGGCTGATCCCTCTGCCGCATGAAGCTCCCGCGCTTCGCCTCAAGATCGTGAAACCGGGATTGATCGCTGTCGGCTCTGCGCCGGAGTTCGGATATCTCGAGCGAGATGCGACAGGCACGATGCAGTACGTGTCGCTCACTGCCAGGGTTCCGAAAGACGTGGCGGATCTCGAGCAGATCATGCAGGTCGATGTGCTTGAGGGCAACATCATCTACTCCTTCAGCTCGGGAGTGCTCCTGAGGTGGGACGGGAGGGCGCTCACACAAATCGGCGAGCGCGATCCGTCACGCACGACGTACGCGATCGGCAACGGCAGTGTCGTCACCGCAAGCGATCTGCGGGCCATTCGCGGCAACGCTCTCGTGCCCATTCCCAACACGAGCGTCTTCGGCGGCAGGCGCGTGCGGCACATCCTGCCGCTTTCAAATGGGAAGTGGCTGATCTGGGTGTCGCGCGAAGGGCTTTTTCTCTTTGACGGAACGATGGTCAAGCCCTTCGCGGAGCCGCTTTCCCAACAGATCAAGCGAGACGCGGTGGCGGACTTGATCTCGCTGAGTGGAAGCCGGATCGCGGTCGTCACGCGCCGCGACGGCATCCATATCGTTCGTGAGGATGGTTCGGTCGAGGAGTCGATCGACGCCAGTACGGGACTTCCCGACAGCGACGTCAATCACGGATTCCTCGACGCGGATGGAGCGCTGTGGCTCGCGATGGACAACGGGCTCTCGCGCGTCGACGTGTCGTCGCCGTTCTCGCTGATCGATACGCGCGGCGGTTTGCGCGGAAGCGTGGAGTCGCTGTTGCGGTTCAACGGCGTGCTCTACGCCGGAACGACGAGCGGCCTTTATCGCATCTCGACGATGCCCGAGGGCAAGCTTGCGCAGCAGATCGGTGCAGAGCAGCGGGTCACAGCGGGGTGGGCGCTCGTCGCACTCGGGAACGAGATTCTCTGCGGCGCGAACGATGCCGTTTATGTCGTGCGTGAAGGTGCTCCTCCGGAACGCATCGAGGCAACTGATTCGACCACTCCGTACGCGCTGGAAGCATCGAAGCGTGACCCTGGCCTCGTGTATGTCGGAACGGATCGCGGACTGCTGCTGCTGCGACGCACTGCGAATGGATGGAACAGCAGCGGACTCCTGCCGGACTCGCCTCCGATGATCCGCACGATCACGGAGGAAGCAGATGGCTCTCTATGGCTCGGCACTTCCTTCAATGGCGTATGGCACGCGACGTTGACGCCGAAGCCGCAGTTCAAGGGTTACGGGAAGGATGCGATCTATCCATTTCATCTCGCCGGGCGGCTCGTGTTCCTCGTCGAATCGAAGCGCGTCTGCCTGCTCGACGCACAGGGACGCTTCACGGTCGATCCCACTCTGGGCGCGATTGGCGAAGGCGATGAGATCAGCGCGATGGCCGAGGATCGCGAGAAGCGCGTGTGGGCCTCGGCACGCAGCACAGGAGTTGCGATGCCGATGGCCGGCGGCAAGTACCGCTTCGTCGCCAGAGCGCTCGCGACGATTCCGGGTACTTCGGTCGACGTCATTTATCCGGAGGCAGATGGCGTCATCTGGTTCGGCAGCGAACGTGGGCTCGTGCGCTTCGACTCGCACGCTCAGGACTCGCTCGCCGCGGCACCGCGACAGCCGCTGCTGCGCGGCGTGACGCTGGAGGGAAAGCCCGTATCGATGCCTCGCGAGGTTCCGTTCGGCCGGGCGCGATTGCGCTTCGATCTGTCGGCGGCTTCCTACGATCCGGGAACGATGTATCAGTACAGGCTCGAGCCTGTCGACGAGACTTGGGGGCAATGGACCGACGAGCCATTCACCGAGTTCAGAAATTTGTGGGAGGGCAACTACAAGCTGCTCGTACGCACGAAGAACATTCGAGGTGCGGTCAGCAGCGTGGTGAGGGTGCCATTCCGCGTGTCGCCGCCGTGGTACCGCGCGCCGCTGGCATGGCTCGCGTGGCTCGTTCTCGGGGTCTTGGCAATTGGAATCCTGCTGAGACTGAGGACGCAGGCGCTTCGCAATCGCGCGCGCATGCTCGAAAAGGAAGTTGCCGAGCGCACGCACGAACTGCGCGACGCGGTGGAGCGGCTGCGCATCGCGAACGTGAGGCTGGAGGAGTTGTCGTTCGACGATCCGCTGACCGGAATCGCGAATCGCCGTCAGTTCGATGAGACGCTGCGCACCGAATGGAGCCGCTCGCGGCGGGCGCGCACGCCGCTCGCGCTGATCTTCCTCGATATCGACTGGTTCAAGGCGCTCAACGACACGCGCGGGCACCAGGTGGGCGATGAGTATCTGCGCGCGGTGGCGGAGTATCTGAGCACGAGTGCGCAGCGGAGCGGAGATCTCGTAGCGCGTTATGGCGGCGAAGAGTTCGCGCTCGTGCTTCCCAACACCCAGCTGGAAATCGCGGCGCAGTTTGCTGAGAAGTTGCGCAACGGGATCGAGAGCCTCTCGCTGCGCCATGACGCGGCGCCGGGTGGATTTCTGACCGCGAGCTTCGGAGTGGTGGCGGTGATCCCCGATGGCGATTGGACGCCGTCGGATGCGGTCGCGGCCGCGGATCGCGCGTTGTACATGGCGAAAGCGGAAGGCAGGAACCGGGTTCAGGTCGCCGCGTAGTCGCAGGCAGCGGGCAGCGGGGGTCCCGCCGCCGGCCTTCCGGAATATGTCCCGCCTGACCCGCAGTTCCGCTAATAACTTTCAATACACACAGGAGACCTCTCTTGATGCGCCCCAAGGTGTACTGGCTGACGTTTGTCTTTTTGATGCTGTTTGCTGCAGTTGCCGGTGCGACGACGATCGTTCTGCCCTCTGACGATCAGCTCATCGCAAAGTCGCCTCTCATCGTCGAAGGAACAGTGGAGCAGTCAATTGCCGTCGATCGCGGCAACGCGATCTGGACCGAAACGACTGTGTCCGTCTCGAAGGTGCTGAAGGGAACGGCAGGCGCTGCGATCACGATTCGCGAGCTCGGCGGCCGGATCGACAACAAGTTGACGAAGGTGTTCGGCGCGCCCGAGTATCACAACGGCGAGCATGTCCTGCTGTTTCTCACTCCGACTCCGCGCGGGGACTATCAAACGATCGACCTCTACGCCGGCAAGTTTGTCGATGAGAGCACGCTGGCTGGGGAAAGACTCTGGTCACGGCATGACGATGTGAACGACGTGACGCTGCTCGACCGCAACTTCGATCCGATTGCGCCGAGCCACATCCAGCGCGATGCGGAGCGCTTCGAGCGATATGTCGAAGATCGCACGGCAGGCCACGCCGGCATTCGGGACTATGAAATCTCGAACCCTGTGACTGCGCGGCCGCAGGCCGCCCCGTCGCGCATCGAATCGCAGTTCACGATGATCTCCGAGCCGGATATCTATCGTTGGTTCGCGTTCGATCAGGGCAAGACGGTGAAGTGGTATAGCAACGGAACGCAGCCTGGATACGCGAATGGCGGCGTGAACGAGGTCCAGACCGCGATCAACGTCTGGAGCGGCTATTCCTCGGCGCTCATTCGCTATGCATACAGCGGTACGACGTCGACGCTGGGTGGTTTGAGCGCGCCGAACGGCATCAACGAGATTCTCTTCAATGATCCGAAGAATGAGATCGCGGGCTCGTGGAATCCGTCGACCGGCGGTGTCGTCGGGCAGGGCGGCTTCAATGCAGTCTCCGGCAGTGCGACCTGGAACGCGCCATTCACCGCCGACACCGCGCACACGCAGCGCGCCTACACGGCGTGGAACATCACCGAAGGCAATCTGACGATTCAGGACAATGTATCGTCGACGACCGGCATTCCGAGCGCGACGCTGGCGGAGATCGTTGCGCACGAATTCGGCCATACGCTCGGTTTCGGACACAGTGCCGATCCAGCTGCGCTGATGTATGCGACGGTGTCGCCGGGCGGTCCGTCCCTGCGCGGCGATGACCAGGTTGCCGCACGCTGGCTCTATCCCAACGGCACCGTCACACCACCGACGACGACGATCCCTGCCGCACCCTCGAATCTCGCCGCGAGCGGCAGCGGCCTCAATGTGACGCTGACCTGGAAAGACAACGCGACTAACGAAACACTTCAGTCGGGTTACAATGCCACCGGTTGAAGATCGTTCGGGAAGGTCCCGGAAATTTCCGCCCGGAGGCCGCACAGAACCCCTGAACGCTTCCACCCGGGAAGCTACCGCTTCTACCTCACCGCATCGAATTCGGCGGGCGAGTCTGCCGCGTCGAACACGGCCTCGGTAACACTCGGAACGACGACGGTCCAGGCAGCGTTCGGCTTTACGCCGCAAAGCGGCGCGGCGGGGCAGACGACGTTCACATTCAGTGATCAGTCGTCGGGCTCTCCGACGTCGTGGCAGTGGAACTTCGGCGACGGTACAGGTTCGCAGCAGCAGAATCCGTCGAAGCAATACGCAGTCGCGGGCACGTACAACGTGACACTCACCGTGACGCGGACCGGGGCGGCATCCTCGTCGGTGACGCATGCGATCGCAGTGGCGAATCCCCTTCCGGCGACTCAGCCCGTGACTGCCGCATTCACCTTTGCGCCCACTGCCGCGGCCATGAATCAGAACGTGATGTTTACGGATCAGTCGTCCGGAGCGCCATCATCGTGGCTCTGGTCGTTTGGCGATGGGTTCACGTCGATCCAGCGCAATCCGCAGCATGCCTTCGCGAATGCCGGGACGTACAACGTGACGCTGACCGTTGCGAACGCGGTATCGAGCAGCAGCGTCACGCGTGGCGTCAGCGTCGTTTCGAACGTGACGCCGTATCGCGCCCTGATCTCCGTCATCACACAGACCGAGGGGGCGGGAGGCTCGTCGTGGCGGACGGAGCTCACGATTTTCAATGCGGGTAACGAAGGCGTAGCGCCGCAGTTGATCTTCGTGCCGAGCGCCGGCGGACAAGTGCAGTCACGCGCGATCTATCTCGCGCCGATGCAATCGGTAACTTATGCGAATGCGCTGCTGGAGATTTTCGGACTGCAGAACACCGCGGGCGGACTTGCAATCGATGCGGATGGGATCACCCTCTCGCCCGATCTGCGCATCACGAGCCGCACATTCACGGATGGAACTGCAGGATCATATGGTCAGGCAGTCGGTGGCGTCATGCCGTCGGACCTTCCGGCGACGACGTATCTGACAGGTCTCGAGTCCGACACTGCGTTCCGGACGAACATCGGTCTCGTGAATCGCGAGAGTGTCCCCGTTTCCGTGACGCTCGATCTCTTTGACGCCTCGGGAACCCGCATCGGCAGCGCGAGCCGGTTGCTCGCGGCCAACAGCTTCCAGCAAACGCCGCTCACGTCGATGTTCGGCGGAGTCGTGAGTCAGGTGCTGACGATGCGCGTGACGGCGGGAACAGCGAACGCGGTCAGCGCCTACGCGTCGATCATCGACAATCGCACGCAGGATCCCGTGTATGTGCAGGCCTCGCCCGCGCCGGTCGGCGGACGGATGATCATTCCCGCGGTGGGCCACGTCGCGGGCGCGAACAACACGTTCTGGCGCAGCGATGTGACGATGTACAACCCTACGCCGTCGACGATGACACTCTCGCTGCGCTACCTGGCGGCAGGAGCAGACGATCGCTTCGCGGATGTGCGCACGGTTCCGGTTGGTGCAGGAAAGACGCTGTCGCTTTCGGATGTCGTGATGTGGATGGGCGTGGCGTCCGGCACGGGCGCACTCGACATTCGCTGGAGCACGAGCTCGGGTCCGCTGGTTGCGAGCCGCACGTACACGACGACGGCGGCAGGCGGAACGTTCGGGCAGTCGATCGATCCGGTGACGGAGTTTACGAACGACACGTACGTGCCAGGCCTGCGCAGCGATGTGCGGTACCGCTCGAATGCCGGCTTCGTGAATGGTGGCGATGCGGTGATCGGTGTGACGACCGAACTTCTCGGATTGAATGGAGAGGTACTCGCGACCGGGTTCGTGACACTGCAGCCGCGGTCGCAAGCCCAGATGCCACTCGCGTCGATGTTTCCAGCGGTGAATGTGCAAGCACTGGGAAGTGTGACGCTCAAGGCGCACGTCGATGGTGCGGCGAATTTGTTCGCCTATGGGTCGATCGTGGACAACACCTCGGGGGACCCGGTGTTCTACGCGGGGAAGTAGCATCCCGACTGAGCGAAGCGAATGGAGGGATCAGCGACGGCGCCGCGAAGGTCGCGGTGCTGTCGTTGACCCTCGACTTCGCTCGGGGTAAAACCAGAACCCCCAATGTTCTCCGCACTCCACGAAAACGCCTACCGCCGCTTCTGGATCACC
>CAZKID010000001.1:33453-48213 GCA_964552405.1 uncultured Thermoanaerobaculia bacterium
TACGTTCATCGAGATGGTCTTCAATTTTCCGAGCCTCGCGGAAGCCTACAAGTACGCGGCCTACGACGGCCTCGGCCGGCTCGCGGCGACGCCGCAGGCGGAGGAGTCGGCCGTCCGCCGAAGATGACCCTGAACGAGGGCCAAACGAAGGGCGTCAATATGGACAGCACGGAGCCGATGGGCAAGCTGAGGTGCCCCCACCAAACCCCAAAGGTTTTCCGCAATCCACGAGAACCGCGACCGCCGCTTCTGGATCACGCAATTCATCTCGAACATCGGGTCGTGGATGCAGTCGGTCGCGCAGGGCTGGCTCGTCTATCGCCTGACGAATTCGCCGCTGCTGCTGGGCGTCGTGGGGTTCGCTGCGTCTGCTCCGTCGATCGTATTGATGCTCCCTGCCGGTGTGCTCGCGGATCAACTCGACCGGCGTAAGGTGCTGCGGCTGTCGCAATGGGCACAGACGTTCGCGGCGTTTGCGCTCGCGGTCTCGATCTGGACGAATCGCATCAACGTCTGGCAGATCATCGCGGCGTCGTTGATCACGGGGATTGCGATGTCGTTCTCGTCGCCCGCGTATCAGGCGATGATCGTGGATCTCCTCGACGATCGAAAAAATCTCCCCAACGCGGTGGCGATGAACTCGCTGCAGTTCAATCTCTCTCGAGCGATCGGTCCGCTGCTGGCAGGGGTGACGCTGGCGGCATGGGGCAGCGTGTCGTGTTTTCTGCTGAACGCGCTCTCGTTTCTTCCGCTCATCTGGGTGCTCGGGAAGCTGAAGGACCGGCAGCGGCGCAACGCGACGCTCGAGCAGCGTATGCTCTCGCGTCTCGCGGAAGGATTCCGCTACGTGCGCGGGGAGCGGACCGTGCTCATTCTGCTCTGCGTGACGATGATCGCGAGTCTCTTCGGCTTTCCGATCATCACGTTGATGCCTGTCGTTGCGCGCGTATTCTTCACCGACGATGCAAGCGGACTCGGGTATCTCATGGCGGCGTTCGGAGTCGGTGCACTCGCGGCAGCGCTGATCCTCGCGATGCGAATGCCGGCGGTCGAGCGGATGCCGCGCGTCGTCAACGCTGCGATGGCGGTGTTCGGACTGGCGATCGCCGCGGTCGGGTTTGGTCACTCGCTTCAGATCGTCGTTCCACTCGTCTTCGTCTCCGGAATGGCGATGGTCTTTTCGTTCGCGCTGGTGAACACCTGGATTCAGCAGCGCGTACCCGATGAAGTGCGCGGCCGCGTGATGAGCATGTACACCTACTCGTTCTTCGCGTTTCTGCCGGTCGGGAATCTGCTCGCCGGCGCGATCGCGGAGCACGCGGGTCTGACGCGCGCACTCCTCATGATGGGAGGCGGCGTCGTTCTCACCGCGATCGTCGTCGCGATCGCGAGAGTGGAGCCGTTAGCCGATCGAGTCGAGGATCTCGCTTAAATCGGCACGGCGGCAGGTGTACATCGGCGTGTCGCGCACGGTGTACTTCGACGATTCCGTCTCGCGCAGATCCTGCACGAGATCGAGGAACTCGTGCGGCAGGTCTGCCTCGAATGCGACGACGAAGTCCTGATCATCGAGGCCGAAGGAGTACGTCGTGTTGATCTTCACGCGAGGATACTTGTGACCGATCGCGATGTGCTCGTTCATGATGCGCTGGCGGTCGGCCATCGAAAGCAGATACCAGTCGCGCGTCTTGACGAACGGATAGACGAAGAGGAACGGACGCTTGCCCGGCACGATGCGCAGGCGCCGTCCTTCCTGTCCCTCGTGCACGTGCTCGTCGACGTATTGCGAGTGCTTCGTCATCGCGAGATAGGAGAACGGAACGTCGAGGAAGCGGCCGAGGAGCGAGCGGTTGATGTCGGCGGCCATCTTCTGCATCGGTTCGAGGTCGAAGCCGATACGCCAGAGCATGAAATCCACTCCCGCCTTGAGTCCGATGGTGGAGTAGGAGAGCAGCATCAAGGGACCGGTGTAGCGCTTCACGATCTCTTCGAACTCGCGCTTCGCTTCCGCCTTCACTTCGGCGGGTTGCGAGCGAAACGCGCGGTCGATGCGGAAGAACATGAAGTTGACGAATTGCCGCTGCAACGCGGTGTCGGCGGCTGCGGCGGGCTTCTGCTCGGGAACGGTAGTCGTCATGAGAGAGGGATTGTATTTCAGACAGGCGGCAGGGAGCAGACAGCGGGCAGCAGTCGGCGTTTCCCCTTTTCATTTTTCGCAAGGTGAAGGGGAGTCACCTGGAGACAATAACTTTGTAAAAATCGCGTGAACGGCGCGTAAATGGCCGAGTTTCGCTTTTACTGAATTTACAGGTAGGTTTGTGGAAAGTGAAAACGCAGGTTGTCAAGTGCACAAAAATCGCTGCTATGGACGAGGCTCTTTTTGCTTAAACGCATCGAAATAAAGCGCTTATCGAAATTCGCCCAAAAAAATGTGCAAACCGGAGAAAAGCCCCGATTCATGCGGGTTTTTGCGATTTTCACAGGCTTTTCCGCAGCGTTTTCCACACTTTCTGTGAAAAGAAAACGTCGCCTTCTCGGATGAGCTCTGGCACGTCGCCGGTGAAACTCACGATGGTCGACGGTGCTCCCGCAAGCGTACCGGCATCAACCACGCCATCCAGGAGTGCATTCAACTCGAGGTCGAATGCCTCGGGCCTGTCGACCGGAGGCTGACCGCTGCGATTGGCACTCGTGGAAACCAAGGGGCCTGTTCTTTCGAGCAGCGCGCGGAGCCATTCCAGTGCGGGCACTCGACAGGCGAGTGTGCGCGCGCCGCGGCTCGCGGCAAGCGGGGTCTGAAGGGGTAGGATCGCCGTCAACGGCGCAGGCCAGAGCTCATTCAGGATTTCGCGATATTGAGAGGGAATCGTGATTCCGATTCGCTCGAAATCGCTTGCGGACGCGCCGAGGACGACGAAGGGCTTGGTGTCGTCGCGGCCTTTGATCGCGGCAACTCTTGCGACGGCATCGTCATTCGCCGCGAGCGCGTGCAGGCCGTAGATTGTGTCCGTCGGCAGCAGCAGCACGCCGCCGTCGCGTAAGCAATCGCCGATTTCTTCGAGCTGTTGGAGCGATGGGGTTCCGGCGAGTTTCCAGTTCACACGCGCGCCCCGTCACGCGCGGCGGCGAGGAGCTCTCGCGCGTGCGCGACTGCCGACTGCGAAACCTTCTCCCCGCCGAGCATGCGTGCGAGCTCAACGATGCGCGCCTCGTCATCATCGAGGCGCACAATCCGCGCGCGCGTGTGGCCCGCCGCGTCTTCCTTCCAGACGCGGAAGTGTGTCGTGCCGAAGCTTGCGATCTGCGGCAGGTGAGTCACGCAGACGACCTGATTCTTCGCCGAGAGCTCCTGCAGTTTTTTCCCGACGACTTCGGCGACACGGCCGCCGATGCCGGCATCGATCTCGTCGAACACGAGGGTCGCGGCCGCGGCGCGCGGCGATGCTTTGAAGAGTGCCGCCGCGATCGCGAGTTGAATTCGTGAGAGCTCGCCGCCGGACGCGATGCGCTGCATCGGCTTGGGCTCTTCTCCGCGATTCGGTGCAATCAGAATGTCGATGCGATCGATGCCGTGCGACGCTTCGGAGTCCGGCTGTTCGCAGACGACACGCACCGTCGTCCGCTCCATGGCGAGATCATTCAGTTCCTTTTGAATCGCCTGCTGAAAGAGGGTCGAGGCCTTTTTGCGCGAAGCCGAAAGTTTCTCCGCCGCTTTGCGATACGCGGCGTGATTCGAGCGCTCGAGGGCTTGCAGCTTCTCGATATTCGTCTCGAAGTCTGCCAGGCGTTCGTATTCGTCCTGGATGCGCGAGAGATGTTCGAGCACGGCTTCGACGCTGCCGCCGTATTTTTTCTTCAGCCGCTCGATCGTGACGAGACGGTCCTCGACCTCTTCGAGGCGCGCCGGATCGTGGCGAACCGACTCGCTCAGACTGGCGAGCGTGCGCGAGAGATCCTGAAGGCGATAGACGACTTCCTGAAGCTCTTCTTCGAGCTGACGGATCTCCGCGACTTCGCGCGACAGCGGCTGCAGCAGATGCGTTGCGCGGCCGAGCTGTGCGAGCGCCGACGATTCGTCATCATCGAGGAGCGCGAAGGCGCCGGAGGTCGATTCGATCATCTCGCGCGCATTCGCGAGAATGTTCCGTTCGCCGCGGAGCGCATCTTCTTCCGAAGGGTCGAGGCGAGCCTGCGAGATCTCGTCGAGTTGATAGCGAAGCAGGTCGAGACGCAGCGCGCGGTCTCGTTGTGCACTGCTGAGATCTTGCAACTGGTCAGCCGCGCGCATCCAGTCGTGATGTGTCGCGCGCGTTGCATCGATGAGTGCATCGTGGCCGGCAAACTCGTCGACGAGCTCGCGATATCCCTGCCCGGCGACGCGTTGATGCGATTCGTGCTGGCCATGGATCTCGAGCACGGCGTCCATGGCCGTGGCGAGATCGCGTACGGCAATGGGAGAGCCGTTCATGAGCACACGCCCGCGGCCGCTCGTCGCAATCTCCCGCTTGATGATCAGCTCGCCCGATTCCTCGAGCTCGACGCCGATCTCTTCGAGAGTGCTGGTCGCGGCAGGCGGCAGTTGGAAGACGGCTTCGGCCGACATCTTCTCCGCGCCCCCGCGAATCATCTCGGTCGATCCGCGCGCTCCGCGCAGGAACTCGAGAGAATCGATGAGGAGCGACTTGCCCGCACCAGTCTCACCGGTGAGCACGTTGAGCCCGGGTCCAGGCTCAATGGCGAACTCTTCCACGATCGCCAGATTGCGTACTTTCAAATACGTAATCACGAACTCTCAGTCTACCTCGGCAGCCGCTTTGCTTTATCAAACTGGTGATGAACATGAAAAAACTGGTGACCGCGGCGTTGCTTGCCGCCGCGGTTGCTTGCAGTCGTGAGCAGGCCCACGTCACAAAAGAGCGAGTCAAAGAGAAAGTCCGCGAGACGTTCGATGTCTCTGCGCCGCTGGGACAAACAGAAGATGCCTCGAGCCGCGAAAAGGAACGGTTCGACGAGCAGTGGCGGCAGCTGCACTCATTTACCCCGCAGCCGGCACCACAGCCGCCGCAGCAGACGGCGACCGCACCGGCAGAACAACCTCTACAGTTCGTGGAGCGCACCAAGAAGAGCAAAGAGACCTTCAAAGACATGACTCCGGACGCGATGAATAGCTCTCCGGTCATGGTGCCGATCAAGGGAGATGTCTCCGGTCCGTCGGTTCTCAAGGCGCAGGTTTATCTCGACCAACTGCATTTCTCCGTTGGGGCGCTCGATGGACGATGGGGACGGAACTCCGCGATTACCGTGTGGTACTGGCAGCGCGCGCATGGGTTGCCGGGCACGGGCGAGGTCGATGAGGCGACGTTCCGCGCACTCGCTCGAGCAGCGGGTTACCCAAAGCCCGTCGAGCAGTACACGCTGACGTCTGACGATGTGAAGGGACCTTTTACGCACATCCCCGACAGTCCGTATGAGAAAGAAAAACTCAGCTGCCTTTGCTATGAGTCGCTGCGCGAGGAGCTCGCGGAGCGGTTTCATTCCGCGGAGGATTTTCTCGAGACGCTCAATCCGCATGTGAACTTCTCGGAGTTGCAGGCCGGATCGACGATCAACGTTCCGAACGTCCGCCCGCCGCTCACCAGCGATCAGGCGGACATCGCGAAGGTCGTGATCTCGCTTCGCGGCAACTCGTACAACGCCTATGACGCCGCGGGCAACATGATCTTTCACGCGCCGACGACGGTTGGGTCGACGTACGATCCGTCGCCCAGAGAGACGCTGCACCTCGTGGAGATCGTGCGCGATCCGCACTTCCACTACGATCCGACGCTTTATCACGAGGTGCCGGATTCGGAGCCCGACGCGCATTTCAAGCCCGGGCCGAACTCACCAGTGGGCGTCGTCTGGATGGCGCTCAGCAGAGAACACTATGGGATGCACGGCACGAATGACCCGGAGTCGATCGGCTACGTGTCATCGCCCGGTTGCATCCGCCTGACGAATTGGGACGCGGCTGAATTGTCGCATCGCATCACGAAGGGAGTACCGGTCGACTTCGTTGATACGAAACACGACTGAGTGGAGAGTTCTGAGTACTGAGTTCTGAGTACTGAGTTTCTCGGGCCTTGCTCAGGACTCGTTACTCGTCACTCGTTACTCGTCACTCGTCACTCGCTACTCGTCACTCGTCACTCGTCACTCACCACTCGTCACTGCCTCGCGGAGCATCTCGGTCGTGATGGCAGGCGTCTTCACGTTGCCGATCACCGTCAGCGACAGCGACTCCGGATCGACCACGGTATTCGCTACGCTGAGAATGTCGTCGAGCGTCACGGCATCGATCTCTTCGATGATCTCATCGGGACTGAATTGCTTGCCGAAGTAATACTCCTGCCGCGCGATTCCGCTCATGCGGCTGATCGTCGACTCGAGCGACAGCAGGATCGATCCCTTGAGGTGCAGCTTCGCATCGGACAATTCCGACGCCTTCGCGCCGTTCTGCTTGAAGCCGCGCATCTCGTCCAGCGTGATGTTGAGCACACGCCGGAGATTCTTCGGTGCGCAGGCGGCGTACACGGCCTGATATCCGCCGTGCAGGTAGCCGTTGTGGAATGACGCGACCGAATACGCAAGCCCTTCCTTCTCACGGATGCGCTGGAAGAGGCGTGACGACATCCCGCCGCCGAGGATCGTGTTGAAGAGCGCGGCCGCGAAACGCTCCTTCATCTCCTGCGGATATCCGCGTGAGCCGAGGCAGAAGTGAACCTGCTCGAGCTCTTTCTTCTCCTTGAAGATGACGTGCTGCGACGGAACGGGCGCGGTCCAGGTGTTGCGCACCGGCGAGCGCGCGTCGACGGGGAACGTCTTCTCGAGGAACGGCACGATCTGTTCGGGACGCACGTTGCCCGACGCGCAGAAGATCAGATTCGTCGGATGAAAGGTCTCGGCGTAATGCGCCTCGATCTGCGGGCGTTGCAGCCGCATCACCGTCTCCTCGGTGCCGAGGATCGGACGCCCCAGCGGATGATCGCGCCAGAACGCCGTGACGAAGATTTCGTGGACGAGATCGTCTGGCGTGTCCTCGACCATGTTGATCTCTTCGAGGATGACGCGGCGTTCCATCTCGAGATCGTCATCGGTGAAGCGCGGCGACGTGACGATGTCCGTCAGCAGATCGAGCGCGGTGCCGACCTGTTCATCGAGTACGTGCGCATAGAACGACGTGTACTCTTTGCCGGTGAACGCATCCACGTCGCCGCCGAGGATGTCGATGACCTGCGCGATCTCGGACGTGCTGCGGTGCGCCGTGCCCTTGAACACCAGATGCTCGAGAAAGTGCGACGCGCCGCCGTGTTCGACTGACTCGACTGCTGAGCCGCTGCGCAGCGTGTAGCCCAAAGCCACCGACCGCACGTAGGGAAGGGTTTCGATGAGGATCGTCAGGCCTGACGGAAGGGTGATGCGGTCGATCATGCGACGCGCATTCTACTTACTTCCACTGCGCTTCCTGCGTCATCGCCTGGTCGCGCGCCTTGATCTCGGCCTGGAGGTCATTGAGGTTGTACATCCAGTTCTCGTAGTCGTCCGCGCCGTTGAGCACGATATAGGACTTGCCCGAGATCGGCGGACGGACGCCGGCGAAAGGCCCTTTGTAGTCCTTCGGCGAGTTGGGCTTCTGATTGGCTACGGGAGTCGGTTCACCCAGGGGCCCTCCGATGCGAGGCTGTCCCGGGAGAGGCTGTGGTGTTCCCTGTGCCATCTGTTGCGGAGGCACGAGCACCCAATCGACTTTGCCCGTCAGCGGATCGGCCCATTCGGCCTTCACGCCACGTAACAGCCGCGGGCTGCGTGCTTCCTTCAACTGATCGAGGCTGACGGGCAGCGCCTTGTGCACGGTCTGGAACGCGTCGATCGCACGCGCGTACTGCTTCATGATGAAGATCGTCTGGCGCTCGCGATCGCGCTTGATTGCAATCGACCACTGATGGGGAACGGTGTAGGCAACGAAGACCGAGATGATGGTCAGGGCGACGAGCACGCCGGCGAGCGTGAACCCTCGTTCACCACGAGCCCGCGAGCCCGCCAGCCCGCGAGCCCGCTCTCTACAACTGGTCGTACGGCACATTGTCGAGCGTCTTTCCCTTGGCCTTGCTCTTCACGTCGATGATGCCGCTCGCGCCCTGCCCGTTGTCTTTCTCCGCTTCGGTTGGTTCGGGCGCAGGAGAGTCCTCTGCGCCTGGTTGGTTTTGAACCGTTTCCCAGTCGTCGCTCTTCGTCACAGGGTCTTTCGGAATGCGGCGAAGGTAATGCGGGACGAGATCCTTCAGATCGCTCGGAAACTTCTGCTTGTCGGCGTAGTAGTCGTCGATCGCCTTGCGCATCTCATTCAGATCGGCGCGCAGCGCAGCGTCTTCCGCCTTTCGATGCGCGTTGTGCACGTTGGCCATCGCGATGCCGGCGAGGATGCCGATGATCGTGACCACGACGAGCAGTTCGATGAGCGTGAAGCCGCTCTGGCCCGGTTTCCGTTTGTCCATGTCTCTTACCATTCGTTGTAGTGGGTCTTGCCGTCGAGTGAGAGCGTGTGCGAGTTGGAGCGAACCTCGAACACGTTGCGGCTCTGGCCGCTCTGGCTTCCGCTGGCATCCGGCTCGTCGGTGTCGGCGAGACAGATCCAGTCCGCCTTGCCCGTCATCGGATCGATGAGATCGCGCTCGCGAAGCAGACGGACGCTCTTGCTGTTCGACAGCTCGATCGGCTTCGTCAGCTCTTCGAGGCTCTTCGGATATGCGCCGACCGCGAGATCGGGCGGGGCCTTGATGTTGTTCGGAGGATTCGCCGTCCGCAGTTCGTGATAGCGATCGATCGCCTCGGTGATCTTGCGCAGCTTCTCGCGCAGCTCGATCTCCTTCTGCCGGCGAATGCCGAAGCTTGCGACCGGCAGTGCGATCGACGCGAGGATGGCCACGATGCCGACGACGGTAATCAGTTCGGCGAGCGTGAAGCCACGGCTGTTGCGAGGGGCGTGCATGTTGACCTACTGGATCTTGGCTCTTCCGCCAGTGATCGCCGATTCGACGGCGGTACCGGCCGGCTTGTGAAGACTCGGGTCGTCGAGAATGAGCATCGTGTCGCCCGTGATGCCGCCGTGAACGCGCAACATCGCGACTTCACCGCCGGAGGCGAACTCCAGAGGCTTGCCGGTGCTGGAGAAGAGAACGATGAGGCCTTTTTCCTTATCGATCTTCACGATGGGTGGCGTCTTTGGATCGGTCACGACCGCGGCGCCGATGGAAACTTCGTCGACCGAAAGTGCCATCGGGTCGTAGTGCATCGTGATGTTGTTCGCCTGCAGGCCTTCGAGGTCCATTCCGATGATGTTCCACATCGTCTCCTGGCCGGGCTTGATGCTGAGGCTCGCCGGCTGGGGCGAGATGCGCGGTGCGAGGCGCAACTGCGCGACGGTTGGCTGCGCGTCGTTGTCGGAGAGCGATGCCGTGCTCGCCAGCTGAACCGGTGGCTGGGTCTTGATCGCGCCGAGTTCCGGGTTCTGTGGCGGCTGCTCGACGGGCGGTTGAGTCTGCGGCGTTTGAGGATTGAAGATGTTCGTTGGTGCGCCGCCCCTCGCAGGCTGGGGTCCGGTTGGAGCAGCGGTCTTGTTCTGCTCCGGGATGATGTAGTTGCCCGGCTCACCATCAGGAGCGAGCTGCAGCGGACGCCCATTCACGCGCGGGGGAGGTGCGCTGAACGGATCGGTGCCGGCCTGCGACTCGATACGCGGTGACACGCCGCGGAATGTCAGATTGTTCTGCGTGCCGACCCACATTGGGGCGAGGTCGTCATCGGTGATGTCGGGGATGCGGATGATGTGCGGCGTCATCGTCAGTACGAGATCGGTCGAGCTGTGCGACTTGTTCTCGTTCTGGAAGATGCGGCCAAGCACCGGGATGTCGCCAAGGATGGGGATCTTGGTGTTGTCGGAGTTGTCGGTCCGCTGAATCAGTCCGGCGAGGAAATTCGTCTCGCCATCTTTCAAGCGAATCGTCGACTCGATCGTGCGCGTGCTGATGATCGGCTGCGGCGGATTCGAACCTGGCGCATTGCCCGCGAGGTTTGAAACTTCGACCGTCAGTTTCAACGTCGCTTCACGATTGTGATGCACGCGCGGTTCGATCGAGACCTTGATACCGACATCCTGGTACTGATACGACGTGACTGGTGCGACGGTGCCCCCCGCCTGGGTTCCCGTGGTGATCGCGTTGAACGTCGATACGGGAACAGGGATACGGCTTCCGATGTGGAGCGTCGCCTTCTCGCCTTCGGAGATGCGGAGCTCCGGATTCGCGAGGAGCTCCGAGTTCGACGCGCTCTTCATCAGGTTGTAGGCAAAGCTCGGCACGGTGAAGTTGAGGATGCCAGCGCTGCCAGGAAAGATCAGGTCGACCAGGTTGCCGCTGGCATCGTGATGTTGTGCCGGCTTGCCCGTCGCTGGATCGATCACCGTGCGATTGTCGAGGTTCGAGCTGAGCGCCCGGATCTGGTCGAGGTTCAGCGCACCGATTGCCTTGCCGTCCTTGTCGACGAGTCCGGCCGCGATGCCAGGGAACGTGCTGCCATTGGAGCCGAGCAGCTGCATCCCGATGTTGCGCGCCTTGTTCAGATCGAGCTGGAGCAGCTCGACATCGACGACGACTTCGGCCTTCGCCTTGTCGTTCGCCTCGATGATCTTCTCCGCGATGCGAACCTTGTCGGCCGTGTCGCGGATCGTGATCGCATTGAGTGCCTTGAGCGGGAAGACGTTGCGTGCCTCGATCATCGTACGAACGACGTTCGTGACCTGTTCGGCATCGCCGTTCGAAAGATAGAACGTGCGGATCACGAGGTCTTCGTAATCGCGCCGCGCCTGCGGGTTGTCGGGGATGACGATGATCGTGTGCTCGTCGAGCGGCTTATAGAAGTGATTCGCTGCCTGCATCACGCGCTCGAGCGCCTGCTGTGCGGTGACATCCTTCAGCTCGATCGAGATGCGGTCATCCTTCACCGCCTGATCGAACATGATGTTGATGCCGAACGCATTGCCGAGTGCGCGATAGATGTCCTTGACTGGCGTATCGCGCGGGAAGCTGAGCGAGATCGGCTGATCGGATGCAGGATTCAGTTGAGGAGGTGCGGTTTTCGTGATGTTCTTCGCGCGCTTCTTCCGTTCTTCGATCGAGTTCTGGTCGGCGGTACGCGAGGCATCCTGGAGGATCTGGACGACTTTTCCGAGCTCCACCGCAGCGTACTGATTCGTCGAATCGAGCTTGACGGTCAACTGCAGCTCGGTGGCTGCAAGCTCCGCAAGGCGAATCTGCTCTCCGCCCGTCGCCGCCGCAGCCGCTGTGCGAAGCGACTTGCCCTTCTCGAAGTGAATACGCGAGGCCTCGAGCTTCGCGTGCATCAGCTTCATCTTGAACTCGATGTTGTCCGGCGAGAGGTCGAGTGCCTTCTGATACTCGACGACCGCCTGATCCCAGTCGTTCGTCGTCTCGGCGGAGCGCGCCTTCTGATAGGCGTTGTAGCTGGCGCAGCCCCACATCAGGAGCGCGAGCGCGGATGCGGCCGTTGCGATCTTCAGTCGGTTCATTTCGTATTCGTTCTTTCTGATGGTCAATCTGCGCTTCTACAACGTGTGACGAACTACTGCCCCAGCGGGATACGGCGCGTCACGTCTTTCGGGAATCCTACGAAGCCGATCTCCACCGACTCGATGCCGATGCCACGGAGTATGAAACGCTGCGCGAATGTGTCGCCGACGTGAGCGTTGATGATCTCGTCGCCATTGATGAATGTCGCCAGCTGGTTGTTCGGCGGCCCGAACGTTCCTATGTATTTGTAGATGAAGTTCGGCGGAACGGGGGGAGGAGGCGGCGGCGGGATGACCGCCGTCGTTTGACATGCGTCGCCGATGCCGTTCCGATCGATATCGGTCTGATCGGGATTCGGGAGATCGGGGCAGTTGTCTTTGAAATCGGGAACGCCATCGTGGTCGCGATCTGGCGGCGGCGGTGGTGGTTTGGGTGCAGGTGGTGGTGGAGGAGGCGGCGGCTCCTTGAAGGCGAAGAGATTGCGCGCGCTCTTATAGCTGCCCGCCTGCGCGTCCAGCCACTCGAAATGAATCGAATCGACTCCCGGCGTGGAGATCGGTGTCTTCACCGTCGTCTGCGCGGCCGGCTTCGCGGTTTCCCTCGATGCGGGGACCTCCGAGCTCACGATCGGTGCGTCGGGTGACGCAAAGGTATAGATCGCGAAGAGGGCGGCGAGCACTACTCCCGCGATGGTCAGGGTCTTCCAGTTCATCCAGTCCTTCACGACGTTCGATTCGACGGACGGGTTCCCGCCGGTGCCTCCGGATTCCGGAACAGAGTCTTCAGATGAAGACTCATGTTCAAGACTCCCTCATTTCCGCTGCTGAGACCAAGCTGGTCGACGATGACGAACTGTTGCGACAGTTCGAGCAGATTGATGAGACGGCGAACCTGCGGATAGGTGCCCTGAACCGCAAAGTTGATTCCGACGACCGATGCACCGAACGAGCCGGTTTTGTCCGTTCCCTGCGTGCTGGTGAACGAGTACGTCTGCGGCACGAGCTGACTCACGACCGCGAGTTTCTTCACTTCCGTGATCATCGGTGCGAGGCGCGCGACCTGCGTCGACCAGCGATTGTTGTAGACGTCCTGAACGTCCTTCTGTGCCTTGCGATAGCCGGAGAGTGCGCGCTCCGATGCGATGCGCGACGCGCGCGCCTTCTCCAACTGAGCCTCGGCCTGGCTGGCACGGCCGGCATAGTCCGAGAGCCGCGCCTGGAATTGCACGCGGTAGGTGAAGAAGTAGACGAGGTTCGCGGCGAGCAGCAAGGCGAGGACGCCGAGGAGTATTTTCTTCTCGCGCCAGATCATTGCACCATCCCCGTCACTTTGATATTCGATGGCTTGTACTCGACCCCGAACGAGATTCGATAGCCGGTGCCCTGTACCGCTTCCACTGTCGGGAACGGATTCGAGAACCGGGGATTCCTGTTGAAGCGATTCAGCATGTCGACGAGACCCTCGGACGTCTTCGACTCCAACTGCAGTTCGAGATGAATGGTTCCATCCGGCCGGAACGTGGGTGAGATCGAGGTGATGCGCACATCATCGGCGAGCACCTTCTCGAGATCATCGAGCAATTCGCTCCAGGAGAAGGAACGCTCGGCGAGCTGCGCGTTGATGAACGCTGTTTGTTTCGCGAGCGCCACCAGATCGATCTGCTTCAGTTGCTGTGAGACCACTTCGTTGCGGCGATTCTCCTGCTCCGTCTGCGCTGCGAGCGAGGCGATGCGGCCGCGCGTCGTGCGCGTCTCCACGCGATAGCGCAAGTACGTGTCGATGTTCACGAAGAGCAACGCCGCGATGACGATCGAAGCGCCGACGACCGTCGCGACGAAGAGACGCTTGTCCTCGTAAGGCCGCGTTGCGAGATTCAGATGGATCGGTTTCACCCGGTGAACACTCCTGTGCAGGCGACGAGCTCTGCGTCGGCCCCTCGAAAATCGGAAGGAGCCTGCTGCACGAAATCGCGAAGTGCAATCGTCTTCACGGGCGCAGCGAACTCCGCGATGAGAAAGTCAGTGACTTCGCGCTCGACCCGATTGCCGGCGACGTAGCACTGTTCGATCGTCTCGGTGCGCAGCGTATCGCGGAGATAGCTTGCCGAGAGACGAATCTCCTGATCCAGCGTCCGCTCCTCGCTGAGATTGCGGGAGCGAATGAACAGCGGCTGGTTGCCGCGAAACATCGCGGTCGTGAATTCGTTGTCCCGCACGTAGAGAAAAAGACGATCACTCGCCGTCTCGGGCTCGCGTACGGTCACCGCATTCCAGATGTTGAGGCCGATCGGCTCGACGAGAATGATGTCCAGACCCGCGGCGGCGAACAGCCGCTCGAGGTCCTTCAACGCTTTCTCGATCGCACTGAGCACGAGCAGTTTGACGCCGGCAGAGGTCTTCGAGAGAACCGTCCATGCGACGCGCAGCGACTCGGGCGGAATAGGGATGGTCCGCTTGAGACTCCAGCGCACCATCTCCATCGCCTCGCTCGCGTTTTCAGCCAGCGATGGCAGATCGATGATGTTGATACGGAACCAGGAGTCGGGGAGCAGCACCGAAACCTTGTCCCACTTTCCCGTCTCCAGCTTCATCCTGCGCAGCCCGTCGGCGAGCGAGCCTTCGTTCGTGAGATTCGGAGTGACGACCGCAGGTGTGAAGGTGTCTGCCGCGAGGCGATAGCTCTTCGCTTGCGCGATCTGCAGACCGGCTCCGCCGCGCGAGAGGCGCGCGTGCGTGAGTGTGTCGGTGTCGAGGACGATGACGTCCGGCGGAAAAGTTCTCATGCGTTAGTCGACGAACGTCACCTTGTTGATCTCGCGCAGGGTTGTTGCTCCTTCACGTGCCTTCATGAGCGCGGACTCGCGAAGGAACGTCATCCCTTCCTCATGCGCCGCCTTCTTGATTTCCGAGGCGGGACGGCGCTCGAGAATCATGGTGCGGATGCGGTCGGACAGATCGAGCAGTTCGGAGATGGCCTGCCGCCCATGGAAGCCGGTGCCGTTGCACTCCAGGCAGCCGGCGCCCTCATAGAACGTGTGACCGCGATAGTCACGCGGATCGAGGCCGGAATCGATTGAAAAGTCGGCCTTGTACTTACCTGTGTGCTTGCCGTGATCCCCGATTAGGCGCACGAGGCG
>CAZKID010000002.1:0-47425 GCA_964552405.1 uncultured Thermoanaerobaculia bacterium
GGCTGGAGCCTGAAGGGAATCCTCTTCGCGGGACTGGCCGCGGCCCTGCCGACCCCGCTGGACATCGTCATCCCCTTGAAGCGGCTGGACCTAGTCCATCCCCGGGGCCGGGACCAGGCCACCCAGATCCCCCCCCCCGGCCCCCTTCCGGGCATCGCCCTTCGCCTCCCCCGGCGCCCCGCTAAGGGGCTTCGTGGCTTTAACGTTGGCACCTTCTACCACGCCAATGGCAAGACGATCAACGAGCTCACCACCAAGCCAGCCTGTGACCAGTGCGCCACACACGGCGATGGCCGACAGCGCGATGGCAGTCATCGATGGCAGACTCGGATCTCCGTGACGCAGTAGCCAGCTGCCGATGAACAACGCCACGACACCAACGTTCCCGAGACCGTGAGCAGTCCCGACGCGCTTCGCGCGCGTGCCACCAGGGATCGCCAGCCAGTCGATCAAACCAAAGACCGCTGCAACCAGACCGCCGATCACTCCGGCGAAGATCATCCAATACGAAACGACGCCGAGGTTGCCGTTCTTCGTGATCAGCCAACCGATGTCGAAGAACAATGACGTGGCGAGCAATCCCAGCGGAAAGACGATGAGCATCTGATGAATCGGATGCCCCATTAATTTCGCTCCTTCTTTGAACATGAAGACACCTCCCAACAGGAGATGAAAAAGCAAGAGGAGTACCGACGCGCGAGGGCGCCTGTCGGACACTACCGTTTTCGGCCGAGCAGGGCCGCGCCAAGCAGAATCGCAGCAGCCGCGGCAATCCAACCGCGATGCTTGTTGAGCTCGAACTGGGCACTCGACGTGATCGCTCGATCGTCGAATGCGCCGTGTGCTCCCGCGTCGCCCGGCAGCGGATGCCAGAGGTTGTCCGGCCGGCCGGACTCTTCAGGCTCATCGAGCATCTGCGCGTCATACCCGTTCCGCGCAAGGTAGCGGTCGCCGGCGCCCGGAAAGAAACTGTTGCCGATGATCGCCTTCGAGGCGGGCCAGCCAACATTGACCTCGCGCCGATTGCTGTACGCGGCCCAACGAATCGCCTCCGCCGCAACCTCCGGTTGGAAGATCGGCGGCACGGGCTGCGCTTTGCGCGGCAATCGGCTCCGCACCCAGCGAAACTGCGGCGTATTCAGCGCGGGCATCTGCACCATCACGACGCGGACGTGACTGCCGTCGTGAATGAGCTCGCTGCGCAGCGAGTCGTGAAATCCCTGCACAGCGTGCTTGGCAGCGCAGTAGGCGGATTGCAGCGGAATGCCACGATACGCGAGTGCCGAACCAACCTGCACGATCGCGCCCCGGTCACGTGGCTTCATTCGTCGCAGTGCTGCGAGCGTGCCCCACACATAGCCGAGATACGTGACGTCCGTGACGCGCCGGTACTCCTCCGGCTGCATCTCCATAATGGGAGAGAAGACGGAGAGCATCGCGTTGTTCACCCAGATATCGATCGGTCCGAGCTCGCGCTCGACCGTCGCTGCTGCCTCCTCCACCGCGTCGTGATCCGCCACATCGAGCGGCAACACGAGCGCCTCTCCGCCGAGCGCCTCGATTTCGCGGCGCGCGCCTTCGAGTCCATCGCGCCCGCGTGCAATCAGCGCAACCCGCGCGCCGCGGCGTGCCCATGCGCGCGCCGTCGCGCGGCCGACGCCTGCTGACGCTCCGGTAACGACCACAACTTCACGCTGGCTCGTCATCTGCTTCGCTGATGACAAGCAATGAATCTGCCGAACTGTCTTCTTTGGGGTTTCGCTGCGACGATCGTGCTCACGACTCTCACCATCGTTGCGCAGTCCCTCGGTCTGACACGCATCGACATCCCGTTCATCATCGGCACGATGTTCACGGCGAATCGCGATCGAGCCAAAGTCATCGGCGTCGTCGTCCACATCCTCAACGGTTGGCTATTCGCGTTTGTCTATGCGCTCTTCTTCCAGGGTCTGCGCAATGCGTCGACTGCAATGGGTGCGGCGTTCGGTGTCGTGCAAGGGATCTTCGTCGTCTCGGTTTTGCTTCCACTACTCCCCGGTATTCATCCCCGCATGGCGTCCGAGGCGCGCGGCCCGGAGGCGGCGAGGCTGCTCGAGCCGCCAGGATTTCTCGCCGCGAACTACGGACGAAGCACCCCACTGGTCATGATCGTCGTGCACGCCGTGTATGGCGCCGTCCTCGGATTCTTCTATGTATTGCGCTGACTGCGCGCTTCCATCGTGCTCTCGATACAGATCGCTGCATTCAGCAGCGCGATGTGCGTGAGTGCCTGCGGCATGTTCCCCAGCAACGCGCCGCTCTCCGGATCGATCTCCTCCGACAGCAGACCGACATCGTTCGCGCGAGCAACCGTTTTCTCGAACACGGCGCGTGCCTCGTTCTCATTTCCGGAAAGCGCGAGTGCTTCGGCTAACCAGAAGCTGCACGGCAGGAACGCTCCTTCGCCCGATGGCAGACCATCGTTCGTCGTCCGTGTGTCGTATCGATAGATGAGATCGTCCTTGCCGAGTTCCCGTCGAATCGCGTCGATCGTCGAGATCATCCTGGGATCGCCGGGCTCCACCATTCCGACACGCGCGATGTAGAGCAGGCTCGCATCGAGCTCGGCCCCGTCGAGCACAGCAACGAAGCTACGCCGCGACTCATTGAATCCACGCGACAACACTTCTCGTCGAATCTGCTCTTTCTCGGCATGCCACCGCGCCGGATCCTCGTCGAGGTGTCCCTTCTCGACGAGCCTCTCGATGCAGTCGAGCGCCGCCCACGCCATCACCTTCGCGTGGACATGATGCTCACGGCCCGAGCGTTTTTCCCAAATGCCCATGTCGGGCTCGCGCCAGCGCTTCATCACCTGCTCCGCCAGACGCCTCGCCATGACACGCGCATCGCGCGTGAGCGTCTTGCCGCGATCGGCGTACTCTTCGATCGCGCCAAGGACCTCGCCGTAGATGTCGAGCTGGAACTGATCCTGGGCGGCATTGCCCGCGCGCACCGGAGACGACCGTTCGTATCCCTCGAGGTGCGCAAGCTGCCGCTCGCGCACGCGCGGTTCACCCATCACGTCGTAGAGCACCTGCAAATGCGGATGCGTCAGACGCGTCGAGTACATCAACCAATTCACGAACGCATCACCTTCGACGCGAAAGCCGCAGTCGTACAACGCGCTCGCCGTGAACGATGCGTCGCGCAGCCAGCAGAAGCGATAGTCCCAGTTCCGCACTCCTCCGATTTCCTCGGGCAGCGACGTTGTCGGCGCTGCCACGATTCCTCCGGACGGCGCGTACGCCAGCAACTTCAGCACGAGCACGCTGCGCATCACGACATCGCGATATTCGCCGCGATACGCGAGCTGCGAGGACCAGTCGCGCCAAAACTGCAGCGAGCGCTCGATTTCGTTCGTCGCATCGTCTCCAAGCAGTGGACGAACAGCGGCCGAGCGATCATCGAATGCCAGCGCGAAGTCGCGGCGCTCGCCGCGGCGCAACGTGAACGTGCACGACGCTACGTCGTCATGCAGCTCGAACGCGGCATCGCTATGCAGATGAAACACGCTCGCTCGCATTGAGCAATAGATCGCACCGCCTCGAACTTCGAGCGACACGCGATCGCGCGCGTAGTTCGGCCGCGGACCATAGCGCACCTCGATTGCGATCTCTCCCTCGAGTACTTCGATCCGTCGGAGCAACTGCCGGAACGGCGTCAGCGTCGTCTGCTTTTCCGCCTCTCGGCTGACCGGCATCAGATCGGTGAGCCGCGCGACACCGCTTTCTGTCGCGAACGTCGTCTCGAGCACATTCGTGTCGCCCGCATAACGACGCGTGACGCGAGACGGCGCCACAGGACGAATCGAAAACGATCCGCCTTTCCGCGCGTCGAGGATTGCTGCAAAAAGTGACGGGCTGTCGAACCTTGGCCAGCAGAGCCAGTCAATCGAGCCGTCACGCGCGATCAGCGCGCACGATCGCGTGTCTCCGATGACCGCGTAGTCTTCGATCGGCTTGTACGCTTCCGCCATCTTCGCAACAGTGCGATGCCTGCACCGAAGAGCGCCACACCGGCGATGATCGCGCCTGCCTTCCACAGCATCCGCGTCACGCCGGCCTCCGAGTCCGACTCGATGTAGCCGCGCTCCGGCAGGTCGCCGGCCGGACCTTCCGGTCCCTCACGCTCAGCCATTTGCAGGACTTGTGCGAGGTGGAGCGCTTTGCGGCCGGTGCTCTGCTCAATCTGTTCGCGACAGCTGAAGCCGTCGGCGATGATCAGCGTGTTGCGCGATGCCTCGCGCACGGCCGGCAACAGCACGCGCTCGCCGATGCGCATCGAGATCTCGTAGTTGTCGCGATCGAAGCCAAACGCGCCGGCCATGCCACAGCAGCCCGAGTCGAGTTGCCGGAACTCGAGCCCCATCTTCTTCAGCAGCTCCTCCTCGGGCTCGAACTTCATGATCGCCTTGTGATGGCAATGTCCCTGGATCACCGCGTTGCGATGAAGCTGCGGCAGCTCGATCTGCTCGCGCTGGAGAAACTCACTCAGCGTGAAAAAGCGCTTCGCGAGCGCGGCGTGCTCGGGAAAAAGATTCGGCAGCTCGTCGCGAAAGACCGAGATGCAGCTCGGCTCGAGTCCGACGATCGGATCGTCGCTCCCGCTCAGCGCATCGATCGACTCGCGAAGAACCTTCTTCGCTTCGTGCAACATGCCCCAGTCGTAGAGCGGCCGCCCGCAGCAGACCTGCTTCTGCGGAATCGTGACTTCGTATCCTCGCGCGCGAAGGAAATCGACCGCAGCGATTGCCGTCTCCGGCGCGAAGTGGTTGTTGAAGGTGTCCGGCCAGAGGATCACGCGCTTCCCATGCGACGGCGGCATTTCCGCGAAGCGCTGCCGGAACGTCTTGCGTGCAAAGCGCGGCATCGTGCGCTGCGGCGCGATCTTGCCGAGCGTTTTCAGCATGGGCAGCGACAGGATGAAGTTCGCCAGCCGCGGCGCGAGCGACGCGAGCCGCGCCCAGATGTGAATCAATCCCATCGAGTACGCCGCCATCGGCCGCATCCGCCCTTCGTAATAATGCGAAAGGAACTCGGCCTTGTACGTCGCCATGTCGACGTTGACAGGACAGTCGCCTTTGCAGCCCTTGCACGAGAGGCAGAGGTCGAGCGCCTCCTTCACTTCTTCGTTGTGCCACGACGCCGGCAGTTCCTCGCCCTGGAACATTTCGAAGAGCAGATGCGCGCGGCCGCGTGTCGAGTGCTCTTCTTCTCGCGTCGCCATGAAGCTCGGACACATCGTGCCGCCATCCATCCGGCGGCACGCTCCGACACCAACACAGCGCAGCATGGCCGTCGCGATGCTTCCGTCATCGTCGGGGAACTTGAAGTGCGTCTTCGGCGACCACGGTTTGTACCCGGCGCCGAGGCGGAGATTCTCCGTCGGCTCGTAGGGATTGACGACCTTGCCCGGATTCATCTTCCAGTCGGGATCCCACAGCGATTTGAACTCGCGGAATGCGCCGACGAGACGCTCGCCATACATCTTCGGCAACAGGACCGCGCGCGATTGCCCGTCGCCATGCTCGCCCGACAGCGAACCGTTGTACTTCACGCAGAGATCTGCGGCCTCATCGATATACGCGCGATATTTCCTGATCCCCTCTTCGCTCATCAGGTCGAAGTTGTTACGCGTGTGAACACAGGCCTGACCGAAGTGGCCATAGAGGTCGCCGATGTATCCGTAGCGGTTCATCAGCTCGCGCAATTCGCGAAGGTACTTGCCGAGGAATTTGGGATCGACCGCAGAGTCCTCCCACCCTTCCCACGTGCGTGGGCGCCCGGGAACGAATGCTGTTGCACCGAGCCCCGACTCGCGAATCTCCCAGACATGTCGTTGCTGCTTCCTGTCGTCATACTTGCGGTGCGACTGGCCGTGCAGCGCGTCGATCATCTTCTGCGCGTTCGCGCCCGATTCTTCCTTCGACTCGCCTCCAAACTCGACGAGCAGCCAGCCTTTCCCTTCCGGGAGAAGCTTCAGGTTCTCGGCGCGCATGCCCTTCGCCTTCATGTCGTTCACGAGGCGATCGTCGATCCCTTCGAGTCCGATGGGCTTGAACTCGAGCAGGCGCGGCACGTCATCCGCGGCTGCATAGATGTCTTCGTAGCCAACGACGACGAGCGTGCGCACTGGCGGCGAGTAGACGAGCTTGCACTTCGCGCGCAGGACGATCACGCAGGTGCACTCGCTCCCCACCAGCGCCTTTGCCACGTCGAATCCATCCTCGGGCAGCAGCGAATCGAGGTTGTAGCCCGAGACGCGCCGCGGGATCTTCGGATATTTCTCGCGGATGTCGTCGGCGTACCAGTCACGAATCCGTTTGAGTCCCGCGTAGATCTCCCCCCGCCGTCCACCCTCTCTAACGATTCGTTGCAGCTCCTCCTCGGACGTCGCACCGACACGCATCCGGATACCGTCGTAGGTCAGGATCTCGAGCTCTTCGATGTTGTCGACGGTCTTGCCGGCCATGAGGGCATGCACGCCGCAGGAGTTGTTGCCGATCATTCCGCCGATCGTGCAGCGCGTGTGCGTCGCGGGATCGGGACCGAAGGTCAGCGTATGTTTCTCAGCCGCATCGCGAAGATCGTCGAGGATGATGCCCGGCTGCACCCACGCATACTTCTCCTCGAGGTTCAGCTCGAGGATCGAGTTCATGTACTTCGAGAAGTCGAGCACGATCGCGACGTTGCAGCATTGACCGGCGAGCGATGTGCCGCCGCCTCGCGCCAGGATCGGCGCGCCGAACTCGCGGGCGAGCGCAACGGTCGCGACGACATCGTCTTCGTCGCGCGGCGCCACGACGCCGATCGGAACCTGCCGGTAGTTCGACGCGTCCGTCGCGTAGAGCGCCCGCGATCCGTTGTCGAAGCGTACCTCGCCGCGGACGACCTTCCGCAGCCGTTCCGCCAACTCCTCGGCATCCAGCTCCAGCGAGTGAACGCGGTCGCGATAGACGAATGGCGAGTGGACAGGCCGTTCGTCGTGCGGAAACTCGACCGAGGGAAAACGATTGCGTTCGTTCTTCTGCATCAGTGGCCCGCGAAAAGTATCACTTGACATTCATTTCGACGATTGGCTAAATATCGAAGCGTGAGTCTGGTGTTCAAAGCGCTCTCCGATCCCACGAGGCGGCGAGTCCTCGAGCTGCTGAAGGCTGGGCCGCTGAGCGCCGGAGAGCTCGCCGACCACTTCGACGTCTCGAAACCGACGATGTCCGCACATTTCGCCGTTCTCCGTGAGGCGGGTCTGATTGCATCGGAAAAACAAGGCAAGTCCGTCGTCTATGAGCTGCAAATGTCGGTCCTCGAAGATGCGCTGCTCGGATTTGCAAAGGCCTTCGGATGGAAGCTCCAGGAGAGCAGGGAGCCGAGGGGGAAGCGCACGAAGGAGGCGCTGAACCGATGAACACGCAGAAGCCTCTTTACGTATTCACAGCATTCGTCGCCGCCGTCATCGCGTTGATCATCGCCGGCAAATTCGGCGTGGTCGATTCCGCTGCCGTCAAGAGAGGTCTCGGAATCGCGATCGGTGCGCTCGCCATCGGAATCGGCAACTATCTTCCGAAAATGCGTCCGTTCAAGGCCTCACGTGCAGAGCGGTTCGCCGGATGGGTCTTTCTGCTCGCCGGTATCGCGTTCGTGGGGCTCTTTCTGCTCGCACCAATCGAGCTCGCGAGACGCGCGTCGGCGATCGTTGGTGTCACCTCGCTCTTGATCGTCGCGGCAGTAGCGATTCCGCTCGCTCGCGGGGCACGATTGCGCGGTTCGGAAGTTTCCATCGCGCTGACCCTCTCGTTCATCTATGTGTTCGCTGTGGCATGTGTCGTCTATCTCTTCGGCAGCACACCGTGGGTCGACTGGATGTTTGCTGGGTACTGGATCGCGTATTCGGTGCTCATTTCAATCGGAAGCTCCAGGAGGAAACATGTTTGCTCTGTTGATGGGCCTCAAGACGATCACGCCGCGTGAGCTGGATCGGGTAGCAAAGGATCGGCACGTTGCGATCTTCGACGTCAATTCGCGGCAGAGTTGGATGTCTGCCCACGTTCCCGGCGCCAGGCATGCAGAGTCCGCTACCTACGGCGTGGACGAACTGCCGGAGGACAAGGAATCACTGCTCGTCTTCTACTGCTCGAATCCGCTCTGTCGCAAGGCCCCCAACGCCGCGAAGCGCGCGAAGGCATTCGGCTATCAAGATGTGAGGGTGATGTCTGCGGGGATCAGCGGTTGGATGAGTGCGGGATTACCGACGGAATCCGGACGCTGAGCGCTCCGCATCTTTCACTTTCAATTCCACACCGATTCCCGGACGCGAGAGATCCGGACGCAGCACTCCGTCCTTCGCCTCGAGGAACCCCTCGAACAGCCTCGACTCGATGCGCACGTGATCAAAGAAATACTCGAGATGCCGCAGCGGCAGCAGCGCGCATCCGAGGTGTGCGTGAAGCGATGGTGCGCAGTGCGACGAGAGCGGAATCGATCGCGATTCGCAGAGCGCTGACGCTTTGATGAAGCCTGTGATGCCGGTGCAGCGCGTTGCATCGGCCTGCAACACATCCACCGCGTCCGCCGCGATCATCGTGTCGAAGTACTGCAGCTCGTAACCGTACTCGCCCGCAGCGATCTCGATCGGCGTGCGCTCGCGAATGAAGCGCAATCCGTCGAGATCGTCTGATGACACCGGCTCTTCGAACCACGTCACCCCATCTTCCGCGAAGACTTCGGCCTGCCAGAGCGCACGTTTGCGTGAATAGGCACCATTGGCGTCGACGAAGAGCTCCGCGCCGGGACCGATCGCTTCGCGCACGGCACTCACGCGCTCGCGATCTGCGCGCCAGTCGCGGCCAACTTTCATTTTCACGCGACTCCAACCCGTGAACGCGTTCCGCAGCTCTTCGATCGTCATCGACGTGAAGCCGCCGCTGTTGTAGAGCGGCACCGTCTCTCGCACTGCGCCGAGCAGCGTCACCAGCGGCACACCGAGCAATTTGCACTTCAAATCCCACAGCGCTGCGTCGACGGCGGAGATCGCCATCGCGGCGACTCCGCGCCGTCCGAGATTGCGAACCTTCGCGATCATCACGCTCCACGCCGATTCCGGCGACATCGGATCGATCATCAGATCGCTGAAATGGTTCCGGATGAACTCCGCGGTAGCGGTGTCCGCGTAGGTGTAACCAAAGCCTGTTCGCTCACCGCGCGTGATGTGTACCGTCACGAGCGTGGTCGAATCCCACTCCGCGGTGCCGTCCGACTCCGGCGCAACGGTCGGAATCGTGTAGGCGCCGGCGCGGAACGAATCACTCACTTCTTGATCGCGTCCAGGATTTGTTTCATCGACTGCTTGATCATGGCGCCGCGCGCGGGATCGCGCAGCAGCGACCAGAGAAACGATTTCGCCTGTTCCGCGGTGATGTGTGGCGGCAGCGGCGGAACTTCCGGATCGGTGATGAACTCCAGCACGGTCGGGCGGCTCTCGTTCAAGGCATGATTCCACGCATCCGCAATGCGCTCCGGATGATCGACTCGAATGCCGCGCAGCCCGAGCATCTCCGCGTACTTCGCGTACCCGAACTCCGGCAACTCCGGCGACGGCGCAAACTTCGGATCGCCGGCCATCACACGCTGCTCCCACGTCACCATGTTGAGATCGTCGTTGTGCAGAATCGCGACGATCAACCGCGGATCACTCCACTCCCTCCAATACTTCTTGATCGTGATCAGCTCGTTGATGCCGTTCATCTGCATCGCGCCGTCACCGACGCACGCGATCGCGACGCGATCGGGAAAGGCGAACTTCGCCGCGATCACGTAGGGCACGCCCGGCCCCATCGTCGCGAGATTGCCCGACAGCGATCCAAGCATCCCCCGGCGGAACTTGAGATCGCGCGCATACCAGCTCGCGACGGAGCCCGAATCCGCCGACAAGATGCAGTTGTCCGGCAGCCTCGGCGACAACTCCCAGAACACACGCTGCGGATTGATCGGCTTCGCCTCGTCCATCGCGCGCGCTTCGAGCAGCTTCCACCACTCCGTGATCTCGTGCTCGAGTTTCTCGCGCCACGAGCGATCAACCTTTCGCTGCAGCAGCGGGATCAGCGCACGCAGCGTTTCCCTGCTATCGCCAACGAGATTCACTTCCATCGGAAATCGCAGCGACAACATGCGGCCGTCGATATCGATCTGGACGCCGCGCGCCTTCCCTTCCTTGGGCAGGAATTCCGAATAGGGAAAGTTCGAACCGATCATCAACAAAGCGTCACACTCCTGCATCATCACGTCGCTCGGCTTCGTGCCGAGCAGCCCGATCGAGCCGGTGACGAACGGCAAATCGTCCGGCACCGCAGACTTTCCGAGGAGTGCCTTCGCGATGCAGGTGCCGAGGATGTCGGAGACCTCGATGATCTCGTCGGTGGCGCGCAGTGCGCCCGCGCCAACGAGAATCGCCGGCTTCGCACAACCGTTCAGCAGGTCCGCAGCGCGCCACAGATCCTCATCGCGAGGAATCACGCGCGGTGAGGTCCATCCCGTCCCCGAGTGGATCGTCGAATGCGCATGCGGCGGTTGCGCCATCTCCTCGTCCTGCAAGTCGTGCGGAAAAACGATGCACGTCACCGTCCGTTCCGCGAGCGCAACGCGGATCGCGCGATCGACGAGATGACGCACCTGCGCCGGTGCCATCGCGGTGTTCACGAATTCTGAGGCGACATCCTTGAACAGGGACGGCAGATCGACTTCCTGTTGATACGCGCCTCCGATTGCGAGACGCGATGACTGCCCGACGATTGCGACGACCGGCTGATGATCGAGCTTCGCGTCATACAACCCGTTCAACAGATGAATCGCGCCGGGACCCGACGTCGCGAGACAGACACCCACTTCGCCCGTGTATTTCGCGTGCGCGCACGCCATGAACGCCGCCATCTCTTCATGCCGGACCTGGATGAAGTCGAGCCCTTCGATCTTCTCGAAGGCACCCATGATTCCGTTGATCCCGTCGCCCGGGTATCCGTAGATGCGGCGGACGCCCCACTCTTTCAACCGTTCGAGAAGAAACTCACTTGTGGTTTGCGCCATGGCGGGCAAGGGAAAGTGCAACTGGCATTCCGGGGGGCACATAATCCTCCGGCATGCGCCCCAACCTTCTTGCGCGATTCGGAATGCGCAGCGCTGATTTCTGCGAGCGCTGGTTTCCTGATGCGTTCGTCTTCGCACTGGCTGCCATCGTCTTCGTTTTCATCGGCGGACTCTCGATCGGTGTCGCACCTTCCACGCTCGCAACCGAGTTCGGCAATGGCTTCTGGTCGCTCGTCAACTTCACGATGCAGATGGCCGTCGTCATCATCGGCGGCTTCGTCGTGGCATCGTCGCCACCGATCGCGCGGCTCACACGCTCACTCGCGTCGATTCCGAAGTCGCCTCGCGGTGCGGTGGCGTTCGTCGCCGCGTTCGCGATGCTTTCCTCGCTGATCTCGTGGGGACTCTCGCTGATCTTCACCGGTCTGCTCGTGCGCGAAGTCGTTCGCCGCATCGAACGTGTCGACTACCGCGCCATCGGCGCTGCTGCCTATCTCGGCCTCGGCAGCGTCTGGGCGCTGGGTCTCTCCTCATCAGCCGCGCTGCTGCAGGCCACGAAGTCTTCGATTCCGCCCGCGCTTCTTCCGATCACCGGCGTGATACCTCTGACGCAGACTCTCTTCACCTGGCAGAACGGCGTGATGGCGGGAGTGCTCATCACGATCTCCGTTGCCGTCGCGTGGTTCTCCGCGCCGGACGCTTCGGAAGCGCGCACTGCAAGCGAAATGGGGGTCGTCTTCGAACCGATGGAGCTCGTGAGCGAAGAGCGGGCAGCAACTCCCAGCGAGCGCTTCGAGCAGAGTCCGATTCTCAGCGTCGTGATCGCCGCGTTGATGATCTGGTATCTCGTGACGACGTTCCGCGCGAAAGGCGGATTGGCCGCCTTCGATCTCAACAACTTCAACTTCGCGTTCATCGCCGCGGGCCTGCTGCTGCACTGGCGTCCGCGCTCGTTTCTTCGCGCGGTCGCGAAGTCCGTTCCGGCAACGGCGGGCGTGCTGATTCAGTTCCCGTTCTACGGCGGCATCTTCGGGATGATCTCGAAGACACCGATCGCCGAACGGCTCGCAGCGTTGTTCGTCGCAGTCACGACGAAGTCGACGTTTCCTCTCGTCGTCGCCGTCTACTCCGCAATCCTCGGCATGTTCGTTCCGTCAGGCGGCGGCAAGTGGGTGGTGGAGGCGCCGTACGCACTGGCCGCTGCAAAAAACCTCGGCGAGGACCTCGGTTGGACCGTGCAGATCTACAACGCGGCCGGGGCGCTGCCGAATCTGATCAATCCGTTCTGGATGCTGCCGCTGATGGGCATCCTGAACGTCCGCGCGCGCGACCTCGCGGGATACTCCGTGCTCCAGCTGATGTTCCACGCACCCGCCGTGCTTCTGCTCTGCTGGCTATTCGCTCAGACGTTTTAACCGCTCGATGATCTGTGTGCGCATCGCGGGATCCTTCTCTTTTTCCGCGATGGCTTTCAGCTGCGTCGAAGCGCCTGTCACGCAGAGGGCGTCGAGCACCGCCTGACGCACTACGGCATCCGTGTCGGCGTCGTAGAACGACGCGATGGTCGCCGCATTGCCCCCTGCAAATGCGACGTTCCGAATCGCGGTTGCGCGCAGCATCGGGTTTTTCTCCGTCTTCGCGATCTCCATCAGCTTGTCGATGTTGCCGCCGATGAACAGACCTTCGATGATGCGTTTGCGGATGACAGTCGCGGTCTCTTTCGCGTAGAGGCTCGCCAACTCGGCGCGCGCACCGAGGGCTCCCAGGTTAATGACGGCCTCGCCGCGGAGGTCGACGTTTGGTTCTGTCTTCGCGAGCGCCAGCAACTGTTCACGATCACCAGTCGTCAGGAACGCCTTCATCACCGCGTGACGAACGACGACGTCTTTCGTCGACGAGTAGACATCGGTGAGCGCCTTCTTCGATTCCTCTCCGCCTACGAACGAGAGATAGCGGACTGCGCGGCGCTGCAGCTCAGGACTATTGGAGTCCTTCGCGGTCTTCACGACGATCGAGATCGCGCGCGGATCGCCCGACTGACTGAAGACGAAGAGGACCTTGTCCTTGACCTTCGTTCCATCTTTGCTGCGGAGAATCTCGTCGCCGATCCTCACGGCATTCTCCGGATCGTCTTCCATCATCCCGCTGAGTGCGATGATCTGCGTCGAAGGATCGTTCACGACCGTGTAGGAAAATCCGTGGCCCGTTGCCTGCCGGATCTCGACTTCGAGCACCGCCGCATCTTCCTTCCACTTGCTCTTCGGATACCGCTGCTTCAGCTCCTCGATCGACGCGAGCGCATCGGCGCCCAAACCTCGCCTGTTGTACGAATAGGCGAGCCAGTAGAGCGCAGCATCCGCGTGCTCGAGACCTGCGTCGGCGACGCGGCGATAGAGCGACGTTGCTGTCTGCCAGTCGTGCTCATCGAGGGCATCGTTCGCACGCGAATACAGCGACTCTTCGCGCGCCACTTTTCTCTCGTGCACGCGCTCCGATGCGATTTCGATCTCGGGCTCGGTCCATGACACCACGTTGCCGAACAGCGGCAACGTGATCAGAAGTACGGCAGCACTGCGGAACGGGATCATGATGGGTTTCCTCATAGAGAATGCATTCGATTCGAGGCGAGAAGGTTCTGGCTCGGCCGCTCGCTTCGGGAATTCAGCACGCGCAGTTTGAACAGCAGGTTGCGTGCGTCGATGCGCTTCTGCAGATCCGCGAGCTCTTCGGGCGAGAGCTTGTCATCTGCATGCGAGAGCTCGACGAGCACCGGCTCGATGTCGGAAAGCACGTTCGCGATGCGCGCATCACCGCGCCGCATCGCCGTCTGACGATAGAGGCGATTCGCCGTGACCAGGTCCTCGGCGCGCGACTGCTCGCCGCTGACATCGAGATCCTTCGCGGGATCGGCATTCGCGACTTCCGTCAGGACGCGCTCGGCCGCATCGAGATGATCGCCGACGACATTGACGAGAACATTGGCTTCAGGATTGGGCTGCTTCGGAATCGCTGCAACAGCCGGCCGCTGGGGGTCGCTGGCAGGCTGTCGATGTCTCCAGATCTCGCCACCCACGAGGACGATTGCAAGCGCGGCGGCGACCGCAAGCAGCCACCGACGCGTCTTCCGCTCGCGGCGGTCGAGGCGCCAACGCAGCCGGTTCCAAACCTCATCGGCGTACGCGGGACCTCGCTGCGGCACTTCCGCCGCATCGACGAGCGCGAGCACCTGCTGCAGCGTCGCGTAGCGCGCACCACATTCACTGCACGCGGCGAGATGCTCGGCCGCATCCGCATCGCGATAGTGATGCGCAATCAGTTGTTCATCGTTCAGGTGTTGCATTGGTTCGGCCTCACGAGTGGCTCCAGGGAATCGCGCAGCTTTCGCACGGCGCGAAAAATCGTATGTTTCGCAGCGTTGACCTGGATCCCGAGTGTCTTGCCGATCTCTTCGACCGGCATTCCTTCGAAATGACGAAGAACGAACGCGGTGCGCTCGTTGTCACTGAGCAATTTCATGGCAGCCGCGACCTGCCGCTGCACTTCGGCACTCAACACGACACGATCCGGCTCGGGCGCGCCGGATGCCGCGTCCAGCAACTCATCGCTCGTCGTGTACTGCTTGTCGTGACGCTGGCGTGCGCGCAACAAGTCGAGCGAGCAGTTCACCGCGATGCGATGCAGCCACGTCGAGAAGTTCGCACGCTCTTCAAAGCCGTCGATCTGACGATACGCGCGAAGAAACGTCTCCTGCACCACATCGTCGGCATCATGTTCGTTTCCAGTCATACGCCAGGCGACACGGAAGATGGAGCGGCTATGACGCTCGACGAGCAGCCGGAAGGCATCCGCGTCGCCGTCACGGGCACGGCTGACGGCTGCGACGTCGGTCATCTCCATGTCGCTACCTTAGACTCTCGAGCCAGCTGGTGGTTAGCCCGATTAGACAGCAGGCAGCAGGCAGCAGACAGCAGAGGGAACCGGCAGGCTCAACGGTTTACACATCCTGCTACCTGCTGCCTGCTGTCTGCTGCCTGAAGGGTTACACTGTTCATCGCACCGAAACCTAACCTTCGCTGCTTCGTAACGTCATTAGACGGGACACGACAATGAAACGTGGTGCGATCGCAATCCTCTTCGCGATCGCGTCCGTGAGTGCGCTCTCTGCGCCTCCGGTCGCGACATCGACTACGAGCGCCTCCACCACGAGCGCGGCACCTGCACCCGGGCCGCCACCAACGCGATCCCTCATCGTCACCTCGCAGGACTTCTCCAGCCTTCTCGCCGACGACTGCGATCACTTCCACACGCGCAACACGACCTCGTTCCCCGCCGCCTCGCGCTCGCAGGAACAGCAGGACATCGCACTGCAAGGCATCGATGTGCTGAAGATTCACAGCAGCGAGCAAGGTGGGATCCTCGTTCGCGGCTGGGACAAGCCGACTGCGCGGCTCACGGTCTGCAAAGAAGCTGTTGGCTTCACGCAGCAGCAGGCGCAACGGACGCTGGGTGCAATCAACATCTCGTCGCGCAACGGCGACGTCAGCGCCACAGGTCCAACGAACGATGAGACGCAAGCCTGGTGGGTCCACATGATCCTTCGCGTTCCTCGCAACGCGGGACTCGAAGTGACCTCGGCCAACGGCGGCATCGCGATCCGCAACATGAACGGCAGGATCACCGCGCGCGCGAAAAACGGCGGTATCTCCATCGAGAAGACCTCAGGGCAGATCGACGCGTCGACGGTGAACGGTCCGATCTCTCTCAAGCTGGGGCAGGACCAGAGCTCGTCGGTCGAAGCGCGAATTGCCGATGCGGGCGAGATCTTCTGCCGTATCTGCCGCGCGGAAAACTACAGCGCGAATCACAAGCTCGTCCGGATTGGCAACGCCGCTCCTTCCATCAAACTGACGACGACGAGCGCTCCCATCGTGATCGATCAAGTACGATGATGCGCTGACGCATGCATCGGCTGATCGAGCTCATTCTTCATTACGGCGTTCCTCTCGTCTGTCTGAACGTCTTTCTCGAACAGATCGGCGCGCCGATTCCGGCGGTTCCTACGCTGATCATCGCGGGAGCACTCGCGCGCAATGGGCAGTTGTCGTCGTCGCACGTGCTCACCGGCGCGCTCCTCTCATCGGTCGTCGCCGACTGGATCTGGTTCCTCCTCGGCCGCCGCTACGGCTACCGTATTCTTCGCACGCTGTGCCGTATCTCGCTCTCGCCGGATACCTGCGTGCGAGAGACCGAGGCGAACTTCGAAAAGTGGGGGATGCGGTCGCTGCTCTTCGCGAAGTTCGTTCCCGGATTCTCGACGGTCGCGCCTCCTCTCGCGGGTGCAACCAAGGCGAGCACGCTCGAGTTTCTCGTGTTCGATGCAATCGGCGCCTTCCTGTGGGCCGGTTCAGCCGTGGTCGCGGGCCGCGCATTTCATCATCAGATCGGCACCCTGCTGCAGCGTCTGGAAGATCTTGGCTGGTGGTCGGTGACGATCGTCGTGTCGATCGTCGCGCTGTTCATCCTCATCAAGTGGTATCAGCGGCTTCACTTCTACCAGCAGCTCCGCGTCGCGCGCATCAGCGTGAATGAAGTGAAAGACATGATTGATCGCGGAGAGTCGCCGGTCGTCATGGACGTGCGTACACGCGCGTCGAGGAAGCAGGATCTGCGGCGCATTCCGACGGCGATCGTCGCGGCGACACCGGAAGAAGTCGCGCAACAATTGGAGAGCATTCCGGTCGGGACGCCGATCATCTTGTACTGCACGTGACCAAACGAGGCCTCAGCCGCCCGTGTGGCGCGCATGCTGATGGATCGGGGATACAAGAAAGTACGGCCTCTCGCGGGAGGATTCGACGCGTGGGTCGATGCCGGTTTTCCAGTCGAGGACTTGAGTGAATGACGGAGTCGACCTACATCCACGGAACCGCGCCCGAGGAACAGCGCCGGCTCTCGCTGCTGAATGATGTGCTGCTGAATCCCGCATCGTTGCGCGAGATCGCACTTCACGGCGACGAGCGCGTCATCGACTTCGGCTCCGGCCTCGGACAGTTCTCGCGGACGATGGCCCGCGCGCTGCCGCAAGGACGTGTCGTCGGTGTCGAACGCAGCGACGAGCAGCTCGCACTCGCACGAAGACTTGCGGCAGAGGAAGGCGAGGCCGATCTAGTGGACTTTCGCCAGGGCGATGTGCTCGACGCGGACCTCGAGTGGGGAACGTACGACGTAGCACACGCGCGCTTCGTGCTCGAACATGTTCCGGATCCTCTGCGCGTAGTGAAGAGCATGGTGCGCGCAGTTCGTCCCGGAGGCCGCATCATCCTCGCGGACGATGATCACGATGTCCTTCGGCTCTGGCCCGAACCGCCGGGCATCGCGGAATTGTGGCGAGCCTACATGCGCAGCTATGACCGCATCGGCAACGATCCGTTCATCGGACGGCGGCTCGTGCAATTGCTGCACGACGCGGGGGCGCAGCCAGTGCGCTGCACCGTGATCTTCTTCGGCGGCTGTGCGGGGATGGAGATCTTTCCGACGCTCGCGGCGAACATGATTGGTGTGGTCCGTAGCGCGCGCGACACGATTCTCTCGATGGGACTCTTCGATGAGAAGGCCTTCGACGCCGTGCTCCGCGAGTACGAAGCGTGGTCGAAACGACCGGACGCGGCCATCTGGTTCACGATGCCCTGGGCGGAAGGGAGAGCGGGCTCGTGAGGTGGAGGACAGGCGCCCCCGCCTGTCCACCGAGCCGACAGGCGAGGGCGCCCGTCGCCCCACGGAGTGAGCACAAAAGCTGCAGTCCGACTCATCCGTGCCTGAAAAACTTTCCGAAGTCACGATCGCCTTCTATCGGCATGCGTTGAAGATTCTGGCGGACGCGGGCGTTCCGGCACTCGTGGGAGGCGCCTATGCTTTCGCCCGCTACACGGGAATCGAACGACATACGAAAGATTTCGACGTCTTCATTCGGGGCGGCGATTTCGAACGGGCAGCGGACGCGTTTCGCGCCCATGGCTATTCATCGGAACTGACTTTTCCCCATTGGCTCGGCAAAGCATTTCATGGCGACGATTTCGTCGACCTCATCTTCAGCGCAGGAAACGGCGTGGCACAGGTTGACGATCTCTGGTTCAAGCACGCGGTCGATGAAGTCGTCTTCAATGTTCCATGCAAACTGATCCCGCCGGAAGAGATGATCTGGTCGAAGGGTCTCATCATGGAGCGCGAGCGCTTCGATGGCGCCGACGTTCTGCACGTGATGCGCGCCGTGGGAGCAACGCTCGACTGGCGCCGCCTGATCGATCGCTACGGCCGCCACTGGCGCGCACTCTTCGCGCACGTCGTCCTGTTCGGTTACGTCTATCCGTCCGAGCGATCGAGAATCCCGTCCTGGGTGATCGACGAGCTCGGCGCGCGTCTTCGCGCGGAAACCACACACGGCGATTCGGATGAGAGGATCTGTTTCGGCACGATCATTTCACGTCAGCAGTACTTGATGGACGTCGACGAGTGGGGCTATCTCGATGGCCGGCTGAGCCCGATCGGCAATTTGTCCGAGGAAGAGATCGCTCACTGGACGGCCGGAATCGCACAGGACGGAAGCCCGAAATGAACGAACGAACGACGCTACGCATTGCTGCCGTTGCGGACATTCACGTCAAGAAGACTTCGCAAGGTGCCTTTCAGAATCTCTTCACCAGTGCGACCGAGGCGGCAGACGTGATGCTGCTGTGCGGCGATCTCACCGACTACGGCTCGGTCGATGAGGCAAAAGTGCTCGCGAAGGAAATCACGAGCTCGTTGCGCATTCCGGCAATCGGCGTCCTCGGCAATCATGATTACGAGTCGGACAGCGAGGAAGAAATCCTCCGCATCCTTACCGACGCCGGGGTGACGATGCTGGACGGCGACTCGTACGAGTTGCACGGCGTCGGCTTCGCCGGAGTCAAAGGCTTCGGGGGCGGTTTCGGCCGCCGCGCACTCGGTGCGTGGGGCGAGAAGATGATCAAGAGCTTCGTGCACGAAGCGATCGAAGAGTCGTTGAAGCTCGAAGCCGCGCTGGCGCGTCTGCGCACCCCGCAGAAGATCGGCGTGTTGCATTACTCGCCGGTTCAGGCAACCGTCGAAGGGGAGCCTCTGGAAATCGTCGCGTTTCTCGGCTCATCGCGCCTCGAGGAGCCGCTTGATCGTTATCGAGTCACCGCCGTGTTTCACGGGCACGCGCACCGCGGATCGCCGGAAGGCCGCACGAAAGCGAACGCGCCGGTGTACAACGTCGCAATGCCGGTGCTGGCAACACACTTTCCGGAGCGCCCGCCGTTTCGTGTGATCGAAGTCCCGATCGGCGAGCCGGCATTCGCGGGATAGAATTCGCGCCGTGCGACACGCGGCATTTCCGCGCGGCATCACTCGCGAAGACCTCGTCCGTTGGTATCGCGCAGGCCGCAAGAATTCGAAGGCGATCTTCTCGATTCCTGTCGAGAGCGCGTATTACGAGCGTCCCATCGCCCTTCGCAATCCAATCGTCTTCTACGAAGGCCATCTTCCCGCGTTCGCGGTGAACACGCTCATCAAGCTCGCGCTTCAACACGGCGGAATCGATGAGCACTTCGAGGTGCTCTTCGCGCGCGGCATCGATCCCGACAGCGTCGATGCCGTGAAGAATCCAACCGATGTCTGGCCGCGCCGCAGCGCCGTGCTCGAGTACGGAAGTCAAGCCGATGCGATGATCGAAGACACGCTCGGTTACGCGACGATCGAAGACGGCTCCGTCCCGCAACTGCGCGGCGCGGAGGCGGCGATCGCGATCCTCGAGCATGAGCAGATGCATCAGGAAACTCTGCTCTATATGTTTCACAACCTTCCCTATTCGAAGAAAGTGAAGCAGCCGGCACTCAATGCCTCAACGCCTCAACGCATAACGAATCGCGAAACCGGTATGGTCCGCATCCCGCGCGGCATCGCAACTCTCGGTGGCGATGAAGGTGTGTTCGGCTGGGACAACGAGTTTCCCTCGCTCCAGGTCGACGTTCCGGAATTTCTCGTCGACCGCCACAACGTGACGAACGGCGAGTTCATGCAGTTCGTCCAAGCGGGCGGCTATCGCGACCCTTCCTTCTGGAGCGAAGCGAACTGGAGTTGGGTGACGACGGAGAAGGTTGAACATCCCCACTTCTGGCTGAAGAACGAGCGCGGCTGGTTCTGGCGCGGCATGTTCGCGCTGATTCCATTGCCGGAAGACACTCCCGTCTACGTCACACTCGCGGAGGCGGAAGCGTATGCGCGCTGGCGCAACGCGCGCGTGATGTCGGAGGCCGAGTACCACCGCGCTGCGTTCGGAACACCATCCGGGGAAGAACGTCCGTTTCCGTGGGGCGATGAGCCTGCCGATCCATCGCGCGGCAATTTCGGATTCGCAAACTGGGATCCTGTTCCGGTTGGTTCGTATCCGGCGGGCGCGAGCGCGTGGGGCGTTCATGATCTCGCGGGCAACGGCTGGGAGTGGACGTCGACACCGTTCGCCGGGTTCCCAGGCTTTCAGCCGATGGCCTCGTATCCCGTCTACTCCAGCGACTTCTTCGATGGTGAGCACTACGTGCTGAAGGGCGCCTCACCAGCGACTTCGCCGGAGATGATCCGCCGTAGCTTCCGCAATTGGTTTCGCGGCACGTATCCGTATCTGTACGCGAAGTTCCGCTGCGTGCAGTCATAGTTCGTGCATTGCGAATACGCATGGAAATGAAGACCTACCAGGCAAAGCAATTCAATCTCAGCGGGCTCACCGGCATCTCGGACAAGACGCTCGAGATGCATTTCAAACTCTATGAAGGCTACGTCACGAACACGAACACATTGACGGAGCGCATTGCGGCAATTCTCGCCGACGGCAAAGTCGATCAGGAGGAAATGCCCGCCTACTCGGAGCTCACGCGCCGCCTTGGTTTCGAATACAACGGCATGGTTCTGCACGAGTACTACTTCGGCAACTTGCGCAACGGAGGCGGCGGAGATCCGGATCGTAAGTCCGAGTTCATGCAGTCGGTATCGCGCAGCTTCCCTTCATATGAGATCTGGAAGGCCGACTTCGTCAGCGTAGGCAAGATGCGCGGCGTTGGCTGGGCAATCTGCTATCTCGATCCCGCGAACGGCCACGTCTCGAATCACTGGATCACGATGCACGAGACGGGCAACATCGCGGGCTTCGTTCCGCTGCTCGTCATGGATGTGTGGGAGCACGCGTTCCTGCTCGACTACAAACCGTCAGACAGACCAAAGTACATCGATGCATTCATGGCGAATGTCGACTGGCGAGTGGTGGAGAGCCGATTGAGCGCGGTGCAGGTGACTGCAACGGTACGTTAGGGGTTTCGCTGTCATCCTGAGCGTGAGCGAAGGAGCCCGAGGTCGAGGGGTCCTTCGCCTTCTTCGCGGCTCAGGATGACGCCAGTTCCACCGTTCCCTTGCGCTCGAGCTTGCCCCAGCCCGCTCGAATTCCGGAGATGGCGGTCTTCAGTGATTTGAGCAGCACGGCATACATCAATTGCCTGTAGAGAAACCGCTGCCAGAAGAGCCATACGAGCATCTTCGGATCTTCGCGATCGAGTTTGAAGGCCACGCTCGCCCCTATGAGCTCGATGACGAAGAAGAACGCGTACATGAACGCGACGACATAAAGCTGCGACGCGGCCACCGGGAACGGCTGCCAGTCCTGCGTGAGATCGCGTCGCAGCATCGCATCGATCGTCTTGCCGAGCGCCCAGAGGATCTGCAAGTCGACGAGAGGTGACAGTGCCTGATATGCGATCTGGAACAACCAGAGCGACGGGAGCATCAGCCGTCCAAACCATCCGTACCGTCCGATCGCACGGCGATGCTTCCAAAGACACTGCAGCGTGCCGAACGCCCAGCGGAAGCGCTGCTTGAACAACGCGCGGAACGAATCCGGCGCCTCCGTGTAGCCGACCGCCTCGGTTTCCGTATCGACACGCCAGCCGATCCTGCGGATTTTCCACGTCAGATCCATATCCTCGGCCATCGTGTCCGTCGTATAGCCACCCGCTTGCAGAATCGCTTCGCGCCGCCAGGCGCCGACCGCACCAGGCACGACGGAAACCGAATTGAGGAACGAGTACGCGCGGCGATCGAGATTCTGGCTCGTGACGTATTCGATCGCCTGCCAGTACGTCAGCGGGTTGATGCGGTTCCCAACCTTCACATTGCCGGCAACCGTTCCCACGAGCGGATCCGCGAAGCGGCGGGTCAGCTTGCTGATCGTCTCCTTCGCGAAGATCGTGTCGGCATCGAGCGCGATGATGATCTCGCCCGGCGCCATCGCGATGCCTCGATTGAGAGCTGACGCCTTCCCGCCATTCTCCTGACGAATCAACCGCACTTTCGGATTGCCACCGAACTCGCGCTCGACGGCAGCCGACGTGTCATCGACTGAGCCATCGTCGACGACGATGATCTCCAGCTCGCCGGAGTAATCGTTCGCGAGCACCGCGTCGAGCGTTCGCCCGATGACCTTCCCTTCGTTGTACGCCGCAATCACCACACTGACCGGCGGCCGATAGGTTTCGTCGAATGGCGCGTGATGCCGCTCTTTGTACTTCGCCACCAGCGCCATCACCGTGATGAACACGACGCGCAAGGTGCCAAGGATGATCGCCGAGACGAACGCGATGCTGAGGAAGAGCTCGAAGAGATACATCATCTCGAAGACGACGCGATCGCTGGCGAGCATCAGCGTGTCGGAGTTCGTCACCTTCGGGTTCACGTCATCACGCGTTGCATTGACGAGCGCGGAAACCGTGACGAATTTCTTGCCGCGCTTCTGCAGCTCATTAACGAGCAGCGGGATCAGCTTCACGGTCTCGCTACGGTCGCCGCCCCCGTCGTGCAGCAGGATGCAGCTTCCTTTTTCCGTTTCGATCTGCTGCAGGACCGTCTGCAGCATCTCCTGCGCAGTGCGCTTGCGGATCGTGCCGTCTTCCAGCCGCTCCTCGGTCTTCCAGTCCTGCGGGTCGAGGAACTCGAGGACCGTGATGTAGTTCATCTCCGAGGCGGTGACGATCGGCATCACTTCTTCCCTGGCAGTTGGCTCCGCATCCGCGTTATAGGGGGGGCGGAAAAGCAGTGTCGAGCGATGGAGGATGCTCTGAAACACTCGCTGCGTCGCATTGATCTCGTACTCGGCGCGCATCGAGGACACCGCTCCGATGTTCGGATGCGTGTAGCTGTGATTGCCGATCTCGTGGCCTTCGTTCCAGATGCGGCGCACGAGACCCGGGTAGCGATCGGCGTTCTGTCCGATGAGAAAGAAGGTCGCTTTCACGTTCAACGCCTTCAGTTCGTCGAGCATCTGCGCGGTGTACGGCGAGGCAGGACCATCGTCGATCGTCAGCGCGATGAGGTCGGGATTGAACCCGCTCCGCTGGATGACATACGAGGTTGGAAATTGCTTGTAGACCTCGTCGAGAAAGAGACCGGTTTGCGGATCGATCTCCATGTCTCGCTGTGCCTTCTTGGGGGTCGCCGCAACGCGAGCGATTTCTCCGTCGCCGACGAAGTCGACGTCGTACGGAAATTCGATCTCGCGCAGGGTCGCGCGATTTGGTTTGAGGCGGAGACGATCGCGCCGGATGAATTTGAAGATTGACGGGTCGCATGAACCGAGAACCCAAACCGCGACACCACGTGGTTTGTACGGCTCGGCAATCATCCACTCGTTGGCCGCCGTGATCGCATCGAGCATCCAGACTTCGTGCTCGATTCCATCATCGTCGACGTAGAAGAACGTCGGGTTCAGCGCGACATCGTCGAAGTCGACGATCTTGTCCGGCGTTTCACCCGGATGAAACCTCTTTGCTTCCACGAGCGCAGCTTGATACGTCAGCGGCTCCGCCCACTGGCGATTCTCCGCCCAGTCGTATGCGTAGTTCGCGATTCCGATCACGAGCTTGTCTCGCGAAACGTCGCGTCTGGCGCGCTCGATCACGGTCCTGAACCAATTGATCGACGAGATCGGTCCCGGCTTGCTCGTCGAGCTGTGTTCGTCGTAGGCCATGACCACCACGAAGTCGCACACTTGCGACGCGGCCTTCCAGTCCAACGGCTTCGGCGCCTCGAGATCGGCACTCACAAGGAGTTGCGCCGACGCGAACATCACCTTGATCCGCTTCAAGAAAGAAATCAGGCGCGGATAGTCTTCGGGATAGAGATTCTCGAAGTCGACGTTGATGCCCTGGAATCGATTCGCTTGAATCCATGTGCGCAACTGCAGGATGACCTTCTCCTGCAGCACCGGATCGGTTAGAAGGATATGCGCGCGTTTCGGATCGAAATCCGACTGCTGCGCATTGCTGAAGATCGGAACGATGTTGATGTTGTTTCCACGACAGACGCCTAAGACCTCGCGATTGTGAGGCGTCGTCTCGAGATCCCAATCGCGGAAGTCGAGACCTGCGCCATCGGACCGGAGGTGGACCCATGCCGGAAGCAGATGCGTCAGATTGTCCGCGTTGGCCCGCAGTGAGTGGAGGCCCGTCTCCTGCCATGGCGCGTAGAACGCCGCGACGATACCGTTGTCGGGGACGGGCGCCTGTGCCGCCACCTTTTCTCCAGCCGCCTGCCGATCTTTGTTGATCTGCGCGAACAGCTTGTCGCGATCCTTACGCTGCTTGTACTGCTGAAGGCGCGACATGTGGCGCGGCAGACGTACTGCACGGTGCAGCGTACGCTTCAGCTCGGAGGTAAGCCCCGGCATGTCGGGGAGAAACGGCGTCGACGAGAGGCTGATCAGAAAAAGGCTGACGACAACGACAGACAGGAGTCCAAGGATCGTGGAGATCCGCTTGATCCATCCCCACCGCTTGCGCGAGGGATCGAAGAAGATGGCCCTATCGGACACGGCGAGTGCTCAAACAAGCGTCGGGGTGAACGTCATCCTGGAAACGAAGATTGGTAGCGGCCGCTGCGTTTTGTCTCAGCGGCGCAATTGCAACCTGAAACAGCAAACTCTCGTACTTCATGATCATGACTGAAACACTCATCGAAGTGCGAGCACTTCGAAAAGAGTACGCGTCACGTGTCGGACGGCCCCGCATCACCGCGCTCGACGGGATCGACTTCACCGTCCGCGCGGGAGAGCTCTTCGGACTTCTCGGCCCGAATGGCGCCGGCAAGACCACGACCGTCAAGATCATCCTCGGCCTCACTGCTCCGACCGACGGCACTGCGTTCATCGGAGGAATTCCGGTCAGCGACCCGGAGAGCCGTCGTCGCACCGGCTACCTTCCCGAAGGACACAAGATTCCGAACTATCTGACCGCGCGTCAGGCGATGACGATTTTCGGGCGCATGTCGGGGATGTCATCGAACGACATCAAGCGCCGCGCGCCGGAACTTCTCGAGCGCGTGGGTCTCGGGCAGTGGGGCGAGATCCGCGTCAAGAAGTTCTCGAAGGGAATGACGCAGCGCCTCGGCCTCGCGTGCTCGCTGATCCATCGTCCCAACGTCCTGCTACTCGATGAGCCGACAGACGGCGTCGATCCGGTGGGCCGCCGAGAGATTCGCGATCTCCTCCGCGAAGAGGCAAAGAACGGCACCGCGGTTCTGCTGAATTCGCACCTGCTCTCAGAGATGGAGTTGACCTGCGACCGCGTCGCGGTCCTGCGCAAAGGAAACGTTGCGGCCGAGGGGACGATCAAGGAGCTGACGCGGCGGACGGCGAAGTACCGGATGATCGCGACGCCCGTCGACGAGCCGCTGCTGGCGATGTTCCGCGAGACAGGTGCCGGCGTCGAGCGCGTGAATGGACATCTCGAGTTGTCGGTCACTGACCTCGATCATCTGAACGCGCTGGTCGACGGTCTGCGCGCGCGCGGCGGAATGCTGCAGGAGCTGGCTCAGATGCGATCGACGCTGGAGGACGTGTTCGTCGATCTGGTGAAGACGGAGGGGCAGCAGCCATGAACGTGATCTGGGCCAACATCGAAGACGTCTGGCGCGAAGCTGCCGCGCGCTGGACACTAATCACGTACTTCATTTTATCAACGATTTTTATCGTCATATTTGCATCAGCAGTTAACCTCGACATTGTCGATGGTGCTTTGGCCGGCGCGCGGCTCTTCGGGAAGGATGTCGAGATGCGTGGCAACGCGATCGGTATCGAGCAGCTCGTGATGTACTCGGAGCTCGTCTTCTCGATCATCATCTATGGCTTCAGCGTGCTCCTGGCGGTGTTCGCGACGGCGCACCTCGTGCCGCGCATGCAGGAGAAAGGTACGGTCGACCTTTATCTGTCGCGCCCCGTGTCGCGGCCGGCGCTGCTGCTCTCCCGATACATTGCCGGTCTGCTGCTGGCAGCCTCGAATGTGGTCTATCTGATCGGGGCGATCTGGCTGATCGTCGCCTGGAAAACTCACATCTTCAACCCGCGGTTTCTGCTGGCGGGAGCCATCATGATGTTCGTGATCGCCGCGCTGCTGGCATTCGCGTTTCTCGTCGGAACCGTCACCTCGTCGACAGCGGTCTCGATCATGAGCAGCTACGCGCTCTGCCTCATGTCGATCTTTCTGGCGATCGTCCATGGCCGGATCGACGCGGTGTTCTCGCACGACTGGCTCGTGGCGCTGGTCGACGGAATGTACTGGGTCGTTCCGAAGGCGTGGGAGCTCGGCGGCACCGTCGCAGCCTACGTCACCGGTCCGATCTCTCACATGAAGATCCCGACACCGGGAATGAGTGCATTCGTCAGCACCGGGATCTTCGGCCTCACCTGCCTCTCACTCGCCATCTGGCGCTTTCAGAAAAAGGAGTTTTAAATGAAAACCACAATGCGTCGTGTTTTTTCTATAGCAATATTCGTTGTTGCGCCGCTGGCGATGGCAGGGACGTCGGGCGGCGCGATGTCGCTCGTGCCACGTGACGCGGTCAGCGTCGGCGTCGTTCATCTCGCGGAGATGCGTACCAGCCCTCTGTCATCGATGCTTTTCAAGCAGACGGACAGCGTCAGCGCACACGGCGACGCCGAGCGCTTCCTCAACGACGCCGGCCTGCAGCCGGCGAAAGACATCGACCTCCTCGTCGTCGCAGTGACTCCCGTGTCCGCGCTCGGCAGCGAAAGCAAGACGCTGGTCGCCGCCGAAGGACGTTTCGACGCCGGGCGGCTCAGGAAGGCGCTGACGTCTCGCGGCGCGATCGAGAAGAAGAGCGGAAATGGTTCGTACCTTCTTCTTCCGGAGGGCGACAAGGACGACAAAGACGGCAACCGCGGAGCCGTGGCATTCGCCGATTCGCATCTCGCCATCGCTGGTGACGAAGCATCCGTCGTCCAGGCGCTCGAGGATCGCGCCAACGGCGGCACCTCCTTCGCGACCGCCGGTGCTCTCGCGCATGAGCTCCGCCGCATTGATGCGCACGCGACGGCATGGGCGCTGGTCGATCTGACCCGAGCGCAGCGGCTCGCCAATGCGCCGCACATCGGAAGCAGGAGCGCATCGGCACAGCAGATCAGCACCGCGCTCAATCACGTTTCGACCGTCGCGCTGTGGGCCATCGACGGCGGCGACGAACTCCGCGTCGGCGGCTTCGGCGTCGCGAACGATACGGAAACGCTGCAGCTGCTCGAAGACACACTGCGCGGTGGCCTCGCGGCGATGCGTCTCGCCGTGCAGGACAAGTCGCCGGATCTCGTGTCGGTACTGCGCCGTTTCGACGTGAAGCGGACGGATGACTCGGTGACGATCAGCGGCTCCGTGCCGGCGGAGTCGCTGAAAAAGTTGTCGGCGAAGTAGATTCAATTGATCCCGACCGAGCGCAGCGAGTGGAGGGATCAACGGTCACACCGCGCGGACGTTGCCTGAAGAAAACGAACCTGCCGGTGGAGTCGCTGATCCCTCGCTAGCGCTCGGGATAAACTGCCTCAAACAAACCGGCGCAAATGCTCACGCCACCATGGCCAGTCGTGTCCGAACACGCCTGGCCATATTTCCAGGTAGTTCGGAACCCCTTTGCTCCAGAGCAACTGGCTGAAGTCGTGGCTCTTCTGCACGATCGAGTCGTACTGCCCGGTTGCGATCACCCAGTTCACGCGCGACAGCTTGCCCGCCCACTCGCCGTTCATGTTCGGGATGTACGCGACGGGACAGTTGAAGTAGCAGTTGTCATCCCACCACCCATCGACCTGCGGCGCGATGTCGAAGATTCCCGAGAAGAGAATCGCGCGGCTCACGACGTCCGGATAGCGCGCGGCGAAGTTGGCAGCGTGATAGCCGCCGAAGCTTGCACCGTACACCGCGAGATCGCCGCGTTGCGCACGATTGAAAATGTACGGCACCAGCTCGTTGCGGAGATACGAGTCGTAGTGCGCGTGGCGCACGGCGCGCAGCGCGGGATGAATGTGCTTGTTGTACCAACTCTCGTTGTTGACGGTATCGACCAGCACGAGCTGAATCTCGCCGCGATCGACCTTGTCCGCGAGCGAATCCGCGAGATAGAAGTCTTCATTCTCGAAGAAACGGCCCGCGGATGTGGGAAAGAGAATCACCGGCCGGCCGAACTTTCCGAACCAGAGAAACTCCATGTCCCGGTTCAGGGACGGAGAGAACCAGCGGACATATTCTCTGTACACGAGCCGCGCTCCATTGTGCCCAAGGGGCTCGATTCTATACGATCCCTTTCACGGAGAACCCAACGTATGCGCAAGAAGAAAGTCGGCATTCTGTTCGGCATGGAAGACACCTTCCCCTGGGCCCTCATCAATGCCATCAACAGCAAGGGCGGCAAGGATGTGGAGGCTGCTCCCGTCGAAATCTCGTTCCTCAAAGACGACGGTGTTTTTCCTTACGATCTGATCCTCGATCGCATCAGTCACGAGGTGCCGTTCTATCGCACCTACCTGAAATGCGCCGCGGCATCGGGCGTTCGCATCGTCAACAATCCGATCTGGTGGTCGGCCGATGACAAATTTTTCGACAATCTCGTCGCGAAGGCCGTCAACGTCGCGGTACCGCGCACGGTTCTCCTTCCGCACAAGCAGTACCCGCCCAACACCGAAGCGAAGTCGTTCCGCAACATGCGCTTCGTCAACTGGGACGACGTGTTCAACTACCTCGGCTGGCCAGTCTTCATGAAGCCTGCCTATGGCGGCGGCTGGAAGGATGTCTACAAGGTCGACGATCCGCAGGAGTTTTTCGCCGCGTACGATCAAACGCGCGATCTCGCGATGATGGCGCAGGAAGCCATCGAGTTCGAGTCCTACTACCGCTGCTACGTCCTCGGCCGCAAGCGCGTGAAAATCATGATGTACGACCCGAAACAGCCGCACCATCTCCGCTACGTCGCCGACTACAAGACTCCGCCCGAGCTCGAGAAGCGAATCCTTCGCGATGCGCTCGCGCTGTGCGACGCCCTTGGTTATGACATGAACACCGTGGAATTCGCGGTGCGCGACGGCATCCCCTACGCGATCGACTTCATGAACTGCGCGCCGGATGCCGATCGCAATTCCGTCGGCGAAGAGAACTTCGAGTGGATGGTCTCCAACATGGCCGAGGTGTTGATCGAGCTCGTGACGGGGGAGAAAAAACTCGAGCTCACCGGCTCCTGGCCGAACAAGATGGATACGACGAAGGACGCAACTTTGCCGATCGTCAGCAGGACTTAGTGCGCCGTATCGGATTATCGGCACCGGACATCACCGCGGAGGAGCGACGGCTCGTCGATGAGGTTCTCCGCTCGGGCCAGCTCTCATTCGGCCCGATGATGGAGACGTTCGAACGTGATTTTGCCGCGCGCTTCGGCGCGCGGCACGCGGTCGCGATGTCGAGCGGAACGGCAGCGCTGCACGTCGCGATGATCGCTGCAGGAGTGAGCCAGAACGACTACGTCATCACGACGCCGTTCTCGTTCATCGCTTCCGCGAACTCGATTCTGTTCGATGGGGGGATTCCTCATTTTGTCGATATCGATCCTCAGACCCTGACGATCGACGTAGACGCCACGATCGACGCCATCGAGTCGCTTGCGCCGACGGGACGACTGCGAGCAGTCCTTCCGGTCCATGTCTTCGGACGTCCTGTCGAGATGGCGGGCATCGTCGACACTGCTCGCCGCCACGGTGTGGCCGTGATCGAAGACGCTTGCGAGGCAATCGGCGCCGTCAACGACGGTGTCTACGCCGGGCGTTTCGGCGACGCCTCTGCGTTCGGCTTCTATCCGAACAAACAGATGACCACCGGTGAGGGCGGCGTGCTGATGACAGATCGCGACGACTTCGCGAAGCTCGCGCGAAGCGTTCGCAATCAGGGGCGAAACGGTCTCGAGTTCGACAAACTCGGTTTCAACTATCGGATGGACTCTCTCAGCGCAGCGCTCGGCGTTGCGCAACTGCGCAGACTCGACGAGCTGCTCGCGAAACGCGAAGCCGTCGCGGCCCGCTACGACTCGTTGCTGGCGGCAGTCGAAGGGGTCACTCCGCTCGCCAGACCGCGTGCCGGAATGAAGATCAGCCACTTCGTCTATGTGGTGCGCCTCGGCCGCGACATCGATCGCGATCGTCTGATGCTTGCGCTCGAGGAGCGAGGAATCGAGAGCCGCGTCTACTTTCCTGCGATCCACCTGCAGCCGTTCTATCGCGAACGTTTTGGATTTGGTGAAGGGATGTTTCCGCACACAGAAGCGGCGGCCGCATCGCTCCTCGCGCTGCCGTTCCATGGGAACCTGCTGCCCGCGGAGGTCGAGCTCGTCTGCGCAACGCTCGCCGACGAAATTGTCCACGTCGCAGCGTAATCACATTCTGTCGCCGTTCTGCATCGCCCAATGGCTGACATCCGTGCTTGGGAATGTCGACAGAAAGCCGTCCGTCCATTCACACTCGGGGACGGGCCGCTCGAGCGCGTACCAGAAGAGGCGCCGTCCTCGTTGCGCCTGCGGCAAAGCGAGCACGTCGGAGATCAAGTGAATCCGATCGAATTCCGATGTTCGCTCGATGATCGCAGCCCACTCTCCCCGGCGGCCAACGCATTCGATCTGCGCATGGGGGCGTTCCAGAAATTGTGCGCGCCACTCGGACTCGCCGTAGCGAAAGGCCGTGCGAAACATCGACGGATCAGGATCGAGCACGTCGAGCTCGTTGTGATCGGTCGTCAGTGAACGGCAGTAATAGCTCGCGTGGACGACAGCACCTGCTTCTTCGACGCGCCAGCGGCTCGCGTTGTCCATCCGTCCGAGACCGAGCACGATCGCGTTGCGCTGGCGCGCGATCTCGTGCGTAGCGAGAATCAATCGCAGAAACGCCTTCTGGCCGCGAGCTTCCGGCAGGGTCCACGCACCCGTGATGATCGCGACTTCGCCTCCATCATGCAGCGTTCGGTAATTGATGCCGGAAGCTGCAACCGGCCGTCCTCGCGCATCATCGAGAAAGAGAATCTCTCCACCGCGAAACGCCCAGGCGAACGTTGACTCATCGCCCCACTCACCGAACATCGCGTTTGCTCCGGCGAGGTATTCGTGCGGGTCGCAGTCGGCGGCGCGGACATGGCGAAGATTCATGCCGCGATCTCGCCCATCGACGTCCAGGTCAACTCATCATCGAAACGCTCCTCGAGCATCGTGAAGAGGCGATGGAGCTGCTCGCGATATGCGATCGTCAATCCATCGAGCGCGCGATACGAGCCCGAAGTCTCGAGCAGATGCGCCTTGATCGACAGCAGACCACCGCAATCGAGAATGGCGAGAGCGCGGTCGAGCGCCGACGTTGCCTGAAAGTTCGTCGGAATGTGCAGCAACCCCGGCTCGATCCGCTGTGGATGAACGAGAGAAATGCCGCGGAGCCCACTGCCGTTCGCCACCGCCTTTGTGCTGATCGCCGTATCGAGGTCGCGCGCGGAAGCGACAAAGCGAAACCCCTCGGCTTTCATCGCTTCGAGAAGCGGCGGCGGCGCCGACCAACCCGGCGGTGACATCCCGGGCGCACAGGGCAACTTCGCCTCTCGAAAAATCGCGGCAGCCTGGCGCAGGATCGCGCGGCATTCATCCGTGCTTCTGCGCTCGAACTCGAGAACCGGAGTCATCCCACTCCGCACGTGTTGAAATCCATGCAGTGCGAGCTCTCCACGATCCCAGTCGCGGAGCAGAGAACAGAATTCCTGATGACGATCAAGCTGAAACGTGCCGCTCGGATACGTCTCCACCGTGAATTGGTCATCCGACACGAATGGCTTCGTCGGATACGGATCGAGCGTGCGCCAATCTGGCGTCGTGAAGAACGTAACGCGTAGATGCGGATGCCGCTCCTGCAGCCAGCGCACATGCGCGAGATTTTCCGCGGCAACAGGAGCCGGATGCACATCATCGACCGAGAAGCAAACCGCAGGACCATTCCAGCTCATATGGGTTGTTGTGCGGCGAGATACCGCGCCACGACCTCCGCAGGATTTCCGAGCGCGCGGATCTTTCCCTGATCGAGCCAGAGGATTCGATCGCAGCTCTCGCGCAGGCGCGCGACGTCATGCGACACGATCACGAATGTCACCCCGTTCGCGCGGTGCTCGGCCATGCGTGCCGCGCACTTGCGTTGGAACTCCGCGTCGCCAACCGCCAGCGCCTCGTCGATCAACAGGATGTCTGCGTCGACGCTTGCGGCAACGGCGAATGCCAGGCGCACGATCATGCCCGCGGAGTATGTTCGAAGCGGCGCATCGAAGAACTGACCGATCTCGGCGAACGCCGCGATCGAATCGATCCGCTCGCGCATCTGCGCGCGGCTCATCCCGAGGAACGCGCCGCGCAGGTAGACGTTCTCCCGCCCGGTGAGCTCCGGATGAAATCCGCCGAGGAGATCGATGATCGTCGAGATGCTGCCGCGAATTCGCAGTCTGCCCGATCGCGGCTGAAGCACGCGCGCCATCACATTCAACAACGTCGTCTTGCCCGCACCGTTGCGTCCGATGATGCCGAGCATCTCCCCCTGATTGACGGTGAGCGTCACGGCGTCGAGCGCGACGTGCTCGATCGAACGCCGCTTCCGCGCGCGGACAATCGATTCCTTCAAGGTCATGCTCGAGTCGAGCGCGACGCGGTAACGGACCGAAACACCGTCGAGATCAAGCGCGATAGGCGATGTCATCTGCGAAATGGGTGAATAGCAGCCAGCCAGCGGAGAGTGCAAGCAGTGCCGCGGCGAGCATGTACGCAAACGTGCTCGCAGCCGGCATTGCATTCGAATAAAGCGGGGCGCGAAACGACTCGATGAAGAGAGTCATCGGGTTGACTCGCAGCCACGGCGCGAGCCACGGCGGAACAATCGCTGCCGGGTAGATCACCGGCGCACTGAACATCAATGGCGGAAGCAGCATGCTCCAGGCCGGCATCACATCGGGAAAGTAGAGGGCAGCGGTCGCGAGGATGAGTGACACGCCGAGCACAAAGAGCGCCGCAAGCCCGATCGTCACAGGAAGCGTGACTAACGCAAGACCCAGCGGCCGGCGCAGAACCGCGAGAATCACGATGAGTGGCACCAGCGCGAGCAATAGATTGACGATCCCGGTGACCAGCGTCGAGATTGCGAGCGCGGTCTTCGGGAAGCGGATGCGCTTCCACGCATCGGCCGCCGCCATCTCCTCGCCGGAGATCGTCGTGCTCTGCGCAAAGAAGTTCCATAACAGCAGTCCCGGAAACACATACGCGGGATAGGCCGGCGTGGACGACGAGAACGCTCGTGTGAAGACGAGTGACAGCGCGACGAGCATCAGCGCCGGGCTGACCATCGTCCAGAGAAATCCGAACGCACTCCGTTTATAGCGAACCTTGATGTTGCGCGAGACGAGCGCACGCACCAGTGAGCCGTGAGCGCGCAGCTCGATCAGCTCTTCGAGGGCGCGCGGCGCGCGTGTGGCAGAGTCGTATTCGATCATGCGGGTGCGGGGACCAGCCGGCGGTACAGCATCGCGACATCATCCGCCATTCGAGTCGAGGTGAACCGCTCGAGCATCAGTTTGCGGCCGGCCCGCGCGAACTTCGCTGCCTGCGCCTGATTCTCCAACAGCTCGATGATGGCCGACGCGAGTGCCGCGGGATCTGCCGGCGGAACGAGCAGACCGGTCTCGCGATCACGCACGGACTCGGGCATTCCACCGACTCGCGTGGCGACGACAGGCCGTTCCATCAGCAGCGCCTCGATCGTTCCGCCGAGGTTCTCTGTCAACGAGCACTGAACCGCGACATCCGACGCTGCGAGCAGCGACGGCACATCGCTCACGTGTCCGGGGAACACGATGCGCGCGCTCGCAAATCGCGCGATCAGGTCATGGCGATATTTCTCACCCGACTCGATCAGACCTGAGCCTGCGAGAACGAACCACGCCTCGGGAAAACGCTGCTGCACGATTCGCGCGGCAGCCAGAAAATCTTCCTGTCCCTTCAATCCGCGCCCCGCTGTGTGCGGAGCCGTCTGCGTTCCGAACGTCGGTGGATAGAAATGTGCGACGAGCGTGATCAAACGATCACCGGGGCCGATGCCAAGCGCCTGTCGCGCTCCAACGGGATCGGCGCGCGACGGATCGAACCGTTCCGGATCGACTCCGTAATAGATACACGTCGTACGCGCGCCGCTCGCACCGAGCGCCTCGTAGAGATCGAGTGTGTACTGGCAGCCCGCAACCGTCACGTCGTCCATCCACCATGTGTATCGGTCAATTGCGCGCGTGAGCGGCGCTTCGAGATGCCGAGGTCCAGCGACGCCGGCAACATGTCTCGCGCCTGCCAGTTTTGCCGCCACGCGCGCGACAGCCACTGTCGCGAACACATGCGAGTGGACGATGTCGATTCCCTCGGAGCGCAGGATGCGCACGAGCCTCAACCCCGCAACCGGCATCTTCATCGCGTAGACGGGCAGACGCGTGCGGTCGAGTCGTGTCGCAAACGTCAGCGCAACTCGATAGAAGGGAATGCCTGCGGCTTCGAGACGCGGACCGAGATCGCCGCGTCGTTTGTCGATCACGGCGATGACGTCATACCCTCGCTCGATCAGATCACGACAGAGCGCGACGAACCATTCGGCGTCTTCCCAAATGCCCGCGACTTGTGCGACTCGAACGCGGCGATGTCGTTTCGTCGCGCGTTTCACCTCGGCGAGGATCGGCAGCAGCTTCGCCGGCATTGCGGCTGCTCGTGCGAGGGTCGTCCCGATTCGATAATGCGTTTCCGCGCGGGCATTCTCACGCGCGAACATCGCGTCGAGTTTGTCCGCGGCTCTGCGTGTCGTGAAGAGCTCGAGCATCCGCGCGCGGCCATTTTCCGCGAGCCGTCGTGCGAGCTCACGATCCCCCAACAAACGGATGATGGCCTCCGCGAAAGCCGCCTGCTCCTCCCGCGGGTCCACCAGCCCCTTCCCCCCATTAGTGACCCTCTCCCACATACCGGGGATGTCGGAGACGACCATCGGCTTTGCCATCAGCAACGATTCGATGGTTCCGCCGAGGTTGTCGCTCAGCGAGGGATGGACGGAGATGTCGAACGAAGCGAGGACATCGGCGACATCCTTTCGCTCTCCTGCGAAGAGCACGGCGTCGCCTAACGGCTTCGCGCGGGCCATCACTTTCTGCATATACCGCTGCCCTTCCGGTCCCCATCCGCCCCCAACCAGCGCGAAGCGTGCAGCCGGATACTCCCTCAGCACGAGCGGCACCGCATCGAGCAGGACTTCGTGTCCCTTCATTCCGCGCCCCGCGAATTCGTGACCGTAAACACCACTCGATCGCGAGGGCGCATAGAAATACGCGACGATTCCTATGAGCGGCGTGTGGTCTGCGATACCGAGCTCGCGACGAACGCGCGCGCGGTCTGCGTTCGCGGGATCGAATCGCTCTTCGTCCGGCCCGTAGTAGACGAGGTCGCACTGTGACCTCGGAATACCGTGCCGGTCGAACAGCTCGAGCGTGTACGAGCACGAAGCGATCGTGCGCGTGTCGAACTCCGCCGTCCCGACTTCGACTGGCCGTAGCAGATCGCTTTCCATCGTTAGAGGACCGGCGTTGGCTCCGAAACGGATCGGGACGTCTGCGATCCATCCTGCGATTCGCGCCGTGGCGACCGAACCGATGAGATGACTGTGCAGGACATCCGGCTTGAGACGGCGGAGCAGCCGCACGAGACTTGCGATTACGCGCACACGTGCGATCGTGCCCGGCGCGGAGAGCACATCGCATTGCGCGAGGTAATAGCGAATGCCTTGTCGCTCGAGCGCGGGCGCGATCGTGCCGCTGGCGGATGGGATGATCACCGCGACCTCGTGGCCTCGGCGCCGCTGTTCGCGCGCCATGTCGATCATCCACGGCGCACCGTTCGCGGTCGCCGTCAAGTGAATGATGCGCATCGGTCGGGGCATGAGGTCCGTCAGCTTACGGTATATCCTTAGCTTCATGCCGCAACCTTCGTTCACTCTCGGAATCGAAGAAGAGTTTCAGGTAGTCGATCCTGATACACGCGAGCTGAAGTCGCACATTCAGGAGCTTTTCACTGAAGGCGCGAAGCGTCTGAAGGACGAGATCAAGCAGGAAATGCACGAGGCGGTGATCGAGGTCGGAACTCCGATCTGCCGCGACGTCGCGGAAGCGCGCCGAGAGGTGACGAGGCTGCGAGGAGAGATCATCCGGCTGACGCGCGAGAATGGATTGCGGATCGCCGCGGCCGGCTCTCATCCCATCTCCCATTGGGCGAGCGTCCCCATCACGTCGAACGATCGCTACGACAAGATCGTGTACGAGCTGCAGATGCTCGCGCGCGCGAACCTCATCTTCGGCCTGCACGTCCACGTTGCCGTCGAGGACAACGAAACGCGCATTGCGCTGATGAACGCAGCGCGCTACTTCCTCCCGCACATCTTCGCCCTTTCGGTGAACTCACCGTTCTGGTGCGGGCAAAACACCGGTTGGAAAAGCTATCGCGCGAAAGTATTCGAGCGCTTCCCGCGCACGGGCCTCCCGGATTACTTCCGCGACTGGGCCGAATACGATCAATACGTGCAGATCCTCATTCGCACGAACTGCATCGACAACCCGAAAAAGATCTGGTGGGACGTTCGTCCGCATCCGTTCTTTCCGACGCTCGAGTACCGGATCTGCGACGTACCGATGCGCATCGACGAGACCATCTGCTTCGCTGCGTTGTTCCAGGCGATCACGAAGAAGCTCTACAAAATCTACGCGCAGAACATGGGCTGGCGTCTCTACCGGCGGTCATTGCTCAATGAGAACAAGTCGCGGGCAGCGCGTTTCGGCATCGAGGGAAAACTCATCGATTTCGGTAAACGCGAGGAGGTGCCGTTCGGCCTGCTTCTCGATGAGTTGCTCGAGTTCGTGGATGATGTCGTCGACGAGCTCGGTTCTCGTAACGAGGTGTATTACGCTCGCGAGATCGTGAAGCATCGGACCGGGGCTGATCGCCAGCTCATGGCCTTCGAGAAGCGGAAGGATCTTCGCGACGTCGTCGACTATCTCATCCAGGAAACGGAGCTCGGCACCAACATTGCCTGATTCAGCCACGCTGTTCATGACACGCCAAGACATTCACGCGCAGTACGACTTCTTCGAATACGCGCCTCCCGGCGAGGCCATGCCTCCCGAGGACACTTCGAAGATCGACATCGCGATCCTCGACATGAATCATTCATGGCCGAACGTCGGTCATGACTCGCTCGTGCACGCCGTGCTCGAGTGCGCCGAGGAACATCGCGAGGAGCTGGTGAGCCGCGAGTTGAAGATTCGCGTGATCACGTTCGACGTGCGACGCCGCATCGAAGTGCCGCCGTCGCCGAATGGCCGTTTCCGCTTCTATATCGGAACCGGCGGCCCGGGCCATCTCGATCCGCGCTGTAACGATGGCGTGAGCGAAGTCTCACAGGGCATTCGCGAGACCGGCGAATGGGAAGCACCGCTGTTCCGGCTCTTCGATGACATCCTCGCGCATCCGCAAGCGGGGTTGCTGGCGGTGTGTCACTCGTTCGGTCTGCTCTGCCGCTGGTCGGGCGCTGCGCATCCGCGTCTTCGCGAGAAGAAGAGCGACGGCATGCCGGTCAACGCTCTCTCTCCGGCTGCGAAGGACCATCCGTGGTTCTCCCAGTTTGCGAAGAAGCTCGATGACGGCAAACACTTCGTCGTCGTCGACAACCGGATGTTCGATCTCGTTCTGGATGGCGGCGACGTGACTCCGCTCGCATTCGACAGCGACGGCAGCGACGCGATGACGATGGCGGAATTCGCACGCACTGGCGACATGCCGCGCATCCTCGGCGTCAATCATCATCCGGAGATCATCGACCGCGACCATGTTCTGACAGTCGTAGAAGAGAAGTGGCGCCGCGGCGAAGTCACGCGTAAGTGGTACGAGGAGCGGCTGCACACGCTCGAGAAAGAGATGATCGGACCCAACGTCGAGCGCAGCCGGATCACGTCGGAATACACGCTTCTCGGCGTCCTGCGCCATCACATCGCGTCGCTCATCGCCAATCGATGAAAGCTCGTCATCCTGAGCGGAGCGAAGGACCTCCCAGTCGCGCTGGAGGCCTTCGGCGTCTTCGCGCCTCAGGACGACACACGTTCTGGCGCTGGCTGATCAAACACATGCACTCCTCCAACTTCCGGGCGCAGTAAACTCTGCGGGCATGGATCCGCACTACCGCGCACTCTTCAACGACCAGATCGACGATGCGCGCTACCAGTGGTACCAGCAGGAGCTGGAACAGCGCCTCGATTGCGAGTTCGAATTCCGCCTCGCGGAAACACCGCTCTTCCTGACGGATGATTTTCGCCGGCGCGCGATCGAAAGCGCGACCGCGGTCGTCGAGCAGCTTTCCAATCCCGAAACGATCGCGCGGATGCGCGAGGCGATTCCGGAGCGCTGGAACACACCGGGCATGGATGCATTGCCGAATTTTTCGCAGGTCGATTTCGCAGTCGTCGAGGAGAATGGCACGCTCGTTCCGAAGCTGATCGAGCTGCAGGGGTTTCCTTCCCTCACCAGTTTTCAGATCGTGCAGCGCGATGTGTGGGTCGACACGCTGCATCAAATGGAAGGCTTCGAGGACAAGTGGACTTCGTGGTTCAGCGGCTACGACCGCGAATCGTTTGTCGAGCTCGCGCGCCGCACGATCTGCGGGACGCACGATCCGGCCGAAGTGATCCTCATGGACATCGATCCGCCAACGCAGAAGACTTCGCCCGATTTTCACGCGACGAAACTGCTCTTTGGTGTCGACGCCGTCGATCCCATGCATCTCATCAAACGCGGAAGGCAACTGTTCCGGCAGGACGGGACTCGCGTGCGCCGCATCTACAACCGCGTCGTTTTCGATGAGCTGCTCAAGAAGAATCTCGAACTGCCGTTCGACTATCGCGAAGAGCTCGACGTCGAGTGGGCTCCTCATCCGAACTGGTACTGGGTCTGGTCGAAGTACTCGCTGCCGTTCCTCGATCATCCATCCGTGCCGCGTTCGACGTTCGTTTCGGATCTCGAGCACGTGCCGGACGACTTCGAACAGCGCTACGTGCTGAAGCCGCTCTTCTCATTCGCCGGCGGCGGAGTCAACGTCGAACCGACGCGGGCTGACCTCGCCGCAATTCCGGCGGACGAGCGCCATGCGTGGTGCATTCAGGAGAAGATCTCGTACGAACCGGCGCTGAAAGCGCCCGATGGCGGTGTGAAGGCGGAGATCCGAATGATGTTTCTTCGGCCGGACGACGAGGCGAAACCGATCCTTTCGCAAAATCTCGTGCGGCTCTCACGCGGCAAGATGCTCGGCGTCGACTTCAACAAGCAGTACACGTGGGTCGGTTCGACTGTTGCACTCTTCCCGGAGCGTGAGTGAGCCCCTGATTCCTACACGCCCTTCGATCCCGAAACTCAAATCGGCGGCGGCAGGATGTACCGCGTGCGATCTCTACAAAAGGGGAACGCAGACCGTCTTCGGCGAAGGGAAGCAGAGCTCGACCGTCATGTTCATCGGCGAGCAGCCCGGCGACCGGGAAGATCTCACCGGCAGACCCTTTGTTGGACCCGCGGGTGGCCTGTTCAACAAGGCACTCGAGGAAGCCGGTATCGATCGCACGAGTATCTACGTAACGAACGTCGTCAAGCACTTCAAATGGGAGCCGCGGGGCAAGCGGCGCATTCACAAGAAACCGAACGCCGCCGAGATCCAGGCGTGCCGGCCATGGCTCGATGCGGAGATTCGCGTGATCAGGCCGCGCGCGATCATCTGTCTCGGCTCGACTTCGGCGCAGGCCGTGATCGGATCGACGTTCCGCGTCTCCATCGAGCGAGGACACTTCGTAAAGTCGGATCTCGCACCACTCGTCACGGCAACCGTGCATCCATCGTCGATCCTGCGCGCTCCGACCGCGGATGCAAGACGAAGAGAGACGGCGCGATTCATCGCCGATCTCAAGAAGATCCGCGAGGCGTTGTCATCCTGAGCTTCAGGATGTCACTCTACAAATCGTGGATGCCGGACTCCGGTTTTCTCAGGAAAACGCGCATTTCTTGACCGCATCCGGACACGCCCGTACACTCGCCTCACCACTTGAAATGCCCATGATTTCGACCTTTCACTCGCGCCTCTCCTCGGCGACGACCACCTGAAATCAAACTGAACGCCAAAAGAAAAGGAGCAGGCAATATGGCCACGATCCCATCAGACAAATTGAAAGCCGCCGAGACGGCGCTCACCCAGATCGAGCGTCAATTCGGCAAGGGCTCGATCATGCGCCTCGGCGCCAAGGAGTTCAGCGCGATCAGCGCGATCTCTACCGGGTCAATCGGCGTCGACGCCGCACTCGGCGTTGGCGGCGTACCGCGCGGCCGCATCGTCGAGATCTTCGGACCGGAGTCGTCCGGTAAAACGACCCTCTCTCTTCACATCATCGCGGAAGCCCAGCGCCTCGGCGGGCTCGCTGCATTCATCGACGCAGAGCACGCGCTCGACGCCGAGTACGCCAAGAAGCTGGGTGTCGACATCGACAACCTCCTCGTCTCGCAGCCGGATTCAGGAGAGCAGGCGCTGGAGATCGCCGAAGTGCTCGTGCGGAGCAACTCGATCGACGTGATCGTCATCGACTCGGTCGCGGCACTCGTGCCGCGCGCGGAGCTCGAGGGTGAGATGGGCGATTCTCATGTCGGTTTACAGGCACGATTGATGTCGCAGGCGCTGCGCAAATTAACAGGCATCGTTGCGAAATCAAAAACGTGCATGATTTTCATCAACCAGATCCGTGAAAAAATTGGTGTCATGTTCGGCAACCCCGAGACCACGACCGGCGGCCGCGCTCTCAAGTTCTACTCCTCGGTCCGCCTCGACATCCGCCGCACCAACCAGATCAAGGAAGGCGAAGAAGTCGTCGGCTCCCGCGTCAAAGTCAAAGTCGTGAAGAACAAGTGCGCCGCACCGTTCCGCCAGGCGGAGTTCGATGTCGGCTATGGCGAGGGCATCTCCAAGATGGGTGAGCTGCTCGACATCGGTCTCGAGAACAAGATCATCGAGAAGTCCGGCTCCTGGTTCTCGTACGGCGATCTCCGTCTCGGACAGGGTCGCGAGAACTCCAAGGCGTTCATCAGGGAGAACTCCGATCTCTCCGCCGAGATCGAAGGCAAGGTTCGTCGCGCCCTGGGAATCGGTACGCCGGAGCTCACTGTCATCGAAGGCGGCGACGCGGCACCCACGCCCGTCAAAGAACGCATCGTAAGGAAGTAATCTAGGGTGGGTGAGGGAGCGAAATGCTCCCTCATCCATCGTTTCATGCGTCTCGATCAAGCCGTCGCCGCCCGCTTCCCGCAATACTCCCGACGCAAGGCTCGTGAGTTGATCTCCGCGCGGCGCGTGCTCGTCAACGACAAGCCCGTGGCCGTCGCGTCTCGTGAAGTTGGCGAATCCGCTCGCATCACCATCGTCGAGGAGCTCTCAGCACTCGACATCATTCGCGAGTCCACCGCGTGGGTCGCCGTAAACAAGCCGGCGGATCTGCCGACGCAACCACCCGCTGATCGCCGCACGCGTTCGCTCGAAGAGCTGCTTCGCGTGCAGTACGGCGAGATCTACCTGATCCATCGACTCGACACGCCGGCCAGCGGCGTCGTGATCTTTGCGCGAACGCGGGAGTGCGCAGCGCGCCTCTCGGGATTCTTCGCGACCCGAGCGGTTCGGAAGATCTATCTTGCGCGCGCCGTTGCGGCTGCGGCAATCGAGCAGGAGCTCATCATCGATTCTCCGATCGACGGGAAAGAGGCGATCACACACGTCCGTCCCCACAAGGGTGACTTGATCGAGGTCGAGATCAAGACTGGCCGCACGCACCAGATTCGCCGCCATCTCGCTTCCATCGGTCATCCGCTGTTCGGCGACGCCCGTTATGGCGGGAAGCCCGCACCACGGCTCATGCTGCACGCGTGGAAACTCGAGGTCCCGGAGATCGGCGAGCTGATCGCGCCGCCACCAGACGCGTTCGGTCCGCTTTGATACGATCTCGCTCATGGACCAGGTCATTCACGCCACCACCGTCATCTGTGTTCGCCGTGATGGACAGGTAGCGATGGCAGGTGATGGACAGGTCACCGTTGGCAACACGGTGATGAAGCACGGTGCCGCGAAGGTGCGCCGCCTCTATCACGACAAGATCATCGCGGGTTTCGCCGGCTCCGCGGCCGATGCGTTTGCACTGTTCGCGCGATTTGAGTCGAAGCTCGAGGAGTACCGCGGCAACATGGAGCGTGCAGTCGTCGAGCTCGCGAAGGACTGGCGGCTCGACAAGTATCTGCGCCAGCTTCAGGCCTTCCTCATCGTGGCCAACGCGGAGCGGGCGTATCTGATCTCAGGCACCGGCGATCTCATCCAACCCGACGACGGGATTCTCGCGATCGGTTCCGGGGGTCCGTACGCGCTCGCCGCGGCACGCGCCTTGATCAAATACACATCGATGCCCGCGGCCGACGTCGCGCGCGAGGCGATGCATATCGCCGCATCAATCTGCATTTATACGAACGACAACATCACGGTCGAGAGCCTCTAATGGTCAGACAACTGGGGAGCGAATACGACGCTCCATCGATGGAACGGCTCACGCCGCACGAGATCGTGCGAGAGCTCGACAAATACATCGTTGGTCAGCGCGCTGCGAAGCGTGCCGTGGCCATCGCACTGCGGAACCGCTGGCGGAGACAACAGCTCGCGGCGGAGCTTCGCGACGAAATCGCGCCGAAGAACATCATCATGATCGGGCCGACAGGTGTCGGCAAGACGGAGATCGCGCGCCGTCTCGCCCGCCTCACACGTTCGCCATTCCTCAAGATCGAAGCCTCGAAGTTCACCGAAGTCGGCTATGTGGGCCGCGATGTCGAGTCGATCATTCGCGATCTGACGGAGATCGGCGTGAAGCTCGTGCGCGACGAAAAGAACCAACTCGTGCGCGAGACGGCCATTCGCAACGCTCGCGAGCGCATCCTCGACATCCTCCTTCCCGATTCACGCCGGCCGGCCGCGCGTCCCGCATTTGTCGCGACTCCCGTTCCCGACGAAGCGTCAAATGGTGAAACGCGAGAAAAGCTCGGCCGCTGGCTCGACGAAGGAAAACTCGACGAGCGCGAGATCGAAGTCGACGTCAAGGAACAGGGCTATCCGTCACTCGAGATCTTTACGCCGCAAGGCGTCGAAGAGATGGGGATCAACATCAAAGAGATGATGCCGGGTCTGTTCGGCGGAAAATCGAAGCGCAAGAAGATGCGGCTCGGCGACGCAAGGGAAGTGATCATCGCCGAAGAGGCAGAGAAGCTCGTCGATCAGCAGAATGTCGCGCGCGAAGCCATCGAGCGCGTCGAACAGAGCGGTATGGTGTTTCTCGATGAGATCGACAAGATCGCCGGCCGGCAGAATGCCTCGAACGGACCCGACATCTCGCGTGAAGGTGTGCAACGCGATCTGCTGCCGATCGTCGAAGGCACTACCGTGAACACGAAGTACGGAATGGTGAAGACGGACCACATCCTCTTCATCGCCGCCGGCGCGTTTCACGTCTCGAAGCCCTCCGATCTGATCCCTGAACTGCAGGGACGTTTCCCCATTCGCGTCGAGCTCGAGTCCCTCACCGAAGAAGACTTCGGCCGCATTCTTCGCGAGCCGAAGAACGCGCTGACGATGCAATACACGGCACTGCTCGGTACCGAAGGCGTGACGCTGCAGTTCGGCGACGACGCGATTTCCGAGATCGCGCGCTACGCCGCGCTCGTCAACGAGAAGACCGAGAACATCGGCGCCCGCCGGCTGCACACCATTCTCGAGCGGCTGCTCGACGAACTGTCCTTCGAGGCGTCCGAGATGAATGGCTCATCCGTCACGATCGACGCCGCCTACGTGCAACGGGTCCTCGGCGAAACCGTGAAGGACGAGGACCTGAGCCGCTACGTGTTGTAGGCACGAGTCATGATTCCTCCCAGGCGGAGGAACACTCATGGCAACCAGGAAACACTCGTCGAAGAAGAAGGCTGCACCGGCGCGCGACGCAATCGCACTGCTCAAACAGGATCATGAAAACGTACGCGGTCTTCTCGAGCGCGCAACGAAGTCGTCCGGCGAACGGCGCTCTCAACTTCTCTCGAAGATCGAGAACGAACTGAAAGTTCACACGCAGATCGAAGAAGAGATCTTCTACCCGGCCTATCGTGATGCGGTCACGAAGAAGGACGATCGCAAGTTGTACTTCGAAGCCGTCGAAGAACATCGCGTGGTCGATCTCGTCATGCCCGATGTCGAAAACGGAACCGACGAGGAGATCTCCGCTCACGTCAAAGTTCTCAAAGAGCTCGTCGAACATCACGCAGACGAGGAAGAAAAATCGATGTTTCCGAAGGCACGCAAGGTCCTCGACCGCGACGAGCTGCGGACACTCGGCGAAGAACTCGCCGCGCGGAAGAAGGACCTCGCATAGAGAATAGACGCCGTCTCTGTTCCCCCCGTACTTCCCAATCGGGGGAGCGATGAAAGTCTCTTTCGTTACTCATGGTGCTTGTCTGGTTCTGCTTGCCTCGATGATGAGCGCCGGTGCAGCACCGTCCTTTCCCGTCGTCAAACAGATCAGCGGTCCGGGACGGCAGCTTGCTCTTACGGTTGCCGTCGATCGCGCGGGCAACTTCGCGATCGCCGGCTCGCTCGAGGGAAGCGCAGATTTCGGCGGTGGCGCACTCGCTGCCAATAAAGGCGATCGCGACATGTTCGTCGCGAAATACGATCGTCGCGGCAACTATCTGTGGAGCAAACGCTTCGGTACAGATGGCGACGACCTTTTCATCCAGGCTCGTTTCGACTCGACTGGCAACCTGGTTCTCGCCGGCGAAATTGGAGGGAAGGGCGCGGATTTCGGTGGCGGCATTGTCGATTCCAAAGGGCAGTACGACATCATCCTTCTCAAGCTCGCGCCCGACGGCTCATACCTCTGGGCAAAACGGTTCGGCGATGACGGCTATCAGCGCGCCGACGCCATGGATATCGACGCGCATGACAACATTGTGCTCGTTGGCACGTTCGGAGGTCATGTCGATTTCGGATCGGGTGCGCTGAGCGGGAACGCGTATCTTGCAAAGTTCGGCTCTGATGGCGAGGCGCTCTTCAGCCGCGCATTTTCGGTAGGCGGCCATTTCCTCGAATTTGACAAGGTTGCGGTGAGTCGGAACGGCGAGATTGCCCTATCGGGGGTCTTCTCGGGGGAGGTCAACCTCGGCGGTGATCCCTTCACGACGGCCGACACGAGCACCATCAGAACTGTCGTTGCCAGCTTCTCGTCGACGGGGACACACCTCTGGAGCAAGGCGTATCCAGCGCTAGGCTCTGCTCTGGCCTTCGGTCCGGGGGGCGAGCTTTACGCGTGGCTTTACATTCGGGACCCGGAGTTCCTCGGTTATGGTCGCGACTCTGTCATTTTCCGCTTCGATTCCTCAGGCGACGCTGTGCTATGGAAGCACTTCGGTGAGGATCTCTTTCCGACCATGGAGAATCCCTCGCTCGTGGTGGACAACTCCGGAACCGTTTCCCTGGTAGGCTCCATCGACGGCTACACGGACTTCGGCGGCATCGTGTTCGTCTCACAGTCCTACGACATCGCATTCGCACGGTACGACGCGAACGGACGGTTGATCTGCAGCGCTCTGTACGGCGACAAGAAACCTCAATTCATCGCGGCTCTTGCCACGACACCGGACGACGGGCTCGTGCTCGCAGGAAGTTTCGACGGCTCGATCCGGATTGGCGACGTCTCACTTTACGACTCTGACGGCAGCGCCTCATCAAAGACGACGGAACAGACCGAGGAAGACATCTTCTTCGCGATCATGGATCCTACGTCCCCTCCCCCGCCAAGACGGCATGCAGCGCGTTGAGCATCACGTTCTCAAACCACAGTCTTCTTGAACGCCCGCGTGCTCACCGCGATCAGGACCGTGGAGATCGCGAGCAGGGAACAGACCGGCTGCCAGAGGTCCGCAAACGTCGCTCCGCGAATCACCACGCCACGAGCGATCCTGATGAAGTGCGTCGCGGGCAATCCATACGAGATCACACGCAAGGGAACCGGCAGCGACGAGATCGGAAAGATGTATCCGGACAAGAGCACGGACGGCAACATGATTCCCATCGCGAGCTGCATGGCTTCCATCTGTGACTTGGCGCGGGAAGAGATCAGCAGACCGAATGACAGCAACGCAAGGAGATAGACCGACGAAAGAATGAGCAGCAGCGCAAGGCTGCCGTGAATCGGCACCTGAAATCCCCAGCGCATCAGTGTCAGCACAATCAGCAACGTCACATACGCCACGCCCATGTAGGGAAGAATCTTTCCGAGGACGACGGCGAGAGGCGAGACGGGGGTGACCATCAGCTGCTCGAGAGTTCCGCGCTCGCGCTCCTTCACGATGGCGAACGCGGAAAGAATCGTTCCCGAAAACGTCAGCAGAATTGCGATCAACCCGGGAATCAGAAGATTCGCACTGCGCATGTCTGGATTGAAGAGCATTTGAGGATGCGCTTCGACCGGAGGTTGAACGCGCGCCGTCGCCATCCTCTCGATGTCGTTCGAGAGCACGACGCCATTCGCGGCGGAGAGAGCTTGCGATGCAACACTCGAATCCGAGCCGTCGATCAGCACGAGCACATGCGCCTGCCGGCCCATCGCGAGGTTGCGCGCGTAATCCGGCGGAATCTCCACTGCAACCTGCGCGTGACCTGCAACGATCGCGTGCTGCAGTTCGGCACGTGAGGACGCGTGCTGCGTCACGCG
>CAZKID010000003.1:0-45394 GCA_964552405.1 uncultured Thermoanaerobaculia bacterium
GAAAAATGCCGTCCCCCGCTCCCCGAAGGGGAGAGGGGACAGGGGTGAGGGCTAGAATGACATTCCGAACGACATCCCGCCCCAATTGAAGAACTTCGTGGCCGAGCTGTAGAACGGGGTATACGCCAGTTTGAAGTTGAAGCCGCCCTTGGGCGGCGCGATCCGCAGCCCGACGATGAAGGTCGCCAGCGGGACGAACGCGCCCGCCTTCACCTTGTCGCCGAACCCGACCGAGGAGGACCCGGAAAACTCCTCCAGCGCGCAGCCCCCGCCGCGCTAACAGGTATTTCTTGTCTCTGATCTTTTTCATGTTGGGCCCCCTGTTACGCGCAACCACCGCAGTCGAAACAGAAGTCGAGCGGGAAGTGCGTTGCTCCCGAAACATTTTCTCCGGCCAGCGTCTGACCAAAGATCTCGACATTCACATCCATTTTCACGACGGGTCGATTCGTCTCCGGATCGCGACCACCGTTCTGCGGCTGCAGTGCGGCAAACGGCGCCTGCGTCAGCGCGTCCCCATCGACGACGAGAAATTTCGAAAGTGCGGTCGAGCCGCCATTCGCGGTGATCAGCGAGTCCGTGGTGCGTACGAACGTCGCGGGAACCGCGTGACCGCCATCCGTGCGCGTATAGGACACGCGGTAACGCGAGATCCGCACGTCGTTGAATCGATTGTCCGCGGTGCTCGCGTTCTTGACGATCGCCTGAATCAGGATCGTTCCGACATCCTGGTTACAGTTGGTCGCCCCTGGTTTTAGATCGATCTGGCCGAGATTCTGCGTGTTGGTCACCACGAGATCCACCGGCGAGGAATTCCGGTTGAGATCACCGCTGCACGCAAACGCCAATGCGACCGCGGCGAGAATCCATCTTTTTGCCACTCTCTTCATACGTCCTCCAGCCTCTCTACCCTCGCCGCATCTCACGACCGCACGATGCGCGGCGTAATGAAGATCAATAGTTCGTCATGCGTTGACGAGATGTTGTGCGTTTTGAACAGATTCCCGATCACAGGGATTTGATGTACGAAAGGCAGCCGCGTCTGTGAGCTGTTGTCCTTCGTCTGATAGATTCCGGCGATGACCGACGTACCACCGTCGCGAACCATGAGCTTGGTTCTCGCCTGGCGCGTCGACAGAGGCGTACCCGCTCCACCTTCGACCGCGAGACCGGTCGCCGGCTCGTTCTTCTGAACCTGAATTTCCATGATCACAGTGCCCGCCTCGGTGATCTGCGGGGTGACCGACAGGCGCAACGTGGCATCGACATAGGTAATCGTCGTCGTGAAGTTCACGCGCGTTTGATAAGGAATCTGGAAACCGCTTTGGATCTCAGCGGCTTGATTGTTCTGAGTCGTCACCTTCGGTGCAGAAACGACTTTCACCAGACCCTCTGCTTCGGCGGCGTTGAGCGCGAAGTCGAGATTGAACGTGCCCAGCACGTCGCTCATGGAGAGCGAGATGATCGGATTGCCTGGACCAAAATTGAACGGTCCGCCTACGATGCCAACGGAGTTCGGGAACACGAGACCCGTGCCTGTTCCGAGCGCAGGATCAAGCGATCCGCGGAAGCCCCATGAGAAACCATACTGCTGCAGGAAGTTCTTCGTCGTCTCTACGATGCGCGCTTCGATGACGACCTGTTTGGTCGGCACATCGATCGAGTCGATGAGATTGCGCATGGTCTGCAGATACTGAGGGATCTCGCTGATGATCAACTGATTCGTACGCTGATCGACGATGATCCGCGCGCGAGGCGACGCCAGTTCGCGAAGAAGCCCCTGAATTTCTGATGCCTTCGCATAGGAGAGCAGGAAGCTGACCGTCTGCAGCGGAACATTCAACCGCTCTTCATCCGCCAGGCGCCGCTGCGCCGCGGTCTCAGATGCCAGGCGATCGATCTTTCCTACACGCATCACGTTGCCCTCGAGGACATACGTGAGGCCGTTCTGCCGGAGAATCAGATCGAGCGCCTGATCCCACGGCACGTCAATGAAGTCGACCGTGACACTGCCGCCTACATCCGGATCGACTGCGATGTTGAGACCCGTGAGTTGTGCAAACGTGCGGAGCACATCCTTGATGTCCGCATCCTTGAGGTTCAGAGAAATCGGCTCACCGGTGTAGACACGTCCCGCCGCGCTCAGCGTGCGGCCGCCCCCGCCCGTCGACATGGCGCCCGCACCGAGCGTCGTCTCGCGTCCGCCTGACGAGGAGGTCGTCTGTTCACCAAATACGTCTTCCGAACCGGTGCCTGCAGCCGCGGACGCGGGTGACGTCGCGCTGGTCGGAGTGAGATTCTTGCCTTTCTTCTTCGTGGCCGGTGTCGTCGTATCCGGTGCGCTTTGCGTCGCGGGAGCCGTGATGACCGACTTCGCGCCTTTCGACGCGCGCTCCGGCATCTTCCACGTCGGAGCGTTTTCGGCGATCACCGGAACCTGCGTTCGAACATCCGCTGCAGAATCGTTCTTGACGGTCGCAGCGACAGGCTCCGGAACAGCAGCCTTCTCCGGCACGACCGACTTCGCCATCATCGACGGCGGAGCCTGCGCGCCGCCAAACGTGACGACGAGATTCTCACCGTTGCGCGCGACGTCGTAGGTGGTCTTGCCGTTGAGATCGACGACAACACGAATCACATCGGACGAGAACTGCCCGATGCGCACACCTTTGATCATCTGGTCGTTGACGGCGATCGCCTTCCTGGTGACCGCATTGCGCACGCCGGTGATGTCAATGACGACACGATCCGGCGACGCCAGCTGGAATGACTTGTACGAAAGCTCGCCATCGCCGGTGATGCGGACGGCCGAACCGGCCGCGGCAACGTCTTTCAGTTTCTTGGCTTTCGGCAGAGGGCGGGAGTCCGCGACAGCGACGGGCTCGATCGGAGCCGAAGTCACCACCGGCTCAGCCACGGGTTCGTTGTGTACAGTTTCCACGACTTCAACCGGCTTGACCGGAATCTGTGGGGCTGCGTCTTCGACGCTGCTCATGGCTGACGGCAGCATGACGACGACCGAATTCTCCGTGGCCGATGCGGTGGGAGTCATCGACTGGCTCAGTCGGAACGTGACGCGCGTCAGACGGGTACCCATTTCAACGGCGTTTTCGGCTGCTACCGAAGCCAATCCGGCCGGGAGGGAGGTCGGAATCGCCAGCTCGGCAGCCTTGCTCGTCGCCGATAGATCGACGACGAACACGTCCGGTGATGGACTGTAGGAGGTATACGCCGGTGTCGCACTGGTGTGCAGCACGATGCGCCCGCCATCGATCTCGACGGCAGTCAGCGACATCACCGCTGGATCAGCATTCACCGCTGTCTGCGCGGCATTAGCCGGCTGTGCGTCGTTCTTATGCCGGCGCCAAAGCGAGGCATCCGCAGTGCTCGCGATGATCGCGAGCAAGCCCGCCATCAGCAGGAATCGGTTTGCTCTTCTCATACGTCCCACCTTCACCATCTCACCCTCCACGCAGCCCCTGACCTGGACCCGCTCCATCATTTCTTCGCCGGCTCGGGAATCAGATCCTTGACCACCTCGCGGTAGCGCTCGATTCGAGTTGGATCATTGACCTCCTGCCGGAATACCACGGAGGAGGGGGTAATGCGAATCACTTCACCATCGAGAACCTTGTCGCCTACGTGAATGAGGTATCCCTTGTTGTCGGGCCCGTTGATCATTCCGACGAGGCCCTGCTTCGTCTTGATCACACCTTGAAGCTTGATCTCGTCGATCAGGAAGCCCGGCGGTCCAGGCGGCTTGTCTTTGTTCGATTGCGCGATCTTCGGACCGACCAGCGACTGGAATGGATCTCGGCGCCCTTGCGGATCGTAGTGATACGTCTCGCCGGTCGCCGGCTCTTCGAGAATTTCCTGCAGGCTCTGCTGTACGTTTCCACCGCTGCCCGACGACGTGGCCGCTGTCGACGTCGTGGCCGTCGTTCCCGAAGTCGATGTCGCAGCCGTACCCGTCGTCGACGTGTTCGTCTGCGCAAGCACGGTGATGGCAATCAGCAGGGCGAAGCCGCTGAAGAGAAGTGCGTAGCGAATCGATTTCATCTCTCTTCTCACTTGCCACCTGCCTTCACTGGAGGCGCCGCATCTTTCGGTTCGACGTAGACGAACGTCTTGGCCACGAAATCCACACCGATCGTCTTTTCGATCTGGACTGGCAGAGCGTTGATCGTGACCGACTCCACGTTGATGATGCGCGAGAAGTTGCTCAGCCGGTTGAACAGCTGCGCAAGATTGTGGTAGCGGCCCGTGACGCTGATGCTGATCGGCCATTCCGCGTACGGCTCGGCTCCCGATGCGCCCCCGAGTTTCGGGAACGTCAGGCGGCCGAGAATGAAGTCGCCCTGGTCGACGAGCGACTTGATCTTCTTGATGATCTCTTCCGTATTACGCGTGGAGGGCAGAATGCGGCGCAACTTCTCGAGCTCGAGCTCGAGGCGCTTCACTTCCTCCCGGAACTGGGGGAGTTTGCGCTCGGCCGCGCGTCCCTGTTCGATCTTCTTGTCGAGCTCCGCGATGTTCGCGTCGGCCTCGCGGATCTTCCGATCGAATTCATCGATCTGCCAGGCCTTCACGCCGTAGACGATTCCGCCGGCGAGGACGACGCCGACGATGGCGCCGACCCACCAGGGCTTGTCGTTCATTGAGAGGTTCGCCATCGACTCCTCCTACGGCTTCTTTCCGGCCGGAGCAGCGCCTGCCGCTCCAGCAGTCGATGTCGCGCCTGTCGCTCCGGTTGCACCCGTTGCGGCACCAGCCTGCGCGTACTTGTAGTGGAACTGCATGTCGAAGCTGTAGACCAGCGGAATCACACTCACCATCGACACCGAACCAACTTCTGGTTCGTCGAACAGCGGATCGTTCTTGACGTTGTCGACGAAGTTCGCGATCGCATTCGGGTTCAAACCCCGTCCGTTGAGCGCTACGGTCCCCGGACCGAGTGTCAACCGGTCCAGCCAGACGAGGTCCGGAAGATCCTGACTGATCCGATCCATCACACGGACCGGACCCTTCTGGTTCTGCTTCAACTGGTTGATGAGATCGATGCGCTTCTGAAGGCTGTCTTTCCGCTTCTGATAGTTCTCGACATCCTTGATGATCGCTTCGAGCTTCTGTGCTTCGGCCTGTTTACTGCTTACGAGGTCCTGCTTGCTCTTCAGCTCGTTGTTCTTCGTGAACCACCAGATACCGGCACCGATCGCGGCTGCCAAAAACAGGCCGATCGCGATGATGTTGTTGATGTTTCCACCAGCACCACCTGCTCCAGACGGAGCTGCAGCCGGCGCAGCGCCACCGCCGCGAACCGCACGCCCTTCCCGCACTAAGTTGATCTTGATCAAGCGTCCCCCACCCTCCGGATGGCGAGGCCCACAGCGATCGCCATACTCGGAGCAATCTCGGCCAGCTCCTCGGGGTTGAATTGACTCTCGTCAACGGTGATACGACGGAAGGGATCGAGGATCGATACGGGAATGCCGAACTTGTCGCGCAGAATTGCGTCGAGGTTCAACACTCCGGATCCGCCGCCAGCGAGAACGATCTCGTCGACGCGGTCCGCGCCCGAGGTCGCGGTGAAGAAGTCGAGCGTCTTGCGAAGCTCGCCCGCGAAATCCTCTGAGACCGAGTTGAGGATGGGGATGACCTGCTGAATGGTGTAGTCGCCGACCGCGTTGCCGCGCTTGAGCTCCTCGGCCTGTTCGAACGAGAGCGACAGCTCGCGCTGAATCGCGTCCGTGTACTGGTTGCCTCCGAACGTGATATCGCGCCAGAAGAGCGATTGCCCGCTCGACATCACGTTCACGTTCGTCACCGACGCTCCGACATTGCAGAGCGCGAGCACCTTCCCCTCTTCGACGTCGTTGTTCGCTTCGTACGCGTTCTGCAACGCGAAGGCGTCGACATCGACGAGCACGGCAAGCTTGCCGGTCTGACTGATCACCGACGTGTAGTCGTTGATCTTCTCTTTCTTGACGGCGACGAGAATCACTTCGACGTTTTCGCCCGACCCTGGTGCGGTGAGTGGGACGTAATCGAGATTCACATCGTTGATGTCGAATGGGATGTACTGCTCAGCTTCCCATTGAATCGACTCCGCCAGTTCTTCCGGCGACATCGACGGAAGACTGATCTTCTTGATGATGACGGAGTGTCCCGACAGAGACGTCGCGTAATTGGAATTCTTTACGCTTTGATCCGCGTTCAGGCGCTGGATCGTCTCCACGACCATGGAGGAATCCATGATCGACCCGTCGACGATGGCCTCAGGCGATAGCCGCTCGATGCCAAGTTTGACGAGCTGGAACTGTCCGCCCTTTTTCTCCTTCAGCTCGACGAGCTTGATTGCTGAGGAGCCAATATCAAGGCCGACAACATTTTTGCTCTTTGAGAAGAACACCGCTCACCCCATCCATCTCACTCACTTCTCGCTGGCTCCGGAGTTTTGAAAGGTGGACCGAAATTACAACGTTTAAATGGCGGTGTCAACTCTACCGGAATTAGATAAGTGGAACGATTACGCGTGTTTGCCCGAATCGGACGCGCAGAACAGTTGCACACGAATCAGAGCACGGTTACAATCCACCCCCTTTCCGTTATTTGAGGAGTTTCAGATGGCCAAGATGTGTGAAGTTTGCGGTAAGACACCAGTGTTCGGTAATCGTGTGAGCCATGCTCACAACGTTTCGAGCCGCCGCTGGATGCCAAATCTCCAGCGTGTGCGCGTCAAGCTCGGCACGGCGGTTCGCCGCATGCAGGTCTGCACTCGCTGCATCCGCACCGGCAAGATCCAGAAAGCCGCGCGCTAAGCGGCCCCACGCCGCTGGCGCGAGGCGCTAGGCGCGGGGCGCAGAGAACAATTTTCTCGTTGCGCCCAGCGCCCAGCGCCCAGCGCCTCGAATCCTCATGCCGTAGCGTGGCGGCCTGTGTTGTAGCGCCGCTCGACGCGGATCACACCATCCACCACGCCGATCGACTTGGTCACCTTCTCCAGGTGCTTGAGGTCGGCAATCTCCAGCGCAAGATCGATCGTCGCACGTCCGTCTCCCGTTCGCGTCTCGAGATGACGAATGTTCGTCTTCAAATTCGAGATCGTCGAGATGACTCGCGCCAGTATCCCCTGACGATCCTCCGCGACGACCTCCAGCTCGACCTGGAATTGGCTCTGCCGCTGGTCGGCCCATTCGACCTCGATCTCGCGGTCGGGGTTGAACATCAGATTCTTCACGTTCGGACAATTCGCGCTGTGAACCGCCACACCCTTGCCTCTCGTGACGTAACCGACAATCGGCTCCCCCGGTAGCGGATTGCAGCACTTAGCTAGATACGTCAGCAAATCGTCATAGCCGCGTACTTTGATCGTCTGCGATGACGACGTGAACGGGAAAATCCTGCGAACCGCCTGCTGCAGCACACCCGCTTCCGCAGCCGGTCCCTTTTCCTTCACCTCATCCGTCGCGAATCGCTCGACGACCGATCTTGCGGAGACCTTGCCGTAGCCGACATCCGCGTAGAGATCGTCGAGGCGCGCGAGTCCATGCTCGGAAAGCACCCCATCGAGGGCGTTCTCCGCGACGAGCTTGCGCCACTGCACTTTGTATCGCTTCGACTCTTTTTCGATCAGCTTCCGCCCAAGCTCGATCGAACGATGCTTCTGTTCCGTATTCAGCCAGTGACGGATCTTGTGCCGCGCGCGCGAGGTCACCGCGATGTTCAGCCATTCGCGGCTCGGCGTCTGCGAGCTGCCCTGCAGGATGTCGACGATGTCGCCGTTCTTCAGCGGTGTCCTGAGTGGCACCAGCTTCCCGTTCACACGTGCGCCCACGCAGCGGTGGCCCACGTCTGTGTGGATGCGGTACGCGAAGTCGAGCGGCGTCGCACCGCGCGGAAATGCGAACACGTCGCCCTTCGGCGTGAATGTGTAGACCTCGTCAGGGTAGAGATCGATCTTCAGAGAATGAAGGAACAGCCGCGGATCCTTGATCTCCTGCTGCTGCTCGACGAGCTGCCGCAGCCAGAGAAAACTCTTGTCATCGTCGTGAGCACCGACTCGGCCTTCCTTGTACTTCCAGTGCGCCGCGATGCCCTGCTCCGCGATCAGATCCATCTCGCGCGTGCGGATCTGCACTTCGAACGGCTGACCCTTCTCCGCCACCACGGTCGTATGCAGAGACTGATAGAGGTTCGGCTTCGGCATCGCGATGTAGTCCTTGATGCGGCCCGGAACGGGACGCCACATCTGATGCACGAATCCGAGTGCGCCATAGCAATCCTTGATCGATGGCGTGATGATGCGAAAGGCAAGGTAGTCGTAAACCTGACCGATGTCGGTCTCCTGCCTGCGCAACTTTGCCCAGATCGAGAACATCGACTTCACGCGCCCGTACACTTCGCAGTCGATCCCGTTCTCACGCAGCCTCAGCGCAAGGGTGTTCTTGATGCGATCGACGAGGTCGCCCGATACCGCGAGTTTCTCCGCCACCGTCTTCGACAACTCGTCGTACTCGCGCGGATGCAGATGCTGCAGCGAGTAGTCCTCGAGCTCGGCTTTCACCTTGCCCATGCCGAGCCGGTTGGCGATCGGCGCGTAAATCTCGAGGGTTTCTTTGGAAATCGCGTGGCGCCGCTCCTCCGGCAGGTACTGCAGCGTCCGCATGTTGTGCAGGCGATCCGCGAGCTTCACGAGCACGACGCGAAGATCGCCGACCATTGCCAGCAACATCTTTCGAAATGTCTCGGCCTGCTGTTCTTCCTTCGAGACGTACGCGTAGCGCGAGATTTTCGTCACACCATCGACGAGCTCCGCCACATCGTTGCCGAAGGTTTCCTGCAGCTTCTCTTTCGTGGTGAGCGTGTCTTCCAGCACGTCGTGCAGCAGTCCGACAGCAATCGACGTTTCGTCGAGCCGCATGTCCGCGAGAATGTACGCGACATTCAGCGGATGAATGAGATAGGGCTCGCCCGAGCTCCTCACCTGCCCGCGATGTTCGCGCGCTGAAAAGATGTAAGCGCGTTGAAGCAGCTCCTCGTCGTAATCGGGTTTGTAACTCTCGATCTTGTCGAGGATGTCTTCGAAGCGGATCATGGGAGTGCAAAAGAGTAGCAGAGTGCAGGCAGCAGGCAGCGGACAGCAGGAGGAGAAAACGATACGCGATCCTTCTGCCTGCGGTCTGCTGCCTGCTGCCTGCTGTCTAGGCTGGTCCGCCTCTTGCTGAGTCTCCATCTTCGAATCGGCGTCCGAGTGGATCGCCGCTACTTAAGGAGGTTGTCGTGAAGAAATCGCTGTTGGTTGTTTTCTTTCTCGTCGTGATCGCGGCGGTCCCGGCGTTCGCAGGGCCGATGCCGTCGAAGACCGCGCCGAATCAGAGCATTGATTCGCGCGCTGCGGATCTCGCGTTGATCCGCGATGTCGCGGCCAACGATCAGGTCGCTGCCGTCCTCACGCAGCACGGCTTCACCCAGGCGCAGGTCAATGACCGCCTGGCGCAGCTGTCGCCGCAGGATGTTCACCAGCTCGCCCAGAATCTGAACCAGCTGCAGGCCGCAGGTCTCACGCAGCAGGAATGGATCTGGATCGGGATCGGTGCACTCGCTGCTCTCGTCCTCGTCATCGCACTGTCGTGAACGAACCGCGGTCTTCGTCTCGGGCGAGCAACTGGCTCGCCCGACTCGTCTCCACACTGCTGCCCGCTGCCTGCTGCCTGCTGACCGTCTCCTGCATCACCATCACGCCCCGCTCGCAGCATGCATCTCCGTCCGCCGTGGTCATCCCTGACGTGCCTCAACTGAAATGGGGCATCGAGTCATGCGGCGCAGGTTCTCTCGCCACGGTGCTCCAACATTACGGCGAGACGACGAGCATGCAGACGTGGGATGCGTCGCTTCCCAAGATGCGAGGCGGCGTCCTGACGATCGACTTACTCCTCGCGGCGCGCAGCAAGGGCTTCGACGCCACGCTCGTCACCGGCGACCGCGCACTCATCGAAAACGAACTTCGCAACGGTCATCCCGCGATCCTGATGCTGCGTGTGATCGACTCCTTCGGCCGGCAGTTCGACTTCTTCCACTACATCGTCGTCGACGGACTCGATGCCGAGCGCGGCCTGATCCGCACGCAGTTCGGCGATGCGAAGGCACGCTGGACGACCTTCGATCGCCTCGAGAAAGCCTGGGACGGAGGCGGTCACGCCGCGATCCTCATCCATCCACGCGATCCGGCCGCGTCCTTCCTTCGCGCAGCAGTCGCACTCGAGGAAAATGGCAACACTGCAGGCGCCGCATCGGAATACCGCAAGCTTCTCGCGCAGCACCCCGACTCCATCCTCGCCTGGACCAACCTCGGCAACGTCGAGATGAAGCTCGGTCATCGCAGCGAATCGGAAGAGGCATTTCGCCACGCGCTGAAACTCGACGCCGCATCGCGCGACGCACTCAACAACCTCGCGTGGCTGCTCCTCGAAGAAAAGAGGCTGCCCGAAGCCGAAACGTTCGCACGTGAGGCAGTGGCGCAGAAAGGGCCGGACACCTGGGTCGTGCTCGACACGCTCGCGCGCATACTCGCCGCAAAAGGCGATTGCAGCGAGGCGGCGAAGACGATGCAGGAAGCCCGCGCAACGATGCCTCCGCAGACGGAGTCAACGCCGATCTCCTGCACTGATACGATCGCGCGCTGAATGACCTTCTCACGCCGCGCGCATTGGAACGCGCCGTCGAATCGACTCGCGATTGCACGCGCTTCATGCTCGGGCCTGCTCGATCTGACGGAGTCGAATCCGACACGCGCGGGCATCGCATATCCGCTTGATGAGCTCAGCGAAGCATTCGCGCGTGCAGCCCGTGCTGCTTACGATCCGCATCCGCTCGGCATCCCCTCCGCGCGCGAAGCCGTCGCCCGTCACCTCCGATGCGATGCTGCGAATCTCGTCATTACGGCCAGCACCAGCGAAGCCTACGGATATCTGTTCAAGCTGCTGACCGATCCCGGCGACGCCGTGCTGACTGCCACGCCGTCGTATCCGCTCCTTGAACATCTGGCAACGCTCGAGTTGATCGAGCTGCGCTCGTTCCCGCTCGAGCTTCATCGCCGCTGGGAGATCGAATCGGCACACATCGAACAGGCGATGACGCCGCGCACGCGCGCGATCATCGTCGTCAATCCCAACAATCCGACCGGCTCGTACGTCGCGCCGCAGGAGCAGGAATCACTGGCTGCGTTCAATCGCCCGATCATTTCGGACGAAGTCTTCTTCGACTACGCGCTCGATGATTCCGGGCATCAGAGCCTGGTGCGCGACGACGTGCTGACGTTCACGCTTGGAGGTCTCTCGAAATCTGCCGGCCTGCCGCATCTGAAGCTCGGCTGGATTCGCGTGAGCGGGCCGGGCGCCGCGGATGCGATCTCTGCGCTCGAGTTGATTGCCGACAATTACCTGTCGGTGTCCACTCCCGTGCAGGAGGCACTGCACGACCTGCTGCGCATCGGCCCGTCGATTCGCGATGCGATCCGCGCACGGACACGCCTGAACCTCGACGTGCTCACGCGCGCGATCGAGCTCGCGCCGAGTGTGCGAATCCTGCCGGTCGAGGGCGGCTGGTCCGCAGTCCTTCGCATCCCCAGCATCGAGCCGGAAGAGGAGCTCGCTCTTCGTCTGATCGAACGGCATTCCGTCGCGGTCCATCCGGGATATTTTTTCGACTTCGAATCAGAGGGGCACCTCGTCGTGTCACTCCTGACTCGCCCCGACATCTTTGCCGAAGGAGTGCAACGGCTGGTTAGCCAAATCCCGCAATGAAACACCTCTGGCTTCTCGACCCCGGGATCACGTTCCTCAACCATGGTTCCTTCGGCGCCACGCCGCTCGCGATTCTCGCGAAGCAGGATGAGTTTCGCGCGCAGCTGGAACGCGAGCCGGTGCGATTCATGGTACGCGAGCTCGAGCCTCTCCTCGACGCCGCACGCCAGGAGCTCGCGAACTTCGTCGGTGCCGGGCCCGAGGACCTCGCGTTCGTACCGAATGCCACAGCCGGAATCAACGGCGTGCTCCGCTCGCTCGACCTCGACAAACACGACGAACTGCTGGTCACGAATCAGGAATACAACGCGACACGCAACGCGATCGAGTATGTCGCAGGCCTCGCTGGAGCCAAGGTCGCGGTCGCGGAGATCCCCTTCCCCATCGCGTCATCCGAGGCCGCGGTCGAGCGAATCATGGAGAAGGTCAGCGATCGCACGCGACTCCTCATCATCGACCACGTCACGAGTCAGACCGCGCTCGTCCTCCCCATCAAACGGATCATCGCCGAGCTGAAGTCACGCAACGTCGACGTCCTGGTCGATGGTGCCCACGCGCCCGGCATGCTGCCTTTGAACCTGCGCGAGCTCGATGCGGCGTACTACACGGCCAATCTTCACAAGTGGGTCTGCGCGCCGAAAGGCGCCGCTTTTCTCTACGCGCGCAAGAATCGCCGCCTCGGGCTTCGCCCCGTCGCGATCAGCCACGGCGCGAACTCCACGCGCAGCGATCGAAGCCGCTATCACCTCGAGTTCGACTGGACCGGCACCTACGATCCTTCCGCCTGGCTCGCCTCGGCCGAGGCGATTCGCTACATGGCTTCGCTCGTCGATGGCGGATGGCTCGAAGTGATGAAGCACAATCGAAGCCTCGCACTTGCCGCGCGCGATCTTCTCTCTTCAGCGTTGCAGGTCGAGCATCCCGCGCCCGACGAGATGATCGGATCGATGGCGGCCATTCCACTGCCCGACGGCAACGCGCTTACAGCACCATCGCTCTACGGCGATCCGCTGCAAGACACGTTGCTCTTCGAAGATCACATCGAAGTCCCGCTCGTGCCGTGGCCGCATCCGCCGAAGCGAATCCTGCGCGTCTCGGCGCAGCTCTACAACGAGCTCGCCGATTACGAACGACTTGCAGCAGCACTCACGAAGCGCTTGTAACGGAGAGAACCGCGCGCGCCAGAGCCTTCTCGAGATCCTCGTGCCGTGTAGGCTTCGACAGGTAATCGTCCATGCCGGCCGCCAGACACTTTTCGCGATCGCCTTCCAACGCGTTCGCCGTCATCGCGATGATGCGGCGCCGCGTCCCATTCGCGTTGTCGCGCCGCCGGATCTCCATCGTCGCCTCGTAGCCATCCATCACAGGCATCTGACAATCCATGAGGATCACGTCGTACGCCCCTCGCATCGCGGCCTCCAATGCTTCCTTCCCGTTGCCCACGGAATCAGCGTGGTAGCCGAGTTTCTCGAGTTGACTCATCGTCAGCTTGCGATTCAGGAAATTGTCTTCGGCCAGCAGCACGCGAATCGCCTTCCGCTCCTCAGCGGAGATCTCGCGGGGCGCCGGACGCTTGTCCTCCTGTTGCAGCGCAGCGAGCTTCACGAGCGGGATCGCGTCATGCGCAAGCGCTACGGTAATCGCATCGAAGAGCTCTGCCTGGCCAACCGGCTTGGCGATGAATGCCTGAATACCAGCCTCACGCAGCCGCTCCTGATTGATCTCGCGCGTATCGGAAGCAAGAAAAACCAGACTCGTTCCCGCGATCTCGCTTCGCGACGCGACCTCGCGCGCGAACGAGAGCGGATCCATGTCGTGCATGGTGTCGAACAGCACGAGGCGGTACGGATCACCCGCCGCCGTTTCGCGTCGCAGCGCGGCGATCACATCATCCGCAGACTCCGCCTCGCCCACGCGCATCTCCCACGTCGTCTCGAGATAGTGCCGCACGATCTGACGGCTGGTCGGATAGTGATCGACGAGCATTACGCGCTTGCCACGAAACTCGAGATCGCTCGAAACGATCGGGCGCCGCGCGCCGAGCTGCTTCGGAAACGGAACTGTGAACCAGAACGTCGACCCCGTCCCAATGGCCGATTCGACGTCGATGAGTCCGCCCATCGTCTCGACGAGTTGCCTTGCAGTTGCGAGCCCGAGGCCGATTCCGCTGAAGCGGCGTGTCGACGAAGAATCGATCTGCGAGAAACGCTCGAAGAGCAGCAGGCGATCCTCAGCCGAAATGCCCGGGCCGGTGTCGCGCACTTCGAACCGCAGCACTCGATGCGTTTCCGTCTCCGTCTGTTGTGAGACGGCGAGCACGATGTGCCCTTCCTCCGTGAACTTGATCGCGTTCTCCATCAAGTTCGTGATGACCTGACGCAAGCGTCCCTGATGTCCTCGCACGATCGATGGGATGGCCTTGTCCATCTCCATTCGAATGTCGAGGTCTTTGCCTAGCGCGCCGACCTGGAGGACCTCGACGATTCGCTGCAGCGTGCGCGGCAGATCGAAGTCGACCATCGCCGGGGCGAGACCGCCGGCCTCGAGGTTCGACACGTAGAGGATGTTGTTGACGATCGACAGCAACTCTTCCGCGCTGGATCGTGCCTGATGTGCATAGTCGCGCTGTGTCGGATCGAGGGAGGTCGACAGGAGCAGGTCGATCATCCCGACGATGCCGTTCATCGGCGTGCGGATCTCGTGGCTCACATTCGTGAGGAAGTGCGTCTTGAGTCTCGCCGCCTCGAGCGCAGCGTCACGCGCACTTCCGAGATCTGCCTCGAACTGCTTGCGCTCCGTGATGTCGCGAAACATCACGCGAATGAGCACCGGAACATCATCGATGAGCTTCGGATAGAGCGAGCCTTCGACATCGATGCGCCGCCCGGCGCTCGTCACGAAAATCGTCTCGACCGTCTGAGGATTGCCCGACGAGAACACTTCGCCGAACGCGCGCCGGAACGCCTCACGCGATTCGGGCTCGATCACGCGAGTGATGGCAGTCTTCTTCAGTTCTTCGAACGAGTAGCCGAGGATGCCGAACGTCGCCTCGTTCGCGTGCAGCAGCTTCCCTTCGGCGTTGATGCTCATCACGAATTCGGGGATGCGATCGAAGAAATCGCGGAAGCGTTCTTCGCTCTCGTCGATTCGCTCATCGAACACGAGGACGCGCGCCGCATAACGCGCAAGCGTACGCAGCAGCGCCGCCTGATCGTTCGCGACTTCGTGCGGTTGGGTGTCGAGGAGTGTCAAGGCGCCCAGAAAACGCCCGTCGTCGACGATGGGAGCGACCGCGGCGAAACGAATATGGGGCTGGCCCTTGACGAGCGGATGCGATGCGAGACGCCCATCGGACGTGGTGTCTCCAGCGATCACGACTTCTTGCGAATCCGCCACGAGCGCCGCGAATGAGCATGCACGCGGCAATGCCTCGATGTCCCAGCCGGAGATCGCGCGAACGCTCTCCTGTGCCGGCTCGAGCACTCCGATCAACGCCACCGGCGCCTTGAACAACCTGGCAGATTCAGCGGCGATCCCCTGCAACTCCGCCTTGCTGGACATTTCGGACCCGTATTCATTCTAACGCGCGAATTGGAGCACTTCCTGCACCGGTCCCATCCGCCTGCAAAACTTTGTTGGAGGAACGATGAAAAGGCAGTTACCCATATTTCTCGCAGCACTACTCGTAATCAGCACACTGGCGTGCAAGAAAAACGAGGAAACGACCACACTCAACGAAACGGCGAGCACGAGCACGACGGCCAGCGATACGTCCGGCACGACATCGACTTACGACACGAGCGGAACGACCACGACGTCGACAGCCGCCGCAAGCGTCGATCCTGCCGACCTGGACTTCATCACGAAGACCGCGCAAGGCGGCATGGCCGAAGTTCAGATTTCAACGACTGCGCAATCGAAGGCGACCGATCCTTCGGTCAAAGCATTCGCGGACAAAATGGTCAGCGATCACTCGAAGGCGAACGATGAATTGAAACAACTCGCCATGACGAAAGGCGTCACCCTTCCGGCGGATCTCGACGACGAGCACAAGAAAATCGCAGACGATCTCTCGAAGAAATCAGGCAAAGACTTCGACAAGGCCTACATGAAGGCGATGGCCGACGATCACGAAAAGGTCGTCAAAGAATTCGAGAAGCAGTCGAAGGATGCCAGGGATGCCGACCTCAAAGCGTGGGCAGGAAAGACGCTGCCGGCGCTGCAGGAGCATTTGAAGATGGCGAAGGACACGGTTGCGAAAGTAAGAAAGTGACGAGTAGCGAGTGACGAGTGTTTGCCATCACTCGTCACTCATCACTCGTCACTCATCACTCGTCACTCGTCACTCGTCACTCATCACTCGTCACTCGTCACTCATCACTCGTCACTCGTCACTCGTCACTCGTCACTCGTCACTCGTCACTCATCACTCATCACTCGTTACTCTCTCTTGAACTTTGCCACGATGTAATCGCGATTCATGCGGGCGATGAAGTCCGTCGAAATACCCTTCGGACACACCGCTTCACATTCGCGGAACATCGTGCAGGAGCCGAACATCGACTCCATCGTCTCCACCATCTTGACCACCCGCGAATAGCGCTCCGGCTGTCCCTGCGGGAGCAGACCGAGGTGGGAGACCTTTGCTGCAGTAAACAGCTGGCCCGCGCCGTTGGGACACTGCGCGACGCATGCACCACACTGGATGCACTCCGCCGCATCCATCGCCAGTTCCTGCACCGGCTTCGGAATCGGCAGCGAGTTCGCCTCGATCGCGCTTCCCGTGTTCACCGACACGAAGCCGCCCGCCTGGATGATGCGATCGAGTCCGCTGCGATCGACGATCAGATCCTTGATCACCGGAAACGCGCGCGCACGCCACGGCTCGATTACGACCTCGTCGCCATCATTGAAATGGCGCATGTGCAACTGGCACGTCGCCGTCTTGCCGATCGGACCGTGTGCGACGCCGTTGATCATCATGCCGCATGAACCGCAGATACCTTCGCGGCAGTCGTGCTCGAAGTGGATCGGATCTTCGCCTTTCTCGATCAGTGTCTCGTTGACGACATCGAGCATCTCGAGGAACGAAGCATCGGCCGAAATGTTCTCGGCTTTGTAGGTGACGAACTTGCCGTTCTCGCTGCGAGCGGCCTGCCGCCAGACATGCAGAGTCAGATTCATTTGTAGGACCTCGTGCTCGGCTTCACTTCCTCGTAGACCAGATCCTCTTTGTGCAGGACCGGCTCGGCATCATCGCCGTTGTATTGCCACGCGGCGACGTACTGGAATTCCTTGTCGTTGCGCTGCGCCTCTCCCTCGTCCTGATACTCGACGCGGAAGTGGCCGCCGCACGACTCGTTGCGATGCAGTGCATCGAAGCACATCAATTCTGCGAGCTCGAAGTAGTCGGCAACGCGTCCCGCCTTCTCCAACGATTGATTCGGCTCCTCGCCCGCGCCGAGCACGCGCACTTCCTTCCAGTAGCGCTGCCGCAGCTCGCGAATCATCGGAATCGCCTTCTTCAACCCCTCGGCCGTGCGCGCCATGCCGCAGTATTCCCACATGATCGAGCCCAGCTCCTTGTGGAAAGAGTCGACGCTGCGCGTTCCCTTCGCACCGAGCAGTTTGCTCATACGATCGCTCGTCTGCGCCATCGCATCCTTGAACTCCGCGCGATCGGTACTCACCTTCTTGTTCATCTGACCGGCGAGGTAATCGCCGATCGTCACCGGAAGCACGAAGTAACCGTCGGCGAGTCCCTGCATCAGAGCGCTCGCGCCAAGGCGGTTCGCGCCGTGATCGGAGAAGTTCGCCTCACCTGTGACGTACAGACCCTGTACGTTCGACATCAGGTTGTAGTCGACCCACAGTCCGCCCATCGTGTAGTGCGGCGCGGGATAGATGCGCATCGGCACCACGTACGGATCCTCGGCCGTGATGTCGTGATACATCTCGAAGAGGTTGCCGTAGCGCTCTTCGATCGTTGCGCGTCCGAGGCGCTTGATGGCATCGGCGAAATCGAGATAGACGCCGCGGCCTGAAGCGCCGACTCCGCGGCCGTCATCGCACGCTTCCTTCGCCGCACGCGAGGCGATGTCGCGCGGTGCGAGATTGCCGAACGACGGATACTTCCGCTCGAGGTAATAATCGCGCTCGCTCTCCGGAATCTCCGCGGGGCCGCGCTTGTCGCCCTCTTTCTTCGGAACCCAGATCCGTCCGTCGTTGCGCAGCGACTCCGACATCAGCGTCAGCTTCGATTGAAAATCGCCCGACTGCGGAATGCACGTCGGATGGATCTGCGTGTAGCAGGGATTGGCGAACAGTGCTCCGCGCTTGTGTGCGCGCCAGATGGCGGTGGCGTTGCTCGCCTTCGCATTCGTCGAGAGGTAGAAGACGTTGGAGTAGCCGCCGGTGCCGAGGACGACTGCATCTGCCGCATGCGCCTGGATCTCCCCGGTGACCATGTTGCGGACGATGATGCCTTTCGCTTCGCCGCCGACGATGACGAGGTCGAGCATCTCATGGCGCGGATACATCTTCACGCGGCCGAGTGCGATCTGACGCTCGAGCGCCTGGAACGCGCCGAGCAGCAACTGCTGTCCCGTTTGACCGCGCGCGTAGAACGTGCGCGACACCTGCACGCCGCCGAACGAACGATTGTCGAGCGTGCCGCCGTACTCGCGCGCGAACGGCACACCCTGCGCGACTGCCTGGTCGATGATGTTGACCGAGAGCTCGGCGAGGCGATGCACGTTCGATTCACGCGCACGATAGTCGCCGCCCTTGACCGTGTCGTAGAAGAGACGAAAGACCGAGTCGCCGTCATTCTGATAATTCTTCGCGGCGTTGATGCCGCCCTGCGCGGCGATCGAGTGCGCGCGGCGTGGCGAGTCGTGATAGACGAAGCACTTCACGTTGTAGCCGAGCTCCGCCATCGTCGCCGCGGCAGCGCCGCCGGCCAGTCCCGCGCCGACGACGATCACCTTGTACTTGCGCTTGTTGGCCGGGTTCACCAGCTTGTAGTGCGATTTTGCATAGGCCCACTTCTGTGCGAGCGGACCGGGAGGAATCTTGCTGTCGAGTTCCATCTTGGCGATTACCTCACGATTCCCAACAGCACCGCGATCGGGAAGGAGAGATTGCCGATCGTGATCACGAGCGCGAACACGGTCGCGAAAACTCTTTTCCAGCTGTTGAATTTCGGATTGTTCAATCCGAGCGAATTGAACATGCTCCAGAGACCGTGGTAGAGGTGCAGTCCGAGAGCGAGATTCGCGACGATGTAAATCGCGCTCGCCCACCACACCTGAAAGCCGGTCACGAAGTTGTGATAGACGTCGTGCTCGATGTAGTTCGGATGCAGCGTGCCCGTCGTCAGGTGCAGCAGGTGGTAGATGACGAACAGGAAGATGATCACGCCGCCCCAGCGCATCGTGCGCGCCGCGTAGTCGCCCTTGATGTAGTCGCGGCGGCGATACTCGATGGGACGCGCTGCCTGATTCATCAGCGTCAGCGACGTTGCAGCCCAGATGTGCAGCACAACGGCGACGATCAGCAGACTGCGCGACGCCCATAGTGCCCAGGCCTCGCCGAGCAGCGGCGAGCCCATGGTGATCAGGAACTTCGCGTAGTTGTTGTAGTGCTCTGGTCCGAAGTAGACCTTCAGGTTGCCGAACATGTGAAGGAAGATCCAGCCGAACAGGAAGACTCCCGTCAGGGCCATCACCGCCTTCTTGCCGATGGCTGTCGCCCAGAAGGACCCAAACCAGGTGCGTGAAGTTGGAGGGGTTTCGTTGAGTGCGATGCTCACGGGGGCACATCATACAAAAGATCAGGCAGCTGTCAGCAGGCAGCAGACAGCAGGCTGTGACAAACGTCATCTCACACTCTTGACCTTCTCCATTAGTGCGAAATCCGCGACGGCCGCATCGTATGCGGCATGAGCACACTGCATCAGGTTTTCGCCGCACCTCCGCCGGCCCAGCTGGCGAATGTCACCAAGCGCTTCGGCACGACGACCGCGCTGGACAACATCACCTTCGGCATCCAGCCCGGCGAGCTCGTCGCGCTCCTCGGTCCCAATGGCGCCGGCAAGACCACGGCCGTTCGCCTGCTCCTCGGCCTCTGCGCGCCGGACGCCGGCGTCGCGCGCGTCTTCGGCGCCGATCCGCGCGATGCGGTGAATCGCGTTCGCACCGGCGCAATGCTGCAGGTCGCGCGCGTTCCCGAAACGCTGCGCGTACGCGAGCACATCGAGCTCTTCTCGAGCTACTACCCCGCACCCATGGCGATCGACGAAGTCATCGCCGCCGCCGGGCTCGAAGGCATCGAGAAGAAGCAGTTCGGCGCGCTCTCCGGCGGTCAGAAACAGCGGCTGCTCTTCGGACTCGCGATCTGCGGCAATCCCGACTTCATCGCGCTCGACGAGCCAACCGTCGGACTCGACGTCGAAGCGCGCCGCGCACTCTGGAAGCAGATTCGCGCCTTCGTCGCGCGCGGCAAGTCCGTGCTCCTGACGACGCACTATCTCGACGAAGCCGATGCCCTCGCCGACCGCGTTGCTGTGATCGATCACGGCCGCCTCGTCGCCGAAGGCTCACCTTCTGAAATCAAACATGGCGCCCGCTCGCTCGAGGATGCATTCCTCGCGTTGCTCGGCCGCTAAGGAGAACGAAATGCTTCGCACCTATCTGCTCGAGATCAAATTCGAATTCCTCAAAGCGCTGCGCAACCCGCACTACGCCTATCCGACACTGCTGTTCCCGGTCATCTTCTATGTGTTCTTCGCCGTCGTGCTCGGACAGCAACATGGCGGCGGCATGGGAATGTCGACGTACATGCTTGCGACGTACGGAGCCTTCGGCGTGATCGCGGCTTCACTCTTCGGTTTCGGAGTCAATGTGGCCGTCGAGCGCGGGCAAGGCTGGCTGCAAGTCAAGAGGACGACACCCATGCCGATGGGCGCCTACTTCGTCGCGAAGATCGCGATGGCGATGCTGTTCAGCGTGATCATCGTGCTCGCCCTCATCACTCTCGGACTCACGATCGGCGGAGCGCAGTTGACGTTCGGCCATGCGCTGGCACTGATCGGAGTGCTCGCCACGGGCGCGATCACGTTCGGCGCACTCGGCCTCGCGATCGGCTATCACGTCGCACCGACTTCCGCTGTCCCGATCGTGAACCTCATCTATCTTCCGATGTCGTTCCTCTCGGGACTCTGGGTTCCGATCTGGGCGCTGCCGCAGGGGTTGCAGCGCGCCGCGTTCTTCCTTCCGCCGTTTCATCTCTCGCAGCTCGCGTTGAAGACATTGGGCGGAGGACGGGGACTGCCGGCGTACGTGCATGTGACCGCTCTGGCGATTGCGACGGCGTTGTTCCTTGGAGTTGCGTATCGCGGCTATAGAAAGGATGAAGTGCAGTAGGTGGACTGCGGACGTCTCGTCCGCACGCCACTTGACGGACAATGAAGAGCACGCCATGCGCCTGATCCCGAAAGACGACAACCTTGGATGGACGCCGTACGCGTGGACCATCTATGTCACGTTCTTCCTGATCTCGCCGGGACTCTCGAAACATCCCAGCGCGGCCGACTGGCTCATCTCGATCGGCGGCACCATCGCGATTCTCGCGCTCTACTTCCGCGGACACTGGGTCCGCGGAGCGCGCGTGCTTCCGATCATCGGCGGCCTCACGCTGATCGGCGTCGTGCTGCTTCCTCTGAATACGGCGGCCGCTGTCGCATTGATCTACGCGTCTTCATTTGCTGCGCACATCGACAACGATCGCCATGCGGCCGCGATCATCAGCGCCATCGAGATCATCCTCATCGCCGAGATCGTGATCTGCCACATCAACCCGGTTTCTTTGATCTGGGCCGTCGTCTTCGTTGCTCTGGTCGGGGCAATCGGAGTTCACTTCGAAGGCGTCGCGCGCTCGACCAAGAAACTGCGGCTCGCCCACGACGAGATCGAACATCTCGCCAAAGTGGCAGAGCGCGAGCGCATTGCACGTGATCTCCACGATCTGCTCGGACATACGCTCTCTGTCATCGTGCTCAAGTCGGAGCTCGCGTCGAAGCTCGCAGAGCGCGATCCGGAGCGCGCGCGTAACGAGATCCGCGATGTCGAGCGGATCTCGCGCGATGCACTCACGCAAGTGCGTGCCGCCGTGCGTGGCTATCGCTCAGGAGGACTGCAGGCCGAGATCGAGTCGGCGCGCGATGCCCTGGACGCAGCGAACGTGACGCTCAACTACGAGTTGCCGCCGCTGCAGATCCCGGCCGCACAAGAGGCGGTCCTCTCGCTCGCGATCCGTGAAGGCGTGACCAACATCGTCCGCCATGCGCACGCAACGGAGTGCCGCATCGCGCTCGCGCATCGCGACAACTCCTATGTCCTGACGATCGCCGACAATGGACGCGGCGGCAATGAACCTTACGGCAGCGGGCTGACCGGCATGCTGGAACGCATTGAAGAATTGCGCGGGACGTTGTCACGCGACGGCTCTCATGGCACAGTCGTCACGATCACGATGCCTGTCCAGACCTTTCAGAAAGAACGCTCGGCATGATCCGCGTCGTCATCGCCGAAGACCAGGCCATGGTCCTCGGCGCGCTCGCGGCGTTGCTCGAGATCGAAGGCGACATCGAAGTCATCGGCCGTGCACAGAATGGTGAGGAGGCACTCGCGCTCTGTCAGCGCGACAAGCCCGACGTTCTGCTGACCGACATCGAAATGCCTCGCATGACGGGACTCGAGCTCGCGGCCGCACTGCGCAAGCACACGCGCGTCATCATCCTCACGACGTTTGCACGCTCCGGATATCTGCGCCGTGCGCTCGACGCGGGCGCGTCAGGATATCTATTGAAGGACTCCCCGGCCGAGCAACTGGCCAATGCAGTCCGACGCGTCGCACAGGGAGGCCGCGTCATCGATCCTGAGCTCGCAGCCGAAGCCTGGACAGAACCCGATCCCTTGACGGATCGCGAGCGTCAGGTTCTCCGCATGGCGGGCGAAGGCGAGACGAGCGCCGCAATCGCCTCGACATTGAATCTGTCAGAAGGGACCGTGCGAAATTATCTTTCCGAGGCGATCAGCAAATTGGGAGCGGGAAATCGCGTCGAAGCGGCGCGCATTGCGCGCGAGAAGGGGTGGCTGTAATTCGGGGGTGCGCGGATACGCGGGCTCGCGGTTTCGGCGGGGTGGTTGGGACCACGTGCCCGCGTGCCCGCGCAACTTCGTAGCCAATTAAGGAGTTCTCATGTTCGGTCTCCCCGTACTCGACGTCGGTATCGGCCTGCTGTTTCTCTACCTGATCTTCAGTCTCGTCTGCAGTGCAGTCCGCGAGATGCTTGCCGCGGTCACGAATGCGCGCATGCGTACGTTATCGAACGCCATTACGAATCTTCTCGGTCAAAAGGCCGATGAGTTCTATGCGCATGGCTTGATTCAGAGTCTCCATGAGAACGGGCGCAGGCCGACGTATATCCCGTCATCGACGTTCTCTCTCACCACTCTCGAGATTCTGGCGCCTACGCCCGCCGATGCGCCGCGCGACTTCGCCGCGATTCGAGCGGCTCTGCACAAGATTCAAAACGTTCCGTTGCGCCAGTCGATGGTTGCACTGGCCGATGCATCCGATAGTGACCTGCCAACCCTTCGTAAGAACATCGAACGCTGGTTCGAGGACTCGATGGTGCGCGCGAGCTCCTGGTACCGCCGCAAGACGCAATGGGTGCTTTTCATCATCGCACTGGTGATCGCGACGATCGCGAACGTCGACACCATTGCGATCTCCAATACGCTGTCGCAGGACGGCACGATGCGCGACGCGCTCGTGGCGCAGGCCACCGCGTATGTGAAAGCAAATCCCAATGGCCCGCCGCAGTCATTGCAGGAGACCATCGACAGTGCGCGGACACGCGGCCGGCTCGGCATCTCCCTCGGCTGGCAGGCCGCGTCGCTCAGTGAGGCACTTCAGCAGATCGGGTGGCTGAAAATCGCAGGACTCCTGCTCAGCGCGTTTGCGTTTTCGCTCGGCGCCCCATTCTGGTTCGACACGCTGAGCAAAGTCGTCACGATCCGCTCTTCGGGCGAGCGGAAGTAAGCGCCTTGCGCAGTTCGTCACGAACCCGAAAGCCGCTCTTCTGAGCGTCGCAGGTGAGCTCTTTCCGGTACGCGATCTTCGCGACATAGTCGGTCGTGGCCACTCTGTACGTCTTCGACGGATCGATCGCCGCCGGTCCGGAGACATAGCAGTACGAGTCGGTTCCCTTTCGCGACTGAATCGCTTCGTACATCGCTTTCAGCGCGTCCCCGTGTAATTCGCAGACGACGATGTCGTTGTCATAAGGCATCGACGCCCGAAGCGCTTCGAGAGTGAGGTTCCCTTTTTCGAGTGGCTGCCGGAAGCTGCTCGTCGTTGAGAATGCGACGTCCGCATGTGTTGCGTTGCGCATCGCCTCCAGGGTCTTCGCCGCAACCTCGTCGATGCTCATCGAGTGGTCGAGCACTCCCAGCCGCTCGAAGAACGGCGCGTATTGAGGGTCGCGCTCCAGCTCGCGTTGCATTGCCGCGGCACGCGCTTCGATCGCCTTCGACGGCTTCATCGAGGCATCGACGGGCACCAGCGTTCCGTGAACGCCGGCGAGTTTGTGTCCATTGAACGTCAGCGTTACGCGGCTGATGTACGTCAGATATTGATAGGGCGCAATGAACCAGGTCGAAGTGCCGTCGATCTTCGTGAGCTCATGCTTTTCGTGGCTGTGAGTACCGAGGATGACGTCGATGCCGGGCACAGCACGCGCGAGTTTGAAATCGTCGTTCGTATGTTCATGCCCGATTAGGACGACCGCGTCGACATGCTCCTCCTCGCGCAGGATTCTTACGACATCGCGCGCGGCAGAAATCGCTTCGCTGAAATGCAGTCCGGGCGTCTTGACGAGGGCATTGAAGTCCGGCCCCGCCACCGCGAAGACTCCGATGCGGACGCCATGAATCTTGAAAACTTCGTAGCGCTGAAAGCCGGCCGTGTTCGCGCTCAGGACGGGATAGTGAAGCTTCGTGCGGCAATCCTGAAACCAGGAGTAACCGTAGTCAGAGTCGTGATTCCCGAAGGCCATCGCATCGACGATGCCGTTGAACCACGGCCACTCCGCGCAGCCGTATTTGTCCGACCACGCCGGCGAACCTTTATTGACCATGTCGCCGCCACTCAGAACGAGTGCACCCCGCCGGTGCTCGCGCTCGAGATAACCGATCGCACGTGCAATGCCGCCACGGCCCGGCTGGTCCTCTGAATAGAAAGGCAGTGCATGGGAGTGATAGTCGGAGAAGTGCAGCAGCGTTACGGTCGCACCCAATGCTGAGTGCGCGATAAGCAGCGACAGAAGCAGGAACTTGCGCATGGGTTGGCGAAGTGTATCCTGCCTTTCATGCGATCCCTCCTGTTGCTCCTGACAGCGCTATCGTTGCCACTGTTTGCTGCAGAGTCGCCTGGCGCCGTCATTTACCGCACCAAGATGTGCAAGGCGTGCCACGGCGACGACGGCAGCGGCAACACCCCCGCCGGCAAGACCGTGAAGGCCAGCGATCTGCGCTCGGATGACGTACAGAAGAAGACGGATGCCGAATTGATTGCGTCAGTCACGAACGGCAAAGGAAAAATGCCATCGTTCAAGTCGTCATTGAACCAGCAGCAGGTGAAGGACGTCGTGGCGTTTGTCAGGATGCTGAAGAAGTGACTTTGTGGGGGACAGGCGCCCTCGCCTGTCCACCGAGCCGGCAGGCGAGGCGCCTGCCGCTCCACTGGAAAAAAAAAGAGCGCACCACAGTGCGCCCTTCAAATCGATCAACGGCGAAACTACTTCCCGATCGCGTTCTGCATTTCCTTGATTGCTGCCTCACGGCCTTTTTCTTTAGCGATCTTGGCGTACAACGAACGGCGCGAGGACGGGATCTGGCGAACCAGTGCCAGATAGCGCCCCTGGAGCTGACGTGACGCGAGCTGTTCCTTTGTAATCGCGCGGCGGCGCGCACGCTTCGCAGGTGCTGCTGCGGCTGCAGCGGCTGGTGCGGCGGCAGCGGCAGGACGACCCGCCGGACGGCCCCGACGGCGCGGCGCAGGTGCTGCTGACGAGCTTCCTCCGCCAACCTGTTGCAGTGAGGCGAGACGGCGCTGAAGATCCGCAATCTCCTTGCCGATCTCACTGACGTAACGCTGCACGTCGTACTGTGTGACCCTGCGATCACGAATCAAACGGTCGAGAACATAGGCAGCCTGACCCGGCGACAATGAGGGATTCGCGGCGGCATTCTTCCTCGGTCTTGGCACTTTCAATCCTCCTGTTGCGCGCGTCAGATGCGCACAAAACTGTGTGCATCATAACAAAACGGGCGGCATAAGCCGCCCGTTTCATTGAACGCCATAATGACGTGCCAAATTAGTACCGATAGTGATCCGTCTTGAACGGTCCGTCGGCCGGAATGCCGAGATAGCTCGCCTGATCCTGTGTGAGCGCCGTCAGTTCGACGCCGAGGTGCGCTAAATGCAGACGTGCAACCTCCTCGTCGAGCCTCTTGGGCAGCACATAAACCTGCTTGCCATACTCACCATTGTTCTGCCACAGAGCGAGCTGCGCCAGTACCTGATTGGTGAACGAAGCCGACATGACGAACGACGGATGACCCGTGGCGCAGCCGAGGTTCATCAGGCGTCCTTCAGCAAGAATCAGCACGCTGTGGCCATCGGGGAACACCCACTCGTCATACTGCGGCTTGATGTTGACGTGGCGGATGCCCTTCACTTTCTTGAGACCGGCCATGTCGATCTCATTGTCGAAGTGACCGATGTTTCCAACGATCGCATTGTGCTTCATCTTCGACATGTGCTCGGCCATGATGATGTCTTTGTTGCCGGTCGCCGTAATGAAGATGTCCGCGCGCTCAAGAACGCTCTCCAGCTTTCGCACTTCGAAACCTTCCATCGAGGCCTGCAGTGCACAGATCGGATCGATCTCGGTCACGACGACGCGCGCTCCCTGGCCGCGCAGAGCATGCGCGCAGCCCTTCCCGACTTCGCCATAGCCACAGACGACGGCGAGCTTGCCCGCAATCATCACGTCGCTGGCGCGATTGAGACCGTCGATGACGGAGTGGCGGCAGCCATAGATGTTGTCGAATTTCGACTTCGTCACCGAGTCATTGACATTGATCGCAGGGAACAACAGCGATCCAGCTTCCATCATCTGATACAGACGATGCACGCCGGTGGTCGTCTCTTCCGACACGCCCTTGATGCTCGCTGCGACGCGCGTCCAGCGCTTGTTGTCGCGCGCGATCTCACGGCGAAGCAGATCGAGAATCACGCCCCACTCTTCCGGCTCGTCCGCGCCATTGAAGTCGGGGACATGTCCCTTGCCTTCGAACTCGACACCCTTGTGAACGAGGAGCGTCGCATCGCCGCCGTCATCGACCATCAGCGTCGGACCGCCGCCATCCGGCCACATCAACGCCTCGGACGTACACCACCAGTACTCCTCGAGCGTCTCACCCTTCCACGCATACACCGGAATGCCGCGCGGATTCCCGATCGTACCGCCAGTCTCCGGCCGTCCGACGACTACGGCGGCAGCAGCGGAATCCTGCGTCGAGAAGATGTTGCACGAGACCCAGCGAACGTCGGCGCCGAGGATGTCGAGAGTCTCGATCAGGACGGCGGTCTGCACGGTCATGTGCAGTGAGCCCATGATGCGCGCGCCGGCGAGCGGCTTCGCCTTGCCGTACTTCTCGCGGATCGCCATCAGTCCCGGCATCTCGTGCTCGGCAAGGCGAATCTCGGAACGGCCCAACGTGGCTTCCTGAATGTTCTTGATCTTGTACGGCTCGCGACCCGCGGCCGTGGCAGCATCGAACGGATGCGTCACTTCGAGTGTGGCAGTCATCAAAACTCCTAGATTGATGGACCTCCCGGCTGGGAGGCCGCGTTGAAACCGTGCATTCTAACTCAGGCAGCAGACAGCGGGCAGCTGACAGCAGGTCGATTGCCCCCGCCCTCCCCTGCTGCCTGCTGTCTGCTGTCTGCTGCTTAACGTTGTAAGCTCACCAGACACAGCCATGAACGCCAACGAAATGCGCGCGCTCTTCGCCTACAACGACTGGGCCAACGCGAGGCTCATCACCGATTCGCGGCTCCTCTCCTCCGAGCAGCTGACCGGCGATACAGGAACCAGTTTCCGATCCATCCTCGGCACCTTCGTTCATATCTTCTGGGCGGAATGGATCTGGTTCCAGCGCTGGAACGGGGAATCGCCGAAGCGTCGCTTCACGACGGAAGAATTCGAGGGGCTCGATTCCGTGCAGACACAATGGCGTGATGTCGAAGAGCAGCGGATGCTCTTTCTCGACTCGTTGAGCGATCAACAGCTCCGCAAGAAGATCGCGTACGAAAACCTCCAGGGTGAGCGCTGGGAGTACACGCTCGTGCACGCGATGCAGCACACAGCGAATCATTCGACGTATCACCGCGGACAGATCGCTGCGCTGCTTCGCCAGGCAGGAACGCCTGTCCGCTCCACCGATTTCCTGATGTATTACGACGAGCTCGGGCAACCGTGATCGATTATCACCGTGAGCTGATTGGCGATGGGGAGCGAACGCGCGCCTACAGAGAGGCGATTCGCCACTATGTACGGCCCGGCAGCGTCGTGCTCGATCTCGGATGCGGTAGCGGGATTCTGTCTCTCTTTGCCTGCGAGGCAGGAGCGCGCCGCGTCTACTCCATCGATGGTCAACATGCTGCCGACCTTGCGGCCCTCCTCGCACGTCAATGCGGCTTCGCGGATCGGATCACAGTGATCCATGACAAATCCTTCAACGTGACTCTGCCCGAGCCGGCCGACATTCTCGTCAACGAATTGATGGGCGGATTCGGACTCGAAGAAGGAATGCTCGCCTCAGTCATCGACGCGCGCCTGCGAATGCTGAAACCCGGCGCGGTCATCATTCCCGGTGCTCTTCAATTACGCCTGGCCGCGGTCGAGCTCCCCGATGTGTACGACAGTCTCATTGCCTGGTGGAAGCGCCCGCACTATGGATTCGACTTCTCCGCAATGCACATGTTTGCATCCAACGAATTCCGCCACGAGAAGATCCCGCCGTCAGCGCTGCTGACAGAAGCGGCCACTGTGCTCTCCATTGATTTCTCGACGGCCACGGAGCACTACGTATCAGGCAATGCGAGGCTGCGCGTCACAAGAGACGGCACGATCCACGGACTCGCGGGCTGGTTCCACGCAACCCTCGCGCCGGGCGTCGCGCTCGAGTCTTCATGCGGAAGCCCGATGCATTGGTTCCAGGCATTTCTCACACTCGAAGAGCCGATCGCCGTTCGCGCCGGCATGACGATGGAGGTCGAATTTCAATCACACAATGGAACGATGTCACGCTGGCGCGGCACTGTGCATTGTGACCCGGCAGTGACGTTCGATCAGACGACACGCCTCTCGCGTCCACCCTGCGTTTTATTACAAGCCAGCAATTGAAAAATGGCACGAAAACGCTGTTTTTTCGATTCTTTCAACGCCCTTTCAAATCTCAAATAAAATCATTTCACGAAGGTCTCAACCTCCGAGAAAAGGTAGGAACGTCATGTTCGAAAGCACCGCGCCTGCTCCGCGGTTCAAACCCCGGTTCTCGTTCTCAGTGCCCTCGGGCGCATTCACGGGGGGCCCGCTCGCAAGGTTCGTTTTGAAACTCGGCCTGCTGATCGCTCCTCTCATTTTCCTGCGGGCCTGCGTCCTCACGTACGTACCGCCGAATGAGATCGGCCTGCGCCAGATCTCCTTCGGCTTGAGCAAAGGTCTGCAGAAGGAGCTCGTCAAGCCGGGCTATCGGCGCTCCATCTCCGGCTATGAGCGCATTCAGACGTTTCCGCGCGACGTCCAGGCGGTGGAGTTTTCCAATGACCCGTCCGAGCGCGGCCAGGATCACCGCACGATCAATGCGATCAATGTCCCGACTGTCGATGGCTATCGCGTCGATGTCGATGTCACCGTGCAATACCGGATCGCCGATCCGTTCCTCGTCGTCTCCAAGTTCGGCTTCGGAAACGGCTATGAAGACAACGTCGTCATCCGCTTCACCGATCCCGCGCTCAAGAAGCACCTCGGCGAATTGCGGGCCGAGGAGTTCTATCACAGCCACCGCCAGGAGAAGGTCAATGACATCAAACAGGAGCTGGCACAACGCTTCAAGGAAAACGGCCTGCTGCTCGCCGATGTGCTGATCCGCCAATACGACTATCCGACGACCTTTCAGCAGTTGACTGAACAGAAGAAACTGCAGGACCAGGCTGTGCTCTCCAATCGCGCCATTGCGAAACAGGCGGAGGTCGAAACACGCCTCAAGCAGACGGTTGCGCAAGGACAGAACCTCATCAACGTGAAGGGCGCTGAATTTGCCGCACAGATCACCGATATCAACGCACAGCGCGATCTCTATGAACGTTCGAAGCATGCCGAAGCTGATCTTCTCGTCAAGAGCGCGGAAGCGCAGGGAACGGAGCTGATCAACCGAGCCATGGAAGGTGCAGGCTCGGACAAGCTCCTGAAACTGCGCAAGGGACTGGCGCTGCTCAACAGCATCAAAGGTCCGATCTACATCAGTGAAGATCCGACGGACCTCGGCCGCCTGTCATCGAATCATTGAGGAATGACCATGAAACAACTGATTCTCATCGCTACGACGCTCATCGTGTTGAACGGTTGCGCTCCGCACACGACCGGCGCAACGCAGGTTGGCGTGCGGTTCAGCAAGATCACCGGCACGACCGAAAAATGCGATGCTGGTGCGACCTATTTCTTCGCTCCGATCATCAATGACTGGACGACCTTCGACACGTCGACCCAGAACCTGCTGATGACGGCCAAGGCCAGCGAAGGAGATCGCAAAGAAAAAGACGATCTGCGCTTCAAGACGCGCGACGGTAACGACATCGAAACCGATGTCATCGTGCGCTGGCGCATCGATCCGACGCGTGCCGGCGAGATCTGGCAGAACGTGGCCCCGACGACGAACGCGCTCAAGGAACGCGTCGTTCGTCCGCAGACGCGCGCCTATGTGCGCGATGTGCTCAACAGGCTCGATTCGGAGGAGTACTACGATCCGGATCAGAGGTTCAGGGCGGCGTCGGATGCGACCGCCGTGCTGGCCACCCAGCTGAAGCCTTACGGCATCATCGTCGAGCAGGTCATCCTCGGCGACTTCTCGTTCAAGAACGAGTATCAGGCGCTCATCAATCGCCGTAAGGAAGCAGAGAAGCAGGCGGAGAAACTCGAGGCCGAGATTCTCGCGACACAGGAAGGCAACAAGGCGAGGCTGCAGCAGAAAGTCGCGGAACTGACCGAGCAGCTGACGCGCTCACAAGGCGAGCTCGAACAGGTGAAACGCAATGCCGACGCATACGTCGTCAAGCGCAAGCAGGAGGCGCAGGCCACGCTCGCGGAACGGGAAGCGGTGGCCACCGGAATCCGCAAGGAACGAGCGGCGCTCAACGGCAGCGCGGGCGACGCGTATGTGAGTCTCCAACTCATCGATGCACTTCAGAAGAAGGAGATCCGCCAGATCCCGAAGCTGCCCAATGGCAACGTGATCATCGACGGCAACAAGCTGCTGGAACAACTGGGCGTCATTCAGTACCAGCAGAAAGCGCAGCAGCAAACGGAGACGCAGGAACAATAGCAATGCTCAACATCGCAGGTTCGCAGTTCGATTTTGGTCACGTCGTATACGCCGTGCTGCAGGAATGCGAGCACCGCCGCCGCGGGGTTGATCCGGCCGCGTTCGAGGCCGGCATCGAAGCGTGCGCCAAGGAGAAACTCGGCGAGATCAAGGTCGCCTATGCCGAAATGAAGGGCTCGAAGAGCTACTGGGAGACGTTGCAGAAGGAAGTGCTCGAAACGGTGATCCCACAGTACGAGGGACCGGCTCGTACGATCACCGAGCTCGAACGCAACGCGTGGAATGTCTTTCGCGGGGGAGACATTGCCGCGCGGCTGACGTTCGCACTGGTCGGGCTGCTGATCGGAGTCGCCATCATCAAGGCGCCATTCATTCCGATCGTCGAGGATGTGTTCGCCTTCGCAACCACGGGCGCCGGATTCTTCTATCCCGACATCAAGCGCTATTACTACGAGCATCAATTCATGAAGCTGCTCAACAAGCTCGTCGGCGAGAGCGATCGATATCAACAGAACGCACGCCTGAGCTACACCACCTTCAAAGAGCTCGAGGAGTCATTCGAAGAGGATGACGCAGATTCACGGGCTCGCGCGCACACTATGGACAAGACGTCGAATACCGTCTAGAGTCGCCGCAATGCAACACGACCGTGCCAGCCTTCGATTTTTCAGCCGCTCCAGCGCGGCCTGTCTGATCGTGTAGCCGGACGAACATCAGCACTCAACAGCGAGGCCCGCTCCGAACATCACGGAGCGGGCCTTTTTCTTTTTCGGAGGATTCGATGACGCCGATTCGAGTGGCGTATCAAGGGGAGCCAGGAGCCTTCAGCGAGCGCGCAGCGCGGCGGTTGGCAGGCAACGAGATCGAAACGGTTGCATGCGCAACGTTCGATGCGATGTTCGATTCGGTGCTACGCGACGAAAGCGACTGCTGCGTCGCTCCGATCGAGAACAGTCTGGCCGGCTCGATCCACCGCAACTACGACCTGCTGCTCGAATCGGGATTATCGATCGCCGGTGAGACGAACTTGCGCATCGTGCACAACCTGATCGCGCCGCCTGACGTGGAGCTGCACCACATCCGGCGCGTCTACTCACATCCCGTTGCACTCGCGCAGTGCACTCGCTTCCTCGGCGCAAACCGCGCGATGGAACCGACCGCGGTCCACGACACGGCCGGGGCAGTGCGCATGATCATGGAAGAGCGGCGCGAAGACGCCGCGGCGATCGCGTCCGACGATGCCGCAGCGATCTATGGTGGAAGAATCCTCGCCCGCGGCATCGAAGACCACACGCAGAACTTCACACGTTTTCTGCTGCTGAAGGCGCATCACAAACAAGTGCCCGTCGCCGCAGCAACTACGCGATGGAAAACATCGCTCGTCTTCCGCGTCGCGAACAAACCGGGCGCGCTCTTTCGCGCCCTCGGCGTCTTCGCAATGTTCGACATCGATCTCACGAAGATCGAGTCGCGGCCAGTCGAGGGGAAACCGTGGGAGTACGCGTTCTATCTCGATCTCGCTGGCCGCGACGAAGACGCAAAAATCGCTCGCGCCATCTCGAATCTCTCCGAGATGGCGGAGATGGTGCGGGTGCTGGGGTCGTATCCGTCGAAGTGGTGAATTTCTGGGTGCTGGGGTGCTGGGGTGCTTGGGCGCTGGGTCACTTCAACGAAGCTGCATTCTCGTTCGCCCATTGATCGAATGAGATCGGATCGCGGCCAGTGACCTGCTTCACGTCGCTGGTGACCTTCGCTGCGTGACCTTCCGCGTAGTAGCGGTTGAGATCGAGCAGCAGGTCGGCGTAGTCGTCAGGAATGCCGGCGGCGATCATGCCGCCGCGCAACTGCTGGGGCTCGAGGTTCACGTACGAAACCGCGCTGCCGCGTGCGTCACCGACCTTTTTCGCAATCTCGCCGTACGTCAGCGCCTCGGGGCCTGACAGTGTGTAGGTCTTCCCTTCGTGTCCCGGCGTCGTCAACACCTTGACGACGACAGCAGCGATGTCGCGCACATCGACATGGCTGATCCTCGCATCGCCCGCGCTGCCGTAGAACGCACCCTGCGTGCGAATCGACTGGGCGTAGTAGTTCGCGACGTTCTGCATGAAACCGTTGGGACGGATGAACGTCCAGGCGAGTCCCGACTGCTCGATCGCGCGCTCGACAGGCCGGTGGATCTTCGCAAATGAGAACGCCTCCCCTTCCGCGCCCCAGACCGACAGTTTCACGAGGTGGCGTACGCCGGCGCGTTTCGCGGCATTCACCGCATTGATTTCGAGCTGCGTCTGATCGCCGCCGCCGGCGCCCAGGAGGAAGAGGCGGTCGATGCCGGCGAAGGCGGCGTCGAGGGTTTCCGGCTGCGCATAGTCGGCGAGGACTCCTTCGATGCCGTTCGCCGCGGCCGCACGCACCTGCTCTTCCGATCGATAGCCCGCCTTGAAGGGCACGCCTGCTGCCTTCAACTGCCGGACGATCTCGCTGCCTACGGTTCCGCTCGCGCCAAGAATGAGAATCATGTTTCTTTCCTTTCCGTTTTCCATGTTGCAGGCGTACTATGGCTGCAACATGACCGTTGGGCAAGTACATACCTTTTGGTGCCTATGAAACAGAAATGCAACGTCTTCAGCGAGCAGTGCCCCTCCCGCCAGGCGCTGGACCGCATCTCCGACAAGTGGACCTCTCTCGTGATCTATGCGCTGAGTCGTGGAACTCTCCGCTACGGTGAGCTGCAGCGAACGATCGGCGGCATCTCCCAGAAGATGCTGACGCAGACCCTGCGCAGCCTCGAGGAGGATGGCATCGTCGAGCGCGTCGTCTATCCCGTCGTGCCGCCCATGGTCGAGTACTCACTCACCCCTCTCGGCCGCACGTTGGAGGAACCGCTCGCCGCGATCTGCCGCTGGGCGGAGAAGAATGTGCCGAGGATGATCGAGAATCGGAAGAAGTTTTCGAAGTAGGGTACGCGGGCTCGCAGGTACGCGGGCTCGCGGTGGGTTGTTCCCGCGAGCCCGCGAGCCCGCGCAACCGCATGACCAATTACCCCTCCCCATGCTTCTCCACGGTGTCCTCCGGCAGCTTCTCCTTCAGCCAGATGCGCTCGACGATCGGATACGCCGCCACGAACGGCAGCACCAGCACCGCGCCCGCCGGTCCTTGCAGCGCTCCGCCTGCCGTCACGGCGAGCAGCACCGCGAGCGTCGACAGTTTCATCTGCTCGCCATAGACCCGCGGGATGATCACGTAGCTTTCGACGAAGTGGTACGTCATGTAGACGCCCACGACAATGAGCGCCGCCAGCGGGGAGACAAGGAGCGCGAGCAACATGGCAGGCACCGTCATGATGAGCGTGCCGACGACCGGTACGAGATCGCAGATGAACGCGAGGACGGCGAGCGGCACGGCCACGGGAACACGCAGCACCAACAGAGTGACCAGCGCGACACCGCCGCACGCAAAACAGGTGATGGCCTGTCCGCGCATGTAGGCCAGCACCACAGCACTCGATTCCCGTGCCGTTCTCCGGATCCGCGGCCGCAGTTTTGCCGGCGCAAACGCGAGCAGCCATTCGAACATCTGCCGCCCTTCGATCAGCAGATAGATGGTGATCACGAAGATGAGAACGACGGCGAGCAGCGCCTCGCTCAAATACATGCCGATGAGCGGCGCGCGCAACAACCACTGCCTCGCCTGCGGTGACCCCTTCGCCGATGCGATGACGGAGTCGAGCATCGACTTGATCTTCGGCGACGCAGCCGAGAGGCGCTGCACGATCTTCGGAAGCTCCTGTCCCAGCTGCAGGATTTCACGCGCCATCAGCGGGACGACGACGACGACGAACGCGAGCAGCAAACCGAAGAGCACGACGCCGATCACGGCGATCGCGAGGCCGCGCCGCAGCCCGCGCCCCGCCGCCCACTCCGCCAGTGGATCGAGCATCACTGCCAGCAGCACGGCGACCGTGAACATCAAAACGATGTTCCACAACTTGATCGTGCAGACGACGAGCAGGGCGAAAAACGCCAGCTTCAGCAGTGTCGTGAACGGCACGCGCAGTTCCAGCTCGGCCACGGCAGAGCTGCATTGCACGATGCCGGCCCGCGTGCAGGGCAGGCACCCTCACCTGTCATCAATCCAGCCTGAAGCCCACCTTCATCTTCACCTGATACTGGACGACTTTCCCCTTGTCCACTCTTCCTCGCATCTCCACGACCTCGAACCAGTCGATGTGCCGCAGCGTCTGTGCGGCACGCTCGACACCGGCATCGGCGGCACGCGCAAAGGACTCGCTCGAAGTACCAACGATTTCAACGAGTTTGTAGATCTTGTTGTCGCTCATGGGGGAAGTGTAGGACAGGCGCCCCCGCCTGTCCTATCGAGCATGTGAGCGGGCGGGGGCGCCCGTCCTACATTACAATTACCTATTCGGGCGAGCGGGCATGAGGATGGGCAAGATCGATCGGGCAAAGCGCCGGGTACTGCGTCAGGCAGTAGTCGACAATCTCGAAACGATTCGCGGCCTCCCGCCGCGAGGCGTCCGGCCCAACGTGCGCCGTAGCCGGCTCTGGATGCGCCGCCTCTCGATCGTCGTTCTTCCCATCATGCTCGCAGGCTCGACCTTTCTCCTGTCGAAGCCGGTGACCGAACCGATGTTCGTCGTGCAGCGCTCCATGCCGCACAAGCATGTCGCGGCCAATGTCTCGCAGCCTCTGCCGCTCTCGACGTATGAGAAGGTCGACCCCGCCGCGCTTCCGCTCAACGTTCATCGCGTCGTCATCGATGCAGGTCACGGCGGCACCGACCCGGGCACCACACTCCCGACACTCGCCGAGAAGGCAGTCACCCTCGACATCGCATCGCGTCTCGGTAAGTTGCTCGAGCAGGCCGGATTCGAAGTCATCACGACGCGAACAGACGATCACCTCATCCCGCTGCGCGAACGCGCGCACATCGCGAACGCATCCTCCAGCGACATCTTCGTCTCGATTCACGTCAACTCGATCGTCGAGCATACGAGCGAACATGGCGTGGAGACCTACTACCTCGGACCGACTCGCGACGCGAAGCTCACCAAGCTCGCGGCCGAGGAGAATCGAGAGTCGGGCTACTCGCTCGCCGACATGCGCAAGCTCCTCGACGGCATTTACATGGATGCGCGGCGCGACGAGTCGCAGCGCCTCGCCACCGCGATTCAGTCGCAGCTTTACGGCGGACTGCGCAGCGCCGATCCCGGTCTGCAGAACTGGGGTGTAAAACGCGCGCCATTCCTCGTGCTCGTCGCCACGGAAATGCCGGCCATCCTCGCCGAAGTCGGATGCATGTCGAACGACGGGGAAGTGGCGAAGCTCCAGCAACCCGAATACAGAGAGAGGATCGCGAACGCACTCTTCGACGGAATCAGAACGTACGCGACAGAAAAGAAATGAAGGATGGATCGAAAAAGATGGCGGATGAAATCCTCCACGTTGGGATCGACCTCGGCACCTCGCGCAGCGCGATCTCCGCGTCGAATGGCGAACGCTTCGTCGTCGACAGCTTCGTCGGCTGGCCAGTGGACATGGTCGCCAAGAAGGTACTGAAGCGCAACGTGATGATCGGCCATGAGGCCGTCTCGAATCGCACGATGCTCGATCTTCACCGGCCGCTCGAGCGCGGCCTGTTGAAGGAAGGTTCCGACAAGGATGTCGAAGCAGTGAAGGAACTGCTGCGCCATCTGCTGCGCCTGGTCGGCGTCGATGGAAACGGCGGCGGCAAGATTCCGACGTCCAACGTCCGTGCCGTCGTCGGCGTCCCCGCCGCGGCACTTCGCACCAACAAGCAATATCTGCGCAACACGATGAAGGGCATCGTCGACAGCCTGATGATCGTCAGCGAACCGTTCGCGGTTGCGTACGGACTCGATGCGCTGCTGCATACGATGATCATCGACATCGGCGCCGGCACCACCGACTTCTGCGTGATGAAGGGCCGCTATCCGACGGAAGAGGATCAGCGGACGCTCACGTCCGCGGGAGACTCGATCGACGGCCATCTGCACAAGCTCATCTCCGAGCGCTATCCGCAGGCCAACATCACCATCTTCATGGTGCGCGAGTGGAAGGAGAAGCACAGCTTCGTCAACAAGCCGCCGGAGAAGGTGATGGTCACCGCGCCAGTCAACGGAGTGCCGACGGAGTTCGACATTACGACTGAGATGAAGGCGGCGTGCGAAACGCTCCTCGGACCGACAGTGGAAACGATGCTCGATCTCTTGTCGCGCGTCGAACCGGAGTTCCAGGAGCGCGTGCGCAACAACATCATTCTCTCCGGCGGCGGCGGCCTGATTCGCGGACTGCCCGAGGCACTGCAGGAGGCGCTGAAACAGGTCGGCGGCGGCAAGGTCACCTACATGGAGGACCCGGTGTTCGTCGGCAGCGACGGCGGACTGGCACTGGCGATCGACGCTCCCGATACCGACTGGGAAAAACTCTCGTCCTAGGAGAAGGGGTCAGGTCGAAAGTCGAAACATCGCTCTACACGAGGAAGAAGATTCTACGGTCTGTTGAGCGATGTTTCGACTTTCGACCTGACCCCATCCCATGCAGCGCGCGATCATCTTCCTCACCGTTCTTCTCCTCGCGTTCATCGCGTTTGCACAATTCCTCCGCCGCACCGGCATGTTCTTCCCGGAGCGCTATCCGCTCGGCAACTGGTCCTCGCCGCGCGGCGAGGATGTCTGGATCACGACGAGTGACAAGGTCCGCCTGCACGGTTGGCTCTTTCGCGCAGCAGCTCCGCACGCTCCGCTGCTCCTCTTCTTCCACGGCAACGCCGGCAATATTACGGAACGCGCGCCGATCGCGATCGGACTCGCACAGCACGGCATCAGCGTTCTGCTCTTCGACTGGCGCGGCTATGGGCGCAGTGAAGGCTCCCCCTCCGAATCAGAGCTCTACAAAGACGCCGAGGCCGTGTATCAATTTGCGAACACGAAAGACGTCGCGCTGTACGGCGAGTCGCTGGGCGGCCCGTATGCTGCGTCAATCGCAAAGGCACATGGGGCACGCGCGTTGATTCTCGACAGCACCTTCCCGTCGCTCGGCGCGCTTGGCAACACCCTCTACTGGCCGATCCCCCTCGGCGCGACTGCTCCGTTCGCGCTCCGCACGCGTACGTGGGCAAACGAGTCCCACGTCCCCACGCTCGTCCTTCACAGCCGCAACGACGACGTCATCCCGTACAAGCTCGGCAAGGCTCTCTACGATGAGCTGCGCGTGCCGAAAGAGATGCTGACGTCCGATGTCCGCGGACACTGCGCAATCTCGTTCGACGATCCACGGTATTTCGACACAGTGGCTCGCTTCGTGAAATCCACTTTCGCATCACATTCGTAGCTGCAGAAAACAGGAGGCACAGCTATGTCCGCAATTCCCCGCGATCAGGCGGAGGCACCGCCGCACGCTCACGTTCTGCAATTGATGATGGGTATGTGGCATTCGCAGATCGTCGCGTCTGCTGCGCGATTCGGGATCGCAGACTTCATCGCGTCGGGCGTTCACGACGTCGAGTCGCTGGCGCATGAATGCGAAGCAGACCCGGAGGCGCTGTATCGTCTGCTTCGCGCGTGCGCGGCATTGGGCCTCTTCGCCGAATCACCCGGACGGCGCTTCGCACTCACACCCATTGGCGCGTGCCTGCGTTCAGCAGGTGCCGGCTCGCTGCGCGATCTTCTGATCGCCGAGGCCGCGCCAGGACATTGGCTGCCGTGGGGCCAGTTGTACGACGCGGTCAAATCCGGCAAGTCGCTCTCCGCTGAAATCCTTGGGATGCCGGTCTGGGAGTACTACGCAAAGAATCACGAAGAAGGTGCGAGTTTCGCTCGCGGCATGGGCAATCTCTCCGCGATCGTCTCCCAGGATGTGACACGCGTTTTCAACGCGAGTCACTTCGAACGGATCGTCGATGTCGGAGGGAGCCAGGGAGTACTGCTCTCCTCGCTCCTCGCGCACAACAACAAGGCGCGCGGCGTGCTCTTCGATCGCGCAGACGTCATCGAGGAAGCGCGTAGGAATGTGGATCAGACGCGCATCGAGCTCGTTGCCGGCGACTTCTTCGAGGAAGTCCCGGCGAACGGGGCTCTCTATCTACTGAAGTCGATCCTGCACGACTGGCCGGACGAGAAGTGCGCCACGATTCTGAATCGCGTGCATCGCGCCGCGCGGCCCGGCGCGACGCTGCTGGTCGTCGAGATGCTGTTGCCCGATACGCCGCAGCCCTCGCCTGCAGCCTTCATGGACCTGAACATGCTCGTCATGCTGAACGGGCGTGAGCGAACCGCAAACGAGATGACCGCCATGCTCAAAGCGGAACGTTTCGATGTAACAAAGATGATTCCAATGGGGACGTTCACGCTCACGGAGGCTGTGCGGACGTAGTTTTTGACGGACAATTCCTCCCCGGAGGAAGGTCCCGTGCGACAACTCGCCATCGCAGTGCTCGCTGTTCTTCCCGCCTTCGCGCAGCAGACACAGCAGCAGGCTCCGCAGCAGACGTTCTTCACGGAATCGATCGAAGTCCGCGTGATCAACGTCGACGTCGTCGTCACGAAAGACGGACACCCCGCCGCGGGTCTCACGAAGGACGACTTCGAATTGCTCGAGAACGGCAAGCCTCAGCCGATCACGAACTTTCTGGAGATTCGCGGCGAGGCAGCGCCGCCCGCGGGTCATGCGGCTGCGCCGGCGGCGCCAGCAGAGACGCCGAAGCCTTCTCAGGACCTTCGAGGCAGAAACATCGTCGTGTTCATCGATTCGACTTCGGTGCAAGGATTCACGCGGGACAGGATTCTCCCGACCCTGCAGCAGTTCATCGAGCGCGCGATGGATAAGGGCGATCGCGTCATGGTCGTCTCCTGGAATCCGGGACTGAAGGTCGATCTGCCTTTCACGACCCATCGTACAGAGGCATCGACGGTGCTGCAACGAATGGTTGGGACGCTGACGGCCGGCACGCGATCGCGCAGCGACTTTGCAGAAGCCCAGCGGGATATCCTCCAGGCCGCATCGGGCATGACTCAGACACAGCCTGGTCCGGTGGGCCAGGTCACCCTCATCCGGCCGCCGATCAGTGACGGGATCGCCCGCGCACGTTTCTACACCGACCGCGTGATCTTTGCGCAGTCCCAGCGAATCGAGGCGCTCAAGAGCGTTCTCGCTTCCCTGCGCGGCCTCAGCGGAAGAAATGCGCTCGTCCTGCTGACGGATCAGCTCACCACCAATCCTGCGCTTCCCATCTTTCAGTTCCTGGAAGGTCAGAAGGACAAGTTCGACGGCGCGTCGGGCTTCAGCGCGATCGTCGAGGCCAAGCAATTCGAGGATCCCAGGATCGTCAGCGAGTTGGCCGACCTCGCCAACAGTACGGGTGTCGTCCTCTATCCGATTTCCGCATCGGGCCTGGGAGTCGACAACGAAAACATCAGCGCGGAACGCTCGGCGGGTGAGTACTCCGCCGTGACGCGTTCGATCGTCACCGCGGATGAAGGCCTCGTGACACTGCGCCAGATCGCAGCGGCGACGGGCGGCACTGCCCTGACCGGCTCGAACAACTTCCAGCTCGCCTTCGACACCGTCGCTCAGGACATGGCGAATTACTACTCCCTCGGCTATCACACGGAAGGGCAGCGGCAGGACGCCGTCCGCACGATCAGCGTGAAGTTGAAGAAGAAGGGCTACAACGTTCGCACACGTGAGACGTTCGTCGAAAAATCGCTCGGCTCGGAGATGCAGGACGCCGTCGCTTCGAACCTGCTCTACCCCATCACGAAGAATGACCTGAACGTCACGATGGTCTCGGCTGGTCCGGCAGCAAACACCGAGAACGAGCGGCGCATCGTTCCCGTCTACGTAAAGATTCCGACGAGCAACCTGACGCTCATTCCCGACGGAACGGATCTCGTCGGACAGTTCTCGAGCTTCACCGCCTTCATGCGGCGCGACGGGCGAGTGTCGGAAGTGAAGAAGTTGCAGCACCAGCTGCGCTTCCCTGCGGACTCACTCAAGCGGCGCAAAGAGATCACGGTGAAACTCGATCTGACTGTGGACGACAAGACGGAGGATGTGTCGGTTGGCGTCATGGACGACGCGAGTCACGTGACGGGGTTCGCGAGGCTCGGCGTGTCGTAAGACGGCTAGAGGTAAACCGATTCGTCGATCGCGGCAAATCCCGCAAAGCCATGCGGCAATAGTTCTTCGCGCTTGATCGAGAGCAGCGCCCGCGCGATTCGCTGCTTCTCTGCGGCGGGCAGCGCGCGCCGGATGATCGACGGCTGAATCGGAAACGGTCCCCACGACTCGATGACGCGCAAATCCTCACGCGAATGGAGCGCGAGCACGTTCGAATCGATTGCCGCGGCATCCGCCCGGCCATCGCTCACGAATTCGAGAGAGTTGAGGTGCGATCCCGCATGGAGCAGCTCGCCAAAAAATTCGCCGGAGCCCGCGCGCTCGAGCATGCTGAACCAACCGCTGCGCGAGTTGCGATCGTTGTAGGCCCAGCGCGTTCCGCGAAGCTCGTCGAACATGCGCACCTGCGAATCGGCGCGCACGACGACATCCGCGAAGTAGACCGGCTGTCCCTTTGCGCGAGGGTCGCTCGGTACGAGCGCGGGCAGGAGCTCGACGGAATCGCGCAGCACGCGATACGACGGCGCGCAAACAAAACCGAGGTCGGCGTCGCCGCGCGTGAAGGGCTCGTCGTCACCCGGCTGGGGGCCGGAGATCGTCTCCTCGAACACGAGCTCGGCACCGACATGCCGGGCGATCGTTTCGAACAGAGCCGCCGGGATCGACGGAGCGAGATAGCTGATCAGTCGCAAGTTCGGTTTCCAACAACCAGATCGCGGTGTCTCATTTCGCAAGGAGGCGATCATGAAGATCTTGCGCGCATCCACGCTTCAGGCCGACATCAACGTCACGCCGCTCGTCGATGTATGTCTCGTGCTGCTCATCATCTTCATGGTGGTGACGCCGATGATCGTAACCGGAGTCCCCGTGAACCTGCCGCAGGTCAGGAGCGCGACGTCGGCAGGCGATGCGACACGCCAGTTGCCGATCAGCGTGAATGCGGACGGGACGCTGTACGTCGATGCGATCGTGATCCGCCCCGAACAGCTCGCCGGCGTGTTGCGCACGAGACACGACGAACATCCGGAACGGCCGATCGCCGTGCGCGGCGACAAGGAGGTGAAGTACGGCAGCGTGATGACGGTGCTCTCCGCATGCCGCACCGCCGGCTTCAACGACGTCGCCCTGATCGCCGAAGGAGAGCGGGCGTCCCGCCCGCAGTCGTAGGGCGTCACGGGTGCCGAAACGGACGTCCGCATCGATTCAACAACGGGCGATCGAGCGTCACCGTGTCACCCCACCCGAGCATTGCGGCGTCCGATGACGTAGTCCGCGAAATCGCCCGCGCCCGATGCATAGTCATCGAGTGCACAGCGCAACAGCTCACGATCGTCGAAGGAGAACATCGAGGCGCTCAACATCTTATCGATGGCATCGACGATGACCGGCTTCGTCAGACGGCAGGCGGCCCGAAGAACCCAGACGACTTCGCAGAGAACGATGTCATCAACCGCCTTCTAGCATGCTCCCGGAGAACCGCGCCATTCATGGTTTCCACGCTCACGGGACGGCGTCCGGAACGCTTCAGCAAGCCCCTCAACTCACGAAGATCGAGACTTGCGCCGCGAACGACGACATCTCCACGGTCGGTGATGATGAAGTCGATCTGATCTCCGGCTTCGATGCCCAGCGTCTCCCGAATACTCTTCGGAATTGTGAGCTGGCCTTTGCTAGTAACGGTCGCGGTTGGCATTCCTTACTCAGTGTAAGGATCGCACCAAAATTCCTTACCCGTCGTGGAGCGCCGCTCAGAGTCCTGCAGCGCCATTGTCTGTCGGTCCGATTTTCCCTGCAGCTCTTCGGGATATCCGGTCGGAGACGCCGTCATGCTGCCGTCGCTCAGTTCGGCAGGACCTGCTCGTTCCCCTCTCCCGCGCGGCGGGGAGAGGGGAACAACGGCTTCTAGCTTTCGACGAGCGCGCGCAGTTGGCGCGAGGCCACTGTCAGCATCGCGAGATCGACGCTCGGCGCGGCTTTCACATCGCTCATCGTCTGATCGACGCGCTCGACGACGCGCGGGCGCTTGAGCAGCCAGCTCTCGACCGGCTCGCCGTTCGTCGACTCGCCGATCACGCGCGATGCGAGCACGCTCTGGTAGTTGAACAGATCATCGACGAGCGATGCCACCGCGGCTTTCTGCCATGGCGTTTCGGCTGCGATCGTGCCGCCGGCCTGGCGCAGGCGATCGAAGCCGAAGCGCGCGCCGACGCCGAAGTAAACCCGCGCCGTCTCTTCCACCGCGCCGCCTCGGCGTGCGATGCGGATGATGTCCATCGCCGACGCCATCGCATCGAGCGATGCGATCTTTCGCGCGAGCGCCTCCGGCAACCCGTCCTCCGTCAGCTCCGCCTCGCGCACCTTCATCGGCGTGAGCAGCGCGGGCGGAAGAATGCGCTCGAGATCCTTCTCGATCGCCTCCACGGCCGGCCGGAACTCGGCCACGCTGGACGTGATGTCGAGCTTTTCGTAGCCACTGCGCAGGAGCCACATGATCGCGCGCTCGGTGAACGAGCCGGCGGCCATCAGCATCTCGGTCTGTGCCTTCGCAGGGAGCTTGTTGTCGAGTGACTCGATGCCCGACCAGATCGACGGCAGATCGAACGAATCGCGCACGATCGCAAACGCACGTGCGACATCGGCCGCCGGCTTCCCGGTCTCTTCCGACGACGACTGCGCAAAGGTCGGACGCAGGCGATTCAGCATGTTGTTCGTCACCGCCGTCGCGATGATCTCGCGGCGCAGACGATGCCGCTCGATCGCCGCGCGATAGCCCTGCTGCAGCTTCGGCGGGAAGTACTTCACGAGATCGTTGACCAGCTGCGATTCATCGGGCAGATCCGACGCCAGGAGATCCGAGAAGAGATTGATCTTCGCGTACGCGAGGATGATCGCGATCTCCGGCCGCGTCAGACCGATGTGCGCCGCATGTCTCTCCGCGATCGTGTCGTCATCCGGCAGATACTCGAGCGCGCGATCCAGCTTGCCCGCGCGCTCCAGCGCACGCATGAAGCGCGACTGCTCGTCGAGCACCGCTTCGCCGATCGTGCTCGTAATCGTGATGGCCTGCGTCTGCTCGTAGTTGTCGCGCAGCACGAGATGCGCGACGTCGTCCGTCATCTCCGCGAGCACCTTGTTCCGCTCGTCGATGTTCGCGACCTCGCCGCGAGCGATCGCGTCGTAGAGCAGGATCTTGATGTTCACCTCGTGATCGGACGTATCGACGCCGGCCGAGTTGTCGATTGCATCCGTGTTGAGCTTGCCGCCGTTGAGATTGAACTCGATGCGCGCCTTCTGCGTGAACCCGAGGTTGGCACCCTCACCGACCACGCGCACGCGCAGCTCCGTCGCATCGATGCGGATCGGATCGTTCGCGCGATCGCGCGCCGCCGCATGATCCTCGAACGACGCTTTCACGTACGTGCCGATTCCGCCCAGCCAGAGCAGATCGGCGCGCGCCCGCAGGATCGCCTTCATCAGCTCCGCCGGCGTCACCGTTTTCTTCGGGAGCTCGAAGAGCGCCTGCACTTCATCCGAGACCGTCAGCGACTTCGCGCTGCGCTCGAGGACCGCGCCGCCTTTCGACAGCAGCTCTGCGTTGTAGCCATTCCAATTGAGGCGCTGATCGAACATCCGGCGCCGCTCCGCAAAGCTCTTCGCCGGATCGGGATTCGGATCGAGGAAGATGTGGCGATGGTCG
>CAZKID010000004.1:0-12686 GCA_964552405.1 uncultured Thermoanaerobaculia bacterium
TGGAAATGTCATGCGCCGAACTCTAGCATGAGTCTCTCACGGCGGGCGGCCGGGGCGTTGGCCAGCGGGGGGGGGCGCGCCGCCCCGCGGCACCCGGTTTGCTTCCCCCCGGGGCGGGGGCCTCTTCCGGGGGCGGGCGGGAGAGGGGCGTGGTGGGGGAAGGGGGGCCGTTTCGGGTTCTGGGTAGCCGCGGTGTGTTATTGGAAGACGTGTACCAGCTCGTGGCCGAGGACGTGATCGTTGTCCGCGTAGTTGCCGGTGAGAGGCAGGACGACGCGGTTCATGAACTCGTCGGTGAAACCGCCCGTCCCTTCGCCAATCAAACCGCCGGTCGTGGTCGTCTGCTGGAAGTCCGCGCTGTTTGCGTAGAGGACGATCGGCTTGCGGTTGAACGTGTGATTGAACGTGCGCGAGAGGCGGTCGTACCAGCGTTCCGCCATGCGGCCGACGTCGTTCACGACATCCGCTTCCTGATCGTAGTAGTAGATGTCGAAGTGAGGCGTCTGCAGCGTCTTGAACTTGAAGTTCTCCCACTGCACTTTGTTTCGGCCGAAGTACTGCGCGTGTGCGGGGAAGACGAAAAAGATGGAGAGAAGAGCACCGAGCAGAGCAAGACGTTTAGTCATCGATTACCTCGAATGCGATTGATGGATGAGCGCCGGAACGGTAGGGGCTGCAAGTCGCTTGCCGCGACATGGGAGGGAAACCGGATCTCGTTTCTGCATCGCAACTCCTTCCGCAGTCGTCTCTTCCGGGCCGGCCAAAAGTATACCGGGCCCGAGGACCACGCATCGCGGCGTGTGATCGGTGATGTGACGAAGCGATGACATCCGTCATACGCCATTACGTCGCACGAGCCGATGATGGACGCATGAAGGTACTTCGGATTCTCCCGCTCATCCTCAGCACGCTGCTGATCGGCGCGCACTTTCTCCGCAGCGGCAATGTGATCGTGATGCTGCTCTGCGTCGCCGCGCCGCTGTTGCTCCTGCTGCGCAATCGCGTGGTGACGAGCGGGATTCAGGTGCTGCTGGCCGTCGCGGCGGTGGAGTGGCTGCGCACAGCGATGATGATCGCGCAGGAACGCGCCGCGACAGGGGCGCCCGTCACGCGCATGTTCGTGATTCTCGGCAGCGTCGCGCTGTTCACGCTGCTGTCGGGAGTGCCGTTGTTTGGTTTCGGAGGCAGACGTGGGCACGCGGGCTCGGGGATACGCGGGCTCGCAGTGGAGTAAGGCGAGGTGCGCGGGCTCGGGGACACGCGGGCGCGCAGTGGAGTAGGGAGCTCGATCCTCACCATGCCGAGCCCGAGCATCCTACGCGATCTCCACGCCGCCGAGCCCGCGCACCCGCGCGCCCGCGCGACCTCTGATTGTGTACACGATTCGCATAGAGAGCAGTGTCATGAAGAAATTACTCCCGGTCGTCGTACTGCTCTCCCTCTCCGTTCCTCTCTTCGCCGCCGAGATCGAAGTGCAGAATCTCATCGCGCCGCTCGGCAGCGCGTCTCAGATTGTCATTCCTGCTGCAGGCTCGGTGCAGGGTGCAAATGGCACCTTCTTCCGCAGCGACATCACGCTCATCAATTACGCATCACACAGTCAGATGGTGCGATTCCGCTGGTTGCCGCAGGGGAGCTCAGGCGTCTCCGTTCCTGCCCGCGACGTGACTCTCAACGCATTGACCGGCATGTCCTCGGAAGACTTCGTCACGACGATCCTTCAGCAATCCGGCCTCGGCTCGATTCTCATCACCGGCATCAACGCAGATGGGACGCCGGATTCGACGGCGAAGTTGTTCGCGACTTCACGCATCTGGTCGAATCAGCCTGGACTCTCGAGTGGAACGGTCTCGCAGACGTTCCCGACGATTCCAACGGCCGGGCTGAACAGCACGAGCCTTTCGCTCATCGGATTGAAGCGAGACGATCGCTATCGGCTCAATGTGGGGGTGATCAACCTCGACCTCGTCAATGAGCAGACGTTGCAGATCATCGCCTCCGGCAGCAATGCCACGGCGGAAGTGCTCGTCGTGACCGTGCCTCCGTTGTCGATGTCGCAGGTCTCGCTCGTCGGGAGCCCGTTGTCCAATCTGCAGGTGGCCGTGCAGAACACGACGGCGGCCGCGACTCGCACGAATCTCTGGACGGCGTATGGCTCGTCGGTCGACAACATCACGGGTGATTCCTGGAGTGAGATCGGTTTCACGGCGGCCGCGCAATGAGGAGGGGAATGATGAAGGCTCGAAGCCACGCATTGATCAAGCGAATGATTCCGACGATCGCGGTGTGGGTCGTCGGCAAGGTGCTCGATACGCGAACGGTGAAGGCGACGTTGAAAGAGCTCGACGAAGGTTTCTATCGGAAGAAGCGGAGAGCAGAGCGGAATGCCGCGAAGAACAAAGGGCTGCTGACGGCGGGTGCAGCGGCGATCGCCGTCGGGCTCGGATTGATGGCCGTTGCGACTCGGGAATGAGTGAACCGCTACACTGATCGCGATTGAAAATCGCGTTCGCCGTCATACTCGTCATGCTGGTTCTCGCCGCGGTGGCGTGGCGGACCATGCTCTCGATGCCTGGCAGCGCGTGGCGTGGCGCGCTGCCTTCGCAAAGTGCCGAGCAACGCGCGCTCGCGGAGGAACTGCGCCGCGACGTGACCGCCATCACCGCGAATGGGCCGCGTACCGTCCCTCAATCGCTCGCGCCGGCTGCGGATTACATCGAACGCGAGCTTCGCGCCGCGGGTTATGCACCGCAGCGACAGCACACGTCCGAAGGTGACAACATCGACGTCGAAGTGAAGGGGTCGTCGAATGAGCTCGTGATCATCGGCGCGCATTACGACTCCGTCGATGAGGCGCCGGGTGCGGACGACAACGCGAGCGGCGTTGCGGGAACGCTGGCGATGGCGCGGCGTCTCGTGCATGAGAAGCCGAGGTGCTCGCTGCGATTCGTCTTCTTCGCGGCGGAGGAGCCGCCGAATTTCAAGCAGGGGACGATGGGCAGCTATCAGTATGCGAAGCGCTGCCACGAGCGGCATGAAGTCGTGCGCGCGATGCTCAGCATCGAGTCGATCGGTTACTACGACGCGAGGCCCAGGTCGCAACTCTATCCGCCCGCGCTCGCGCCGTTCTTTCCGTCGACCGAGCGAAGAATCGCGGCTCCAGACGAGTGTGCATCGGATCTCGCTGTTGCGGCTGCTCGCCGGCTCTTTGAAACGGGAGTTTGTTCTCCCGAGCAGATCGATTATCTGATCCTCTGTACTCAGTCGCCGGACTGGTTTCTCCCGACGACAGCGTGCCTGGTGCAGGAGAAGCTCGGGCTCGCGATGGACTGTGGCGCGATCGATATCAACCAGGGTTGTTCCGGTTTCGTCTACGGTCTCTCATTGGCGAAGGGGCTCATCGAGTCGGGGAGTGCGCAGAGAGTCCTGCTCATTACGGCCGACACCTATTCGAAATTCATCAACCGGCGGGATCGCAGCGTACGAACGCTGTTCGGCGACGGAGCTGCGGCGACGCTCGTCGGTGGAGTGGAGGCCGAAGGAGCGGAACATCTCGGTCCGTTCGTCTTTGGAACCGATGGCCGTGGTGCAGCGAACCTGATCGTCCCCGCAGGTGGGTTGCGGCGGCGGGGCGACGCGGCCATCGAGGAGTATGAGGACAAGAGCGGCAATTGGCGCTCGGAGCGAGACCTCTTCATGAACGGTCCCGAGATCTTCAATTTCACTCTGAAGATCGTTCCGCGAACCGTCGACGCCATTCTCGAGAAGTCCGCGTTGAAACGGGAGGACGTCGATCTCTGGGTTTTCCACCAGGCCAACCGGTTCATGCTCGAGAAGCTCAGAACCAAGCTGGGCATCCCCCCCGAACGATTCCCGCTCCAGATGGAGTATTGCGGCAATGTCGTCTCTTCGACGATACCGATTACATTACAGAAAGCAAAGGAAGAGGGGCACTTGCGCTCCGGTTCGCGAGTGGCACTGGTGGGATTCGGTGTCGGGTACTCCTGGGCCGCGGCGATGATGCGCCCCCTCTGACCGCCGGCAAATTGATGAACGACCAATTCACCTCGAAACTCGCAGAACTGACACACCTCCGGCCGCAGGACATGGACGATGGCACCGAGATCGCTCCGGCCGAATGGGATTCGGTCGAGGTCCTCGATCTGATCGCGGCGATCGATGACACCTTCGGCACGACCGTACCGCTCGAAGCGCTGATGCGCTGCCGCAATGTCGGAGAGTTGCGCGAGCTGATCCGGAAGCAGTCATGACCGAGAAGCGGAAGCTGGTGATCGTCGGCGCGGGTGAGTTCGCAGAGATCGCCTGCGATTACTTCAGGCTCGACTCCGCGTACGACGTGGTCGCCTTCGCCATCGATCCCGCCTTTCGGCACGCGGAGACGCTCTGCGACCTTCCACTCATCGAGCTCGATTCGCTCCCGGCGATGTATCCGCCGGCAGATCACGACGTCTTCGTCGCTGTGACCTATAGGCGACTCAATCGTGTGCGAATGGAACTTTTCCAGCGCGTCAAGGCCTTCGGCTACCGCTGCGCGACCTACGTCAGCTCGCGCGCCTTCGTCTGGCACAACGTCACGCTCGGCGAGAACGTGTTCATCTTCGAGAACAATGTCGTCCAATTCCACGCTCGCATTGCGGACAACGTCGTGTTGTGGAGCGGAAACCATATCGGGCACCGCTCGGTCATCGAACGGAACGTCTATCTCACATCGCACGTCGTCGTCTCCGGGTACTGCACGATTGGAGAGAACTCATTCATCGGCGTGAACGCCACGATCGGCGATAACGTCGTGGTAGGCCGCGACTGCGTCATCGGAGCTGGGTCGGTGATTCTGCGGAATACGGAGCCGGAACGGATCTATCGCGGGAATCCCGCGCAGCCAGCGAGCGTCAGCAGCCTTCGTGCGTTCCGCGCGAGGTAGAGCGGTGAAGTGGTTCGAAGCGAGGGCTCCTCGCCTCGAATTGAAGACGCCACACTAGATCGGATACGGATACCCCTGGGCCAGCGCATTCTCCAGCGTCGCGTCATGTCCGTAGATGTCATCGTAGAAGAACACCATCCCATTCTCGTGTGCGACGGCAGTCGTGTAGATGATCATGATCGGGATCGGCGTTTTCACGGGGACGCTCGTCGAGTCGCCGGTCTGCATCGCGTTCTTGATGCGATCGGGCGTCCACTCCGGTTGTTCGCGCAGTGCCCACGCGGCGAGCTTCGCCGGCTCTTCGACGCGGATGCAGCCGTGGCTGAAGTCGCGGCGCGTGCGTGAGAAGAGCTCCTGCGACGGCGTCGAGTGCAGGTAGATGTTGTTCTGATTCGGGAAGACGAACTTCACGAGCCCGAGTGCGTTCGACGGTCCCGGCTTCTGGCGGACGCGCATGTCGCCGCTGCGCAATTTCGATAGAACGTCTTTGCCGGCTTTCGTCCCCGCGGTGTTTCCCTCCTCGTCGACGAGCTCGTAATTGTTGCGCGCGAGATAGCCGGGGTCCTTTGCGATTTTCGGCAGGAGCTCCGCGCCTTGAATCGTGGGCGGGACGTTCCAGTACGGGCGGAACACGACGTACTGCATGTCGCCGGCGAAGACCGGAGTTTGATGCGACACGGTCTGCCCGACGACGACACGCATTGTGAGGCCTGTCTGGCCGATCGTATCGCTCCATCCATTGAGCCGGAACTCGGGGATGTTGACGACGATCGGCGGATACGCGAACTCGCTCGGTGCCCAGCGCCAGCGCTCGAGTGCAAGCTGAATCTGGCGCACGCGGCGCGTCAGCGGCACGTTCAGCGCGCCGAATGTGCGATCGCTGAGGATTCCGTCGGGCTCGAGATTGTGTCGCAGTTGGAAGTGCTTCACCGCAGTGACGAGCGGCTCGTCGTACGTCGCGAGGTTCCGCGGTTGCACCGTCGGCGGGAGATCGCCCGTGCGATGCAGCACTTTCGCCAATCGCGCGATCGCTTCGTACGCGTCGCCCGGCTTCACCTTCGCGACCGGCAGGCGCGGCTCGTTCTTCGCCTCGGCCGCCATCCGTCGATAGTTCGCGAGTGCGGCCAGCAGCCGCTTGTAATCTGAGTACGGCGGCTCGACGGTTGCGAGGATGGCGTTCGGATCTGGCGCCACCGCGATGTCCGTCAGTAGTCTCGGCAGGTAGTACTTCTTCGTTTCAATATCGAGAGCGAAGCGCACATTGCGCGGATTGATCCGGCCGATGTGCAGATCGGAGATGTAGCGCATCAGCGTGATGCTGACCGCCAGGTCGAAGCGGCCCAGCGTCGTCTGATCATGCGTCGGAAACACGGTGAGCCGCCCACGCCAGCGCGTGCCGTCGTAGTCGACGCTGTTGATGCCCTTGTCGTCCGCCTTTTCGAAGAGTGCGATGAGCGCGAGCGTCTGCGGCGTCGGCTGCCCGTCTTTCGTCCAGAGCAGTGCGTAGCCGATGGGCGAGTAGAGATTGCGCAGATGACGGCGATAGTCGTTGAAGTCGGGCCAGCGCAGTTCCTCCATGCGCGACTCTTCGACCAGCGACTTGATGAGCGTTCCGCTCTCCGCCTGGATCGGCAACTCCACCGTCTGGGCTGAAGCGAATGCGGCGAACAGGAAGAGGAGCGGCAGCAGGCGGCGCATGTCGCGCAATTCTAGGCGAGCGCTCGCGTCAGTTCGATCAGTGTGATCTCGCCCTGCACTCCAAGTCGCGATGGTGGTCCCCAGTATCCCGTTCCGCGGCTCACGTAGAGCCACATGCGGCCGACGCGGTGCAGCCCTGCAACCACAGGCTGGAAAGCATGAATGAGCAGGTTGAACGGGAAGAACTGTCCGCCATGCGTATGGCCCGACAGTTGGAGCGCGACTCCGAGCTGGCTCGCTATCTCCGCGGTCTGCGGACGATGCGAGAGAAGGATCGTAACCGCATCGCGCGGCACGCCGGCAAGTGCTGCCTGCGGATCCTGCTTGTGAGATGCAGGATCGGTGACCCCCGCGATCACGAGTCCCGGGCGTACGACTTCGTGGCGATTCTCGAGGAACGTGAGGCCATGCCGCTCGAGCGCCGGAATCCATTCGCTTGCGCGCCAGTAGTACTCGTGATTACCGGTGACATACCAGACGCCATCGCGCGCGCGAAGATCGCGAAGCGGTGCGATGTGTGGCTCGAGATCCGCGAGCGGTCCGTCGACGAGATCGCCGGTGATCGCGATGGCATCGGCCCCGAGCGCGTTCGTGCGCGTCACGAGGTCGTCGAGAAAACGCCGCTGAATCGTCGGGCCGATGTGCACGTCGCTCCACTGCGCGATCGTGTAACCCTCGAGATGCGATGGCAGATCGTCGATCGCAACGCGCATGCGCTTTACGGCGGGACAGCGAGCCTGCAGCAGTCCCGCGATCGTCATGAATCCGGCGGCACCGAGCGACGCGTAAGTGAGTGTGCGCAGGTCGAGCGAGGCGCGCGCAATCCACCACGCGAGCCGAAGGACGTCGCTGAAAAGAACGGAGACGAGCAACGCGGAGAAGACGCCGAGCGTGAGATAGCCGATCCAATGGCTGGCCCGTGTACGCCGCACGAGCGGCAGCATGGGAAGCAATGAGAGAAATACGAGCCCGCTCCAGGCAGCCGCAGGCGTGATGCCCGCAAAATGCGCCGCCGTGAGAAGCGGTCGCCCGGCATAAACGAAAAGTGAGAACCAGAGCGCGGTGGTGGGGAGCGCGAGAACGCGGGCCGAGGTCATCATTGATGATTACGAATGGCCAGGAGAAATGTTGTATGCAAGCTCAGAACTCAGAACTCAGCACTCAGTACTCTTTCGTGATCTTCCCGTGATCTTTGCCCCGCATTCTGCGGATATTTCGCAATCCCGCTGGAGGTTTCATAGGCCATGAAGAACAAGCTTCTGATCGCCGCCACCGCCGCGTTCGCCATCCTGGCGTTCGTGGTTTGCTGTTTTGCTCAGGCACCCAAAGGAGGATCGATGAGCAACGGATCCCGTCCCAATGCGGAGGAGCTGAAGAAGCGCCTCACGCCGCTTCAGTACGAGGTCACGCAGAACGAGGCGACCGAGCCGCCGTTCCGCAATGAGTACTGGAACAATCACGCGCCGGGCATCTACGTCGACGTCGTCTCCGGCGAAGTGCTTTTCAGCTCGCTCGACAAGTACGACAGCGGCACCGGCTGGCCCAGCTTCACGAAGCCGCTCGAGGCGGCGAACGTCGTGACGAAGAGCGATCGGCGTCTCTTCATGGTCCGCACCGAAGTCCGTTCCAAGCACGCCGACTCGCACCTCGGCCACGTCTTCGACGACGGCCCGCTGCCGACCGGCCAGCGCTATTGCATGAACTCCGCGTCACTCCGCTTCATCCCGGCGGACAAGCTGGAGGCTGAGGGCTACGGTCAGTACAAACACCTGTTCGAGAAGAAGAAGTAAAGAGCAGAAGATCTCTGCTCATCGTCACGGAGCCGGCGCGTGGCTTCACGCGCCGGTACGTCGACTTGAGCAGGTCGGCCACCGCCGCGTCGTCGAGCTCGACGACGTGCCGCACATGCTCGTGCTTCATGAGTGTGAAATGCGGCGCGAACATCTCAACCGTTCGCTGCACCCGATCGCGTGTCATGCCGCGCAGCTCGACGAGATCATCGTCTCCGGGAATCGCGATGAGCAGCCGGCCGTCATCGGCGAGCACTCGCCGGAACTCCTCCGGGTTCAGTCGCGCCGTAATCGACAGGACCATGCGGAGCGTGCCGTCGGCGAAGGGAAGGAACCGATCGGCATTGGCAACGATCCACTGGCAGCCGGGATATCGCTTCGCCGCGGCGTCGATCGCAGCGGTGGAGATGTCGAGGCCGTATCGTTCGTCAGCAGCGATGGCGCCGAGGTGATAACCCTCGCCGCAGCCGGCATCGAGGATGGGGCTTTCGATCGGCGCTGCGAAGGCGAGGATCGCATCGAGCAATGGCTTCGCGAAGCCTCGATCGAGAAAGCGGCGGCGTGCGGCAACAGCCTCCGGTGAGTCGCCCGGGACCTTCGCGCGGCGGTCCTGCGGCTGCAGCAGATTGAGGTACCCGCTGCGCGCGATGTCGAACGAGTGACCGCGCTCGCACACTGCGCGGCGCGATTCGAGAGCGAGCGGTGTGCGGCAATCGCGGACGGTGCAGATCAGTTTGGTTTCTTTCATGCCGAGCGAAGTCGAGGCATCATCGACGGCACCGCGAGGCGAATGCAACTGGGAGTGCTCGTGGCACTACTTTGCCGGCGCCGTCGTTGACCCCTCGCTATGCTCGGGGTGAAACTGCATCATGCGCCGCCGCCGTCTGGCACTGCTCGTTGCAGCGTTGATCGCGTTTCTCTTCGGCGTTGCGTTTCTTTACGACGTCGGGATGGGGACGCTCGAGCACAAGCCGCGCACCTTTCTGCAGAGCTTCGAGTGGGCGACGGAAACGCTGAGCACGACGGGTTATGGCGCCGACAATCGCTGGTCGCATCCCGCGATGGTGATCCTCGTGATCGGCGTGCAGATCGTCGGCATGATCCTCATTCCGCTGATCCTCGCCGGCTTCATCCTTCCGTATCTCGCCGAGCGCTTCGAGCAGCGCGTACCGCGCGAAGCCGATCGGAAGCTCACCGATCACGTGATCGTCTATCGCTTCGGGCCGGCCGTCGAGACGCTGCTGCAGCGGCTGGCCACGGCAACCATTCCGACCGTTGCGTTCGATACGGACGAGACGTCAGCGCGCACCGTCATGGAGCGCGGCATGCGCGCGGTCTTCACGCGCATGGACGAGGACGTGCTCGAGGCGTGTCGCGCGCATGCGGCGCGGGCGATCGTGGCGAACGGCCGCGACGAAGAGAATGCCGCGCTCGTGCTTCGCGCGCGACAGAGCGGATTCACGAAAGAGGTCTACTCGTTCGTCGAAGATCCGAATCATCGCCGCGCGATGGAGCTTGCCGGTGCGACCGCGGCCTACACGCCGCGGCACATCGTCGCTGCCGCGCTCGCAGCGCATGCCAGTGATCTCATCAGCCCGCGCGTTCCCGGCATCGACGCGATCAGCGGCATCCTGCGCCGCGAAATTCGCGTTCTGGGATCCAGTCCGATCGCAGGGAAGACACTCGGCGAGTCGCGCATCGGTGCGGAAAGCGGCGCGGTCGTCGTCGGCGTCTGGAGCCGGAGTCATCTCCAGTCGAACTGTCTCGCAAGCACGCGAATCGAGCCGGGATCAGTGCTCGAGATCGCGGGCGATGCGGATGCGTTGGAGCGTGCGGCGAAACTGATCGGCGGCGCGTATCTGAGAAATACGGGTCCGTTCCTGATGGCCGGCTTCGGCGAAGTCGGGCGCAAGGTGCATCAGCTGCTGACTGACGCGGGGGAGGAAGTGCGTGTGATCGACCGCGTCGAGGGTCCGGACGTCTTCGTCGGCGACGTGCTCGACCCGTGGGTGCTCGAGCGCGCGGGACTCTCCGATTCGCGCGCGGTGATTCTCGCGCTCAACAGCGATGACGCGACGCTCTTCGCCACCGTGATTGCACGCGATGCCGTTCCCGATGTGGCGGTCATCGCGCGGGTGAACCATGCGCGCAACGTGGAGAACATTCACCGCGCCGGTGCCGACTACGCGCTCTCCATCTCCGACATCAGCGGCGAGATGCTCTCCGCCCGTCTCCTCGGCCAGGCCAAGAGGCCGCGCGATGAGCACCGGCGTGCGGTCCGGCTGGCGGGCGATGCGTATGTGGGACAGACGATCGGCGAGCTCGACCTTCGTTCACGCGACGGATCGGTGCTGGCGATCGAGCGCGACAGCGAGACCATTCATCGCTTGCCGGCTGAGTTTCGGATCGAACAGGGCGACTCGCTGTGGGTCTGCGCATCGTCATCGCGCACGTAGCGCATGTGACCGCCGTCATGGCCTCGCCGTTGCAACAGCGCCTCTAATCTCACGAAGGAGGTATGTCCATGCTCTTCCAGAAAAAGAAAAACTACTTGCCGATCTTCAGCTCATTTTTCGTTGCAGGCGCACTCGTCGGCGCCGCGGTGGCGCTGCTCTATGCTCCGAAGCCCGGAAAGAAGCTGCAGAAAGATGTGAAGGAATTCGCCGAGGATTCCAGGGAGAATATCCAGAACTTCGTTAAGCATGTGAAGAAGGCGGTCAACGCGTAGGTTGGAACGGACAGGCGAGAGCGCCTGTCCCCCGTCGGACCGTCCAGTGGGACACAGGAGTGGGGCACAGGCGCCCTCGCCTGTGCGAGGTCCCATCATCACAGCTTGAACTTCCCGACCTCGCTCTCGAAGTCTTTCCCGCTCTGCACGAGGTTCTGCACGGTCTTGTTGAACTCGCGGGCGATCGCGTCGTTTTCCTGCGCGATGTCGAGCATCTGGCGCGAGGCGTCGGCAATCCGATCGGTTTCGTTCAGTTGCTTCTCCAGCATGTCACGCATCGTGCGCGAGTCCTCGGAGATCTTCTCCATGGCCGTCGTGATGCCGCGGCCGGCCTGCGACTGTTCGTCGGTAGCCTTACGTACCTGCGCAGCGATCTCGCGGACGCGCTCTGATTCCTGCGCCATCAACTGCGTACCGCGCGCTTGTTCGCGCGTGGCTCTGTTGATCTCCGCGATGTGATCCGACATGCGCGAGGTCACCTGATGCAGGTGCCTCGATGCCCTGGCCTGCTCGTCGAGTGCCGTGGCGATCTTGGTTGCCATCTCGTAGGACTGCGACGCGCTGCCGACGATCTTCTGCAGCGACGTCGATGCGTTGTCGGCCAGCTCCATGTTCTCTTCGACGCCGCGCACACCTTCGCGCATCTTCGTCACGGCCTGGCGCGAGCCGCTCTGCACGGCTTTGATGATCTCGCTGATTTCCTTCGTCGATCCGCGCGTCCGCTCGGCGAGCTCGCGAATCTCATTGGCCACGACGGTGAATCCGGCACCGTGCTCGCCCGCTTGTGCTGCGATGATCGCCGCGTTGAGCGCGAGCAGGTTCGTGCGGTTCGTGATCTCCTCGATGACGCTGAGGATCTGCGTGATCGAGCCGACGCTTGCCTGCAGTTCGTCGAGCACACGAGCGGTAGTCGTCGTGAGATCCCAGGTCTGCGTGATGCCTTTGACCGTGGCGCCGACGGCGGAGCCGCCCGCCTCCGCATCTTCGCGCACCTGCCGCGAGATCTCTGCCGTCGACATCGCGCTGGAGCGCAGCTCGGCGATCGTCGAATCCATCTGCGTGACGAACGAGAGCACTTCATCGCCAGCGCCGGCGAGAACGTCGGTGCGCGACGACATCTCGTTCATCGACGCATTCATCTGCGTCGTCGATGACGAAGTCTTCTCCACCGACTGGAACAGATAGTCCATCGAGCGCGCGACCTCTTCCGATGATGCCTGCATCTCGAGCGCGCGGCTCGAGGCGTCCTGCGTGAGATCGGTGACGCCATCGGCGGCCATGAGCACGCTGCTGATTCCGCCGCGCACGTTCTCCACGGCGAGCGAGGCGTTCTCGATGACATCGGACTGTTCGCGCGAGCGCTGGAGGAGCGAGTCGGTGCCGCCGGTGATGACGCGCACGCCGTCGGTGATCGTCGATCCGCTGCCGCCGAGACGGCTGATGACGCGCCGAAGCGTCGTGCCGGTTTCGCTGAGCGAAGCGGCGAGGCTGCCGATTAAGAGTCCGAGGCGCGTGTTGTCAAACGGCC
>CAZKID010000004.1:12696-19422 GCA_964552405.1 uncultured Thermoanaerobaculia bacterium
CAGCACGTACTCGGTGAGCTCGCGCAGATCGCGGATCGGATCGCCGATGTCGCGTGCCAGCGTCCACGCCGCGAGCATGAAGATCAGCAGCGTGAGCCCGATGATCATCGCCGTATAGATCGCGATCTGCTGCGGAATGCGGCTGTAGGGAGTCCACGGAATCGAGAGCGCGATGATCGAGCCGTTCTTGAGCTCGACGAAACGGCAGACGTGCGGAGAGATGAACGACGTGCTGTCTCCCGTGCGAATGCGCCGCACTGCGTCAACCTCGGAGGGCAGTAAGGGTTCGCCGCGGCTGGTCAGCACTCCCGCATGATTGATCACATGGAGTCCGTATCCCTCTGGCAGCGCGACCGCCGCGAGGTCGTTCGCTTTTTCGAGCGTCGGCGCTGCCTCTGCCGCGTCGCTCAATCGCTGGAAGGGTTCAGCAGCGGACGACACCGCGAGCTCTTCCAGCGTCGCGGAGACTCTTGAGGAGATCAGCTCGATGAGCGCGGCCGCGGCCACGAGGAGCGTTCCAACGAAGACGATCGCGATCTTCGTGCCGACGGAGAGCTGCGGTCCGTCGTAGCGCACACCATGACCAGCCGGGATCGCACTGATCAACATTCGCTTCGATGCCGCGTAACCCCAGGCGATCGCTGGGAACGATGCGATCAGTCCGCCGACGAGAAAGTAGCTGAAGCCGAGCGCGCTCTTGAGCACGAACATCGTTCCGAGGATCGCGAAGATCAGTGTGCCGGCAGTCCAGAGCGCGATCGAGATCCGCGTCGTTCGAACCTGCAGATCGGAAAGCGGCTGAGAAAGATCCGTCCCCTCCGCCAATGCATTCTCGACCGATTCTCGCTGCGCGCCGGTGAAGAGCACGATCAACGCGCAGCCGCCCGCATAGAGGATCGCCAGTAACGTGATGACGATCGCGGCAGTCGTTCCGGTGAACTGCACGACCTGCGCGAGAAACAGCAATGCCAGCAGAACAGCGGCGACCGGTGGCAGCAGCAGCCAACGAAGGTAATGGTTTGAAAAGCTCAAGAGAGTCAGAATTATCGCATGCACGAGGAGGAGTGGATCGATGTCATCGGCGGCGGCCGTCGAACCAAGCAGGAGGTTCACCGCCGCGGCGACTGGCATGTTGCGGCGCACGTATGGGTCGTGACTCCCGATCTGTACGTGCTGTTGCAACACCGTGCTGCCGTGAAGGAGAACTGGCCAGGCTATTGGGATGTGTCCGCGGCGGGACATGTTTCGTCAGGCGAGCGCGCGATCGAAGCGGCCGTGCGCGAGACGTTCGAAGAGATCGGACTGCGCCTTGCTGCCGCGGAGCTGACTCACATCGGTACGACGCGCGAGCAGCGAGTTCTACGCGAGGGGACGTATCTCGACAACGAGGTGCACGAGGTTTTCGTCGTGCGGCGGGAGGTGAGTCTCGTCGACCTTACGCTTCAGCGCGAGGAAGTGGATGACGTGATGCTCGTGTCTCTTGCGGAGCTCGATGGAGTCGCGCCGCTCGTACCGCACGAAGAGGAGTACCGGTTGCTCAAGCAGTTCCTTCTCACTCGCCACGGGGGAGAAGGTGCCGCAGGCGGATGAGGGGGACTACTTCGAATACCCCGTCAGCACCTTCATCAACATCGTGAAGAGATCGTCCTTCTCGCCGCTCTTCGTCCAGGGGCCGTCGCAATCGATAGCCTGCGCGATGTGGAACGCGCGGATGAGATTGACGCGCTGATGACGCAGGAGGATGAACTTCTGTAGTTGCGCCGCGCGCCCTTCGATCGGGAAAGTCGTCGCGGTGATCGACATGTCCTGCCGGCGCCGGTCGAATCCGTGGAACTTCGAGAGGAGGACGGAGTAGACACCTTCTGCGTTTGTCATCGGTGCAAAACATCCTTCCATCAGCGCGGCCGCGAAGAGGTACTCGAGGCCCGGCTGTTCGCGCACATCGAGGTAGTCGCGCAGAGTCTCGATCGTCTGCATGACCTCGAACTTGATGCTCGCATTCATGTTCGTGCGGTGAACGATCGCGCGGAGAAACTCGAGAGGGCCCGCGCAAGTGCGTCCAACGGTGACGTGTCCAGTCGTGGCGGCCGGCAGAAATTCAGCAACACTCATTTCGGATGCTGATTATCGCGACCGCCCCACAAGAGGCCGTCAATGGGCGCGTTAGAAGTGCGTGAAACGTAAAGAGGACAGGCGAGGGCGCCTGTCCCCCACCGGACTCAGTGGGGCACAGGCGCCCTCGCCTGTGCATCGTTATCACCGCATCGTCGCCACCTGCGCGACCACTTCGTTCCCACACCCTCGATACTCGAGCATGTCGAACGAGAGTGTGCGCGCGATGACGATGCCGCGGCCGTGATTATCGAAGGCGCGTTGCGGATCGATCTCGACGAAGCGCTGCCAGTCGAAGCCGCAGCCTTGATCGCGGATGGTGAACTGCACGGTTCCGTTCTCGCGCACCATCGAGACGTCGACGAACTTGCCGGCGTTTTCCGGCAGCGACAACCTTCTCGCCACCTCGAGCTCCCACTGCCCCTCGGCATTCAGCTTCGATTTCTCTTCGTACGTGATGCCGAGGTTTCCATGCTCCACGGCGTTGACGAGGATTTCGGTGAGGCCGATGACCGTCGCCATCGGATCGGGGCAGGCATTCGCGAGCACCATGCCGAGGTCGCGCGCTTCTTCGACGGTCTGGATGGAGAACGATGCCTCCCGGATCAGTGAGAGGCAGCGGATCCCGCGCTCGAGGCGTTCCTTCAGATGGCGGTAGTCGGTGAAGTCGCGCGCCGCGGTGTCGACGATCGTCAACAGCATCTCCACGTCGTACGGCTTCGTGAGGTAGTAGTACGCGCCGGCGCGAACGCCTTCCATGATCTCTTCGCGTTGCGCTGCTGCGGTTTGCAGGATCACCGGAATCGTACGGAGCCGCGGATTCTCCTTCATGCGGCTGAGGAGTTGCAGGCCGGTCATGCGCGGCATCGTGCGGTCGAGCAGGACCATGTCGTAGCGCAACGGATCGGCTTCGAGCTTTTCGAGACCCTCGACCCCGTCGTACGCGAACTCGATCTGATAGCCCACGGGAGAGAGCAGCTCCTTCAAGAGCTGCTGATCGAAGACGTTGTCTTCGACAACCAGCACGCGAGTCGACTCAGGAGACATGGGTGTGCAGAAGATTCTAACGCCACATGGTGTAGGACAGGCGCCCCCGCCTGTCCATCGCGTTGGGCAGGCACGCTGGACAGGCACGCTGGACAGGCGAGGGCGCCTGTCCTACATGCGCGGCAGCTTCACATCGGTGCAGTGACACAGTTCCGCGTGACGCTCGAGCGCCGCGACGATCGCCGTTCGATCGGCATCCTTCGATTCGAGCCACAATTTGCGGACGACGAGACGCGAGTCTTCGACGCGGGCGTCGATGCGGCCGATGAAACGATCGCGCTGCAGCAGAGGACAGACATACCAGCCCCACTTCCGCTCGTGCTCCGGCTTGTAAACCTCCCAGACATAGTCGAAGGCGAAGACATGGGAGACGAGCTTGCGATCCCAGAGCAAAGGATCGAGAGGCCCGAGGATGCGGACGCGATCATCGAAGCGGATGTTCCTGCGTTCGAGAAACTCGCGCGATGCGAGATAGCGCCGCGAAGAGCCTTCGATCTGTACGTCGACGAGATCGGCGTGTCTCGCCGGTTTCTTGCCCGGAGCGTAGAGTCCCGAGGCGAGCACACGCTCGCGCAGCGACCAGATGTCGAATGGCTCCTTCGCATCGCCGAGCTTCGCGAATGTTCGTTCGGGGATGTCGTACAGCTTCGAGCCATTCGCGGTGCGGCCGGCGACGACGATGTCGCATCGTGTCCAGAGAATCTCCAGCGCCATGGTCGTCGTCTTCGCAGTGCCTTTCCAGCCGGCCCAGTCGATGGGAACGACGGAGCCATGGTCGGTGAGCTCGCGCGCGGTGACCGGACCATGTTGTTTGATCTCGTCGTAGACCGCGCCGACGATGCGCGCTGGCACTTTCTCTTCGCGCTCGGTGTGGCGCCACCACGGCGTCTGCGCGCGATGCCCTTGCGCGCGGTACTGCGCGAAGGAGGATGCGGGAAGGATGCACCGCTCTTTGAAGAAGTGCTCGAACGCATGCCGCGGAAAGAGCTTCTTCCAGACGTCGCCGCGCTTTACGCCGTCGACGCGCGCCATGACGACGAGATCGGCGTTGGTGCCGATCATGTCGAGCGGATCGAGTTGAATGCAGCGAAGGCGCGTGAGCACCTCGCGCACCGAGTGCAACGGCCGGTTGAGGGCGAGGTGGCCGACGAGTTTCCTGCGAGCGTCTTTTAGAGGGATGAGCACGGAACGATCATCCCTCAGCCCTCATCCCTCATCCCTCATTTTGTGTACACCGTAACTTCCGCGCTCGCTCCTGCCGCGATGCGATCGGCGGTCGGGCCGTTCCACGAAATCCGTACCGGCACGCGCTGCACGACCTTCACATAGTTGCCCGATGCGTTGTCGGGAGGCAGCAGCGAGAAGCTCGCGCCGGTTCCCCCGGAGATGCTCTCGACTTTTCCTTCGAATTCTTCGCCGCCGAGCGCGTCGATCTTGATCTTCGCCCGCTCTCCTGCGCGCATTGCCTTCACCTGCGTCTCCTTGAAGTTCGCGACGACGTACGTGCGCAGCGGCACGAGCTGGACGATCGGCGTTCCGGGTGCTACGAGGCCTCCGGCGTGAACGGAGATCCTCGAGGCGATGCCGTCTGCCGGCGCCGTGATCTTCGTGTACGACAGCGCGAGCTGCGCTGCCTGCACCGCGGCTTCCGCGGTCTTCACTTTCGCATGTGCGAGCGTCGCCGTGGCGCGGGCGGCCGCGACTTGCGCCGATACCGGTGCGCTCTGCTGCAGCTTGCCTTGCGCCTGCACGACATTCGCCTGCGCTGCTTCATGCGCATTCGTCGCGGAGCTCACCTTCGCACGATTCGAGGCGACATCCGCCTGCGCCGCTTCGTTCGCGGCGCGTGCCGCGTCGACTTGCGCCCGCGAGATATCGCCCTTCGCCCCAAGCTCCTCGGCCCGTTTCCAATCCGCCGCCGCCTTCGCCGCATTCGCCTCGGCGCGCGCGACGCCGGCGCGCGCTTCGTTGATGTTGGCCGCAGAAGTCTCGACGCTCTGCTGCATGCTCTGCACCGCGCCGCGCGCCGCGGTCAGTCCGCCTGTCGCACTGGCCTCGGCGACCTGCGCCTGCGCATCAGCCTGAACTGCCTGCGCGTTGGCCGTATCGAGATCGCTCTGCGCCTGCACGAGCCTGACCTGCGCGTCCGTCGGATCGAGCTCCGCGATCAGATCGCCGCGATGCACGCTCTGGTTCTCGGCGACATGCAGCGCGATCACCTGCCCCGCGATGCGCGGTGCGACCGGAACGATGTCCGCCGCGACCTGCGCGTCGTCCGTCGACTGGCGTCCGCGCGTGATGAGCGCGAAGAGACCATAGATCAGCAGCAGCGCCAGCACGGAGCCGCCGAGGATGAGATAGAGGCGGCGGGCGCGATCGGTGCTCAGCACCGGTTTGCGGTTTTCGGCTTCAGCAGCCGCGGCGTGTGTCTTGTCGTAGTCAGCCATTACATCTCCACGTGGACTTCGATTTTCTCGTGCGTCTTCGGCGCGCGCAGCAGGAAGACCAGCGGCAGCACGCAGAGGAACGAGATTCCCGAGAGGTAGAAGAGTTTTTCGAATGACAGCACCATCGCCTGGCGGCGGACGATGAGGTCGATGATGTGCAGTGGCATCTTCATGTACGGCAGCGCCGGATTCCCCGGCGCGACGTGATGCGTGAGATCCGCGCGTGCAATCGAGGCTGAACGCGTGAGCTGCGTCGCGAAGACCGCGAGCCCGATCGAGCCTCCGACCTGACGCAGCAGCGAGTTGAGGCCTGTGGCGTCGGCGAGGCGATAGCGCGGGATCGAGCTGAGCGCGAGCGTCGTCAGCGGGATGAAGAGGCAGCTGAACGCGACGCCCTGGATGATCAACACATTGACCACTCCCTGCGCGGTCGTGTTCAGCGTGTAGTGGCCCATGAGCCACGCCGACCAGCCGAAGAGCAGGATGCCGAACGCGATGATGACCCGCGGCGAGACGACGTTGTACAGCCGCCCGACGATCGGCATCGCGACGATCATCACGAGCGAGCGCGGCATAATCCGACAGCAACCTCGGGTGACCGAAAAGCGAGGAACGGTCGGAATGAAGAGCGCAGGGAGTAACTTACCCGCCACAAGAATCGCAAAATCCACCGCGCGGAGGAGGTTGCGGGAGAGGAAGATGACGTCGCGGAAAAGCGAGAAATCGGCGGCTGGCATCGGCGCCGACAGCTCGGGGATCAGGAGTGAAGCGATCGCGACCGCGGAGATCAGCGTCAGCGACGAGATCAGATTCGAGTTGAACCAGTCGTTGCGATTGCCCTCTTCGAGCACGTACTGCATCGTGCCGAGTCCGCAGAAAAGCAGCGCGATGCCGGCCCAGTCCATGTTCTTCTTCTGCCGTTCCGCGAGCGCGTGATTTGCCGCCTTGATGTCCTCCGGCTCGTGCACGAATTTTGTGACCATGAGCAGCGAGATGAGGCATACCGGAATGTTGATATAGAAGATCCACTCCCACGAATAGTTGTCGACGATGTAGCCGCCGAGCGACGGACCGAAGGCGGGACCGAGGACGACGGCCATGCCGAAGACGACCATCGCCA
>CAZKID010000004.1:19432-25724 GCA_964552405.1 uncultured Thermoanaerobaculia bacterium
GGGGGGCGGCACGGGGCGCCGGTTCACGCGGGGGCGAAAAAAAATCCGGCCCTGCCCCGGCAAGGGCGGAAGGGCCATGGGGAGGCAGCCGGGAATTACCGGAAGGGGTTCGCGCTCAAGCCCGATTACGCCGAGGCGCATAACAACCTCGGCAACGCGCTGGCCGCGCTCGCGCGCACGGAGGAGGCGATCGCCGAGTTTCGGCAGGCGCTGGCGATCAACTCCGGCTACGCCGAGGCGCAGAACGGCCTTGCCAAGGCCTTGTTCTTTCGGCGGGAACTTCTGGCGGGGAATCGCCTGCTCGGTCGGCTGCAGCGCGCCCGCACCGAAACCCTGCAGGACGCGAAAGATCACGAGCGTTGCCAGCGAGTGCGCCATCCCACACAGCGCGGACCCGACGCCGAAGAGCAGCAGCGACGCGAGGTAGACGCGCTTCTGTCCGAACATGCGCGCGAGAAATCCCGTCAGCGGCATGACCATCACGGTCGCCATGACGAAGCCGGTGGTGACCCACGTGATCTGCTCGATCGTCGCGCCGAGCGCACCGGAGAGATGCGGCACTGCGACGTTGACGATCGATGCGTCGATCGCCCCCATCAGCGTGCCGAAGGTCACGGAGATCGTGACCAGCCACTTGTTGACCGGCTTCGGTTGTGCGGCGGTCATTGCGCTCCTGCCAGCGCGCCGGTCGCGCGCTGCACTTCGATCCATGCGGCGCTCGCATCGGCGCGTGCCGCGATCTGGTCTTCGTGAGCCTGACGGTACGTGTCCTCGGCGCGATCGACTTCGACCGGCGAGCCGTAGCCCGCGGTGCGGCGATCGCGCGCGATCTGCAGCGCTTCTTCCGCGACCTTCACGCTTTCGGATGCGACTTCGACGCGTGCCTGCGCGTTTTCGAGCGAGAGGATCGCGGTGCGCACCTGCTGCTCGACTTCTTCTTCCGCGTTCTCGCGGCGTGCGCGTGCATCGCGCAGTTCGGGGTTCGAACGGGCGACGTTGGGGCGGATGTCGGCGCGATACAGCGGAACACTCGCCACCGCGGCAATTGTCCGCGACGTGTGGAGATCGTTCGTCTTGTTGCCGGCGTAGTCGCCCTGGAAGTCGAGCGAGAGCGACGGTAGGAAGCGTGCGCGTGCAGCTTCCAGCGTGAGCTGCGCGGCTTTCTCCTGCTCCTCGAACTGGTGAAGCTCCGGGCGATGTTCGCGCGCAGTCGTGATCGCGGCCTCGGTCGCCGGAGGTGCCGGTGACAGGAAGTCGTCGGTGAGCACGAGCCCGTCCGACTGCTTCGCGCCGATCGCACGCAGCAACGCGATCTGTGCCGACTGGCGGTCGTTCTGCGCCGAGAGCAGCGCCGAGCGGGCGCGCGAGAGCTGGACGTTCGCCTGCGCGACATCGAGCCGCGTGCCGGTGCCCGCGCTGAATTCATCCTGCGCGACTTTCGCCAGCTCCTGGAAGAGCTTCACATCCGCCTCGCGCGACGAAGCCTGCGCACTCGCCCGCTGCACGAGTACATAGAGCCGTGCCGTGGCCGCGGCGAGCTCGTTCTCGGTCTGCTGCACCGCGTAGTGCGTCGCGCTCGAGCCTGCGCGCAACGCCTGATAGTGGCGCAGTGCGGCTAGGTTGAAGATCTGCGTCGCTGCGGTGATCTGTCCGTCGATCACGTTGAAGGGCCCGAGGACAGGAGGCTGGCCCGGAAGTGAGAAGCCGAACGTGGCGAGGTTGATCGACTGCGACGAACGGATCGCTTTCGCATCCGCCTGCGGCAGCATGTTCGCGAACGCCTCGCTCGCGGCGACGTTCGCACGCTCTTCCGCGCTGCGTGCGATTTCCGCGTTGGCGGAGTGTTGAATCGCCATCGACATCGCCTGCTTCATATCGAGGCGAACGGTCTCTGCGCGCGCGGTCGTGGCGATCAGAGCAATGCTGCAGACGAAGAGTTTGATGGGTGCCCGCATATCAGTCCTGAGTGATCTTCCGGAACAGTGCCAGCAGGTGCGCACGCTCCTTTGCATCGAGCGGCTCGAGCATTCCGCGGCCGAGGTTGAGGCGGTCGTCCTGACACGACTGATGAGCATTGCGCCCGCGCCGCGTGAGAGCGACTTTCACCGTGCGGCGGTCGTCGTCCGGACGCGCGCGCTCCGCGTAACCGCGATCGACGAGACGATCGACGATGCCGGTCGCGCTGCTGCACGCAATCCCGAGCTCCGACGTCACCTCGGACATCGTCGACGGCCCGCGTCCGGCGAGGACACGCATGATGGCCATCTCACTCTTGCTCAGCTCGGCCGAATCCTGCGTGAGGAGGAAGCGCTGCACGAGCTTTTCGAGGTGGCCCATGAGCTCCTGGGCCTGTGGGGTTAGTTCTTCTTTGGTCGAATATTTCGACATGCGAAATATTCGACACGCGGAGGAGCGGGTTTATTCCGGAGGTGGGCGATGGGGCGCTGGGAGACCCACGAGTGGTCCGAGGTATTTACAATTCGCAATTTGAAATTTGAACTTTTGAATTTCGATTTCCGAGCAGCCGCCGAGAAGAGAATTTCAAATTTCAAATTTCGAATTTCAAATTTCAAATGAGAAGTTGCGCGGAGCTCATTCTGAGCGAACAGGGGCGCCTACTGGTTCATGTCCTTCCCCGCCTCCAGCTTCCTGATCCCCTCGCTCAGCGCGTTCTTGTTCGCGTCGTCGGGAGCCTGGGCCAGCGCGAGCCTGGCGTACTTCAGCGCATCCTTGTAGTGACCGAGGGCGGAGTTGCCGCGGGCGAGGCCGACGTTGACGGGCCATTCGTTCGGGTGACGCCTGGCGTTGAGCGTCCAGGCCGCCATCGCTTCCTCTTTCTTCCCATCGCTCAGGAGCTGACGGGCGTACATGTGGATCGCGACTGCTGATGCGGTCGGGTGATTGAGTGCGGCATCGCGCGTCTTCTTCGCATCCGCCTCCAGGCCGTTCGCCTGCTGCAGATCGGCGAGCACCGTCAGCGTGTCGTAGTTCGTCTCACCGGGGAAGCGCGGATTCGCGGCGACCTTCGCCCACTCGAGTCCTTCCTTCAGATCCTTGTTCTTCAGCGCGAAGCGCGCGGCCGCGAGCCAGTTCTTCCAGTCGAAGCCTGACGCGCCGCGGAGCTCGCTGCGCATCTGCGCGAGATAGAGACCATTGATGTTGTCGACGCTGATCGTCAGTGGGAGCTGCAGCTCTTCCCACTTCAGGGCGACGACGGCGTGATCGACCTGGCGCTCCGGAAATTCGTACGTGAGCCACTCGTGATACTCGCTCTTCGCCGGCTTCGCCGTGATGCGCAGCGCGTCTTCCGCGGGGTTGTAGTAGAAGCTGCCCCACGATTGATTGTTCTTCGAGAAGATGATCGTCCACTCGCTCTCGCCGGGAATCATGTGGAGTCCGTACGAGCCCGCGGGGAGCGTCTTGCCCTCGATCTTCACATCGTGCGAGACGGTGAAGACCGTGTTCTCGTTCGCACCGGCGCGCCAAGGACACTCTTTGCACGTGCCGAAGCCGAGGTCGACGAGACCGTAGGGGACGAGCTTGCCCCAGATCTTGCCGCGGCGGTCTTCACCGGTGTGCGGGTTGTGGACCTTCGGACTGTTGTAATCAATGGTGATCTTGACGAGCCCGATCGACTGGCTCACCGACGCGCGTTCGTTGTCGCCATCGGGTGGCATCGTCAACTGCGCCGTGGCGCCGGCGGCGGTGAGAAGGAGAATCGCGAGGAGCGAGAGCTGTTTCCGCATGCGCGGATAGTACGTGGAGCGCGTGCGCGAGTTGGTTAACGATCGCCAACATCGAAGTGGCGAATCGCACGCACTTCTCGTAACAGCTCGCCGCGGAAGTCGGGATGCGCGATCGACACGAGCAGCTCCGCGCGCTCGCGGAGGCTGCGTCCCCAGAGATTTACCGCACCATACTCGGTGACGATCCAATGCACGTGACCGCGTGTGGTCACGACGCCTGATCCCGGCTTGAGCGTGTTGACGATGCGCGAGAACTTTCCGCCGCTTGCCGTCGACGGCAGCGCGATGACCGGCACGCCGCCCTTCGACAGCGCCGCGCCGCGCATGAAATCCATCTGACCGCCGATGCCGCTGTAGATGCGATGCCCGATCGAGTCGGCGACGACCTGGCCCGTCAGATCTACTTCGATTGCGGAGTTCACTGCGACGACGTTGTCATTGCGTCGAATGACGGCGGTGTCATTCGTGTGATCGGCCGGATAGAACTCGACGAACGGATTGTCATCGACGAAGTCATAGAGCCTGCGCGATCCGGCAACGAAGCTGGTCGTGATGCGGCCGCGGTGTACGTGCTTGCGCAGATTCGTGATGACCCCGGCCTCCACGAGATCGACGACGCGATCCGAGAACATCTCCGTGTGCACGCCGAGGTCGTGCTTGTCGAAGAGGCGGGCGAGGACGGCGTCGGGGATCGCTCCGATGCCCATCTGCAGCGTCGCGCCATCGGGAACCAGCGGCGCGATGTGTTCCGCGATCTGCGCTTCGGCGTCCGACGACTCGCGCGCAGGATGCGAGGGCAAGGGGCGATCCGTTTGCGTGCAGGCATCGAGACGCGATTTGCGAACGAGCGTGTTTCCGTGTGTGCGCGGCATCTGCTCGTTGATCTCCGCGATGACGATCTTCGCGGATCGTGCGGCAGCGACCGCGGCGTCGGCCGACGTGCCGACCGTGCAGTAGTCATGCTTGTCGGGAGGCGAGAGCTGCAGGATCGCCGCATCGAGTTGAATGCGGCCCGATTGGAACAGGGCCGGGATGTCGGAAAGAAAGATCGGAGTGAAATCCGCGCGCCCTTCCTCGACGGGCTTGCGCAGCGCGGGTCCGGTGAACAGCGAGTTCGATCGAAACTGCGGAGCGCACTCCGGCTCCGCGAAGGCGCAGCGTCCCTCGAGGTGCATGTGAAAGAGACGAACGTTCTCGAGATCCTTGCGCGCCACGAGGGCGTCCAGCAGGGTGGTGGGAGTTGCGGCGGCGCCGTGGATGAAGACATTCATGCCGCTCTTGATGAGGGAGACGCAATCCTCCGGTGTCATGGGGGGATGATATCGGCTGTCTGCTGCCCGCTGTCTGGTTACAATCCACGCCGCGATGACCGAAATCCTCCCGCCCCACCCACCCTTGCCCGACTACTACCCGCACGCCGAAAGCCGCGAGCAGTTCGTCCGGCAGATCTTCGATGAGACCGCGGAGTGGTACGACGCGATCATCTCGATGCTCTCGTTCGGTTCGGGGAATCGCTATCGGTTTCAGGCGCTCGAGCGCGCGGGGCTGCATGCGAAGACGCAGCTCCTCGATTGCGCGACCGGCACCGGCGTCGTCGCGCGCGCCGCGTTGCGCGTCACGAAGAACGTGATCGGGCTCGATCCCAGCATCGGCATGCTGATGGCGGGCCGCCGCGCCGCGAGCTTCACGCGTGTGCAGGCGAAGGCGGAGCGGCTGCCGTTCGATGACGCATCGTTCGATCTGCTGACGGTCGGCTATGCGCTCCGGCACTTTGCCGATCTGCGCGCGACGTTCGCGGAGTATCGCCGCGTGCTTCGGCCCGGCGGCAAGGTGCTCATTCTCGAGATCACGCCGCCGCGCACCGCCTTCGGCCGCGCGATGCTCCGCTTCTATCTCGGCCGCGTCGTTCCGTTCCTCACGCGTCTTCGTACGGGCAACGCGGATGCGGCGAAGCTGATGCACTACTTCTGGGACACGATCGATGCATGCGTGCCGCCCGAGTCGATTCTCGCCGCATTGCGCGATGCCGGATTCGAAGGAGCGAAGCGCCATATCGAGCTCGGTGTGTTCTCCGAATACACAGCGACGCGATGAAGCGCGTTCTTTACTTTCACGGCTTCGCATCCTCGCCCGGAAGCTCGAAGATCACATCGCTGCGGCCGCTGCTCGCGCCGGATGTCGAGCTGATCACGCCCGATCTCAACATTCCTTCCTTCGAGCGGCTCGATTGGAACGGCATCCTCGACGTTGCGCAACAGCAGCTGGCGGCGAAGCCGGACGCGATCGCGGGTAGTTCGATGGGCGCGCTCGTCGCGTTGTCGATCGCGACGCCGTCGACGCCGCTCGTGCTCATCGCGCCTGCGCTTGGGATCGCTGCTCGCTGGCTCTCGAAGCTGCCCGCCGGCGATCCGATTCTTTTCTTCAATCGTGTGATAGTCCGGACGCTGTAGGTAACAGCGTGGAGTCGGATAAGGCATTAGCACAAACTGGACGATGTTGCCGGCCTCGTCGGCGAGTTGCAGTTGTCTCGGTTTAGGAGCGATGTA
>CAZKID010000004.1:25734-38069 GCA_964552405.1 uncultured Thermoanaerobaculia bacterium
TCGAAGCTGCCCGCCGGCGATCCGATTCTTGTCTTCAATCATGCGCGCGGTACGGAGGTGCCGATTCATCGCGCGTTTTTCGAGCAGATGTTCGAGGTGCGCATCGATGAGAATCCGCCCTCTGCGCCTGTGACCGTCGTGATGGGGCGCAACGACGAGAGCGTGCCGTTCGAGCTCGTGGAAAAGACGTGGGCGCGATGGGAAACGCGGGGACTCGCCGCCGGATCGACGTTCATCGAGATTCCGGAAGGCGATCATGGATTGACGGCGCACGCGGACTTGATCGCGCGTGCGATTCGACATTTCTGTCTCGAAAGATCACAATAATCATTCCGGGTCTGATCCAAATGGTGCTCCAAGATGGTGCGTACGCGTTCAATGCGTCCGCAATTCCGACTGCTGTCACGACGGCTTTGATGCTCTTTTTCGGAGCTGCGGTCTTCGTGCGCCGAAAATCGCGAGTGAGCGCCGCGTTCTTCGCGATGACGATCTTCGCGTCGATCTGGCTGGCGGCCTTCACGTTGATGCACGCATCGAACGATGCGGCGCATGCGCTCTACTGGGCGCGCCTCGCCTATTTCGGCGTACCGTTCCTGGCGCCAGCGATCTATCAGTTCACGGTGGAGATGCTGCACATCGCGCGCTATCGCCGATTCCAGATTTCCATCGCCTGGATTCTCGGTGCGATCTTCTCCGGCATCGTCGTGATCGCGCACGAGCTGGTGCGGACGGTGACGCACTACTCGTGGGGTTTTTATCCGCGCTACAACGTGGCGGTCAGCATTCCCTATCTCGCGTTCTTCTTCGGATACCTGATCGCGTCCGTGCTCGAGTTTCTCTGGCAATACCCGCAGTCGCGCGGCATCGAGCGAACGCGGATCAAGCTCGTGCTGATCAGCTTCGGGATCGCGTATCTCGGGTGCGTCGACTATCTGCCGAAGTATGGGATCAGCGTCTATCCATTCGGTTTCGTACCGATTCTCTGCTACGTCTTCTTCGTCGCGCACATCGTCTGGAAATACGACCTCGTGCCGATCTCGCCGCTGCTCGCACAGCGTGAGATCGTCGGCACGATGGCGGACGCACTCTTCGTCTGTGATCGCACCGGCAAGATTCAGTTTGCCAACGAAGCCGTCCATCGGCTGCTCGGCTACGACGTCGCGGATCTGGTCGGTCGTCCGCTCGACCACATCCTCGTGCTGACCGATGCCGATGCGTCGCACGTGCGCCGCTGGTCGTTGCCGAGCGAAGAGAGGATCTTCCGCAAGGCGGACGGCTCGAAGATCGACATGAATCTGACGGTCGCACCGGTGATGCAGGGTGATGAACCGACGGGAGCGGTCGTCATCGGCCGTGATGTCAGCGATCGCAAACGCGCCGAGAAGGAAACGCGGCACGCGCTGACGCTGTTGCAGTCGACACTCGAGTCGACGGCGGACGGCATTCTCGTCGTCGGCGACGGTACGAAGATCCTTTCATACAACCAGCGGTTCCTCGACATGTGGCGCGTTCCCCGCAGCGTGATGGAGACGCAGGAAGACCGCTCGGCACTGCTCCGTCACGTGCAGGGGCAACTCGTTCATCCCGATGAGTTTGCGCGCATCGTGAACTCGCTCTACTCGCAGCCCGAAGCGGAGAGCTTCGACCTGCTGGAGTTCAAGGATGGCCGCCGCTTCGAGCGCTATTCGATCGGCAAGTCGGTGGAAGGCGTCGCGATTCGCGTCTGGAGTTTTCGCGACATCACCGCGCGGTACGACGCTGAGAGAATGCTGCGCGAATCGGAGCTGCGCTACCGCCTGCTCTTCGAACAAAACGCGGCAGGCGTTTGTGTGAGCAGCCTCACGGGCGAGATCATCGATTGCAACTTCACCTTCGCATCGATGCTCGGCTACGCGCGGCCCGATCTCATCGGAACGGACATCGGCGATCTTTTCGCGCGGCGTCATGAGCGGGAGGAGATCGTTGCTCTCCTTTCGGATTGCCGCGCGTTGAACAGCGTCGAGATCGAGCTCCATCGCAAGGACGGCACCTCGGCCTGGGTGCTCGAGAACCTCATGCTGGTAGGGGACGGAAGCGAAGCGAAGATTCATGCGACGCTCGTCGACATCAGCGATCGCAAGAGAGCAGAAGAACAGATCGAGTTCCACGCGTATCACGACGTTCTCACCGGGCTTCCCAACCGCAAGCTCTTCACGGACCGCCTCGGCCAGAGTCTGCATCGGGCGCGGCGCACGCAGAGCTCGGTCGCGGTGATGTTCGTCGACCTCGATCACTTCAAGACGATCAACGACACGCTCGGACATACGGCAGGCGACGAGCTGCTGCTCGAGATGTCCCACCGCCTGCGGCAATGTGTCCGCGATATCGACACGGTCGCGCGCATCGGCGGCGACGAGTTCACACTCGTGCTGTCCGATCTGCACCGTCCGGACGACGCGGTTGCGATCGCGCAGAAAGTTTTGGAGACCGTGCAGTCGCCGCTCTCGATCTCCGGAATTCCGATCGAGGTGACGGCGAGCGTCGGCATTGCGCTCTTCCCCGATGACGGAAGCGATCCGGAATCGCTGCTGCGCAATGCGGACAGCGCGATGTATCGCGCCAAGGAATCGGGCCGCAACAACTTCCAGCTCTGTACCGACGAGATGAAGCGGCGCGCGAACGAACGGCTGTCGATGGAGACGCGACTGCGCCGCGCGATCTATGACGAAGAGCTGATGCTCCTGTATCAGCCGCAGGTCAATCTCGTGACGGGACGCGTCATCGGCGCGGAAGCGCTCGTGCGCTGGCGCGATGGCGGCGCGATCATCGAGCCCTCCGACTTCATTCCGGTTGCCGAGGAGAGCAGACTCATTCTGCCGCTGGGCGAATGGGTGCTGCGCACCGCGTGCAAGCAGGCGAAGGAGTGGCGCGAACAGCGGCTCGAACCGATTCGCATGGCCGTGAATCTTTCCGCGCGTCAGTTCCAGCAGCACGATCTCGTGCAGATGGTCAGCAAGGTTCTCAGCGACACCGGCATCGATCCCGCCATGCTCGAGCTGGAGATCACCGAGACGACCGCGATGTCGAACGGCGAGGTGACCGTCGAAGTGCTGCGCGCGCTCCGTGCCCTCGGCGTCAGCATCTCCATCGACGACTTCGGCACCGGCTATTCCTCGCTCGGCTATCTGAAGCGCTTCCCGATCAGCGCGGTGAAGATCGATCGCGCGTTCGTGCGCGACATCACCAGCGACGAGAGCGACGCTGCGATCGTCTCCGCCGTGATCGGCATCGCGCGCAGCCTCCATCTGCGCGTCGTCGCCGAAGGAGTGGAGACCGAGGATCAGTTCGCGTTTCTGCAGAGGCGCCATTGCGACGAAGCGCAGGGCTTCTACTTCAGCCACCCGATGGAAGCGAGCGTGCTCACGGAGATGATGCTCGATCGACCGCTGGGCGTGCAGCAGGAGCCGCGGCTGAGCGTGTGAAGGCTGATTCCGGCACCTAACTTGCGCTCTCTCTTCCCCGGAGGGAACCACCATGTCCGCCTATCCCCAGTGGATTTGGATCGCGCTGGCTGCTGTCGCGATTCTGGCTGTTGCCGGCCTCATCGCGTCTGCTGTGCGCAAGAACCGCACAGCCCGCCTGCGTGAGCACTTTGGCAGTGAATACGATCGCGTCGCGTCGAATGCTGGCAGCCGGACTGCTGCCGAAGAGGCGTTGCTTGCGCGCGCCGATGAAGTGAAGCAGCTCGAGATTCGTCCGCTCCTCGCGGCAGAGCGCGACCGCTATCGCTCAGACTGGCAGAAGATCGAAGCGCGTTTCGTCGATCGTCCGACGACAGCGGTGATCGAAGCTGACGAACTGATCGCGGATGTCATGCACGCGCGCGGCTATCCCGTCGCGGATTTCGACAAGCACGCTGAGTATCTTTCGGTGAAGCATCCGCGCGTCATCGAGCACTATCGCGCGGGACACGCTGCGATCGATGCACATGGCCGCGGCGCAGCATCGACGGAAGATCTCCGGCAGGCGATGCTGCACTACCGCATGCTGTTCGAAGAGCTCGTCGGCTTCGGCGGCGACGATGTCGAACAGCCGATTCGATCCACGAGCGACGTGCGCGACGCGGAAGAGCGTGTGACGTACGGGAGAAGGGAAGAGGATCGTCTGCGGCGGTAAAAGCGCGGACTCTCGTCGCACGCGGCCTCTTTGCGCATGTGCGGACGAGGCGTATCGGCACTCCGACTGACGTCGGCTCGTCCTAGAATGCGCGCAAGCGCGTGAAAAAGAGATCCTATGCGACGTGGGCGTTGCTGTCGGCGATGCTGATCGTTTATGCCGTCCAGGTCGTCATCGCATTCTCCGAGTCACGCGCTCAGTATGACCTCGGGCCGTCGACGGGCATGGCGCTTCTCGACTCAGGGGAAGCGTTGATGTCGCGCGCGGCGATTTCATCGCGGGTCTTCGATGATCACGAATGGTGGCGCCTTGTGACCGCAATGTTTCTGCATGGCGGACTTTTTCATCTGCTCGGCAACAGTTGGGCGCTCCTCCAGTTTGGAACATTGCTCGAGTCGTTGTGTGGCTCGAGCGTTCTCGTGCTGACGTTTTTTTGTACAGGGTTTCTCGCATCGCTTGCGAGTGCGCTGAGCGTCGGCGATCGCTATGCGCTCGGCGCGTCGGGTGCGATCTTTGGAGTTGTTGCGGCGCTGATTCTCGTCATTGGTGCGAAGCGGATGCGGGCGGCGCGTGTGCTGCAACTGCAATTGTTCCTTTGGACAGGGGTCGCTGTCATCGCCGGATTCTTCTCGATTGGTATCGACAACCGAGCGCACATCGGCGGGTGTCTTGCGGGACTCGTTGCTGGTGTCTTGATCAAAGCTCGCGAACGCCGGGCTCTTCGAGCTCGTCTTCAAACGCAGCGCTGACGGGCATCAGGTACGCCAGCCATCCTGGCGCAGATTGCGATGCGGGTTCGTCCGCCTCCACGACTCCAATGGAGGCGAGGCGCTGCTGTCGCGCGGTGACGTCGCGAACGATCCGCGCCGTGAGGCGCGCGGCCAGAAACCCGGCCGCACAGCTGAAGGACAGGAGCGTGGTTCCTTCACGTTCGTGCTGGTCGTCGGAGAACAGATAGAGACCCCAACCATACGTTGCACTCGCGATGATGTACAAGAACCACCACGTCGCGATCTCCCGCGTGATCCGGCGGATTCGTCGCAGTTTCGCCGTCGGTGCGGATCCGCTCCATACCTCGGCAACGATGACCGGAGGCAGGAGTACGTTGGCAATCGGGACGAAGAACATGGCGATGGCGCGACCCGAGCCGTGGCGCATCGAGACGCGCAAGCGAAGGAGATTGCTGTACGCATCCTGTAGCCAGACGAGGAATGCGGTTGCGACGACGATCTGAAGTAGGTCGAGCGCAAGCAGCAGACAGTCGGCGACTCCGCCGCTCGACGCCGAGCCGATTTGCAGCAACATCACCACTGCGGTCACGGCGCAGGCAATGGCCGTGGCATCAAGCACCCGCAGCAGCAATTTTGCCGTCATCGTGCTTAGAATAGTGCCATCACCTGTATGACTGTTTCTTCCAGCACCGGCACGTCCGCGCCTACTGAAACGATCGATGACGCCCAGTGGCACGCCGTGTGGTCGCAATTGAATGCGTCGCGCATCTGGATTTTCATCTGTGCGACGCTGCTCGCCAGCGGTGCGTTTCTAGTCGTGCTCGTGGGATTGACTACTCTGGCGCTCTCCTCACCAGCAGCCTGGGCAGATGTGGCGCTCTCCTTCTTTGCATTCTCGTCGCTGTACATCATCCCTTCGATTCTGCTCTATCGCTATGGATTGCGCATCCGCGCGGCCGTGCAGACTCGTTCGACGAAGCAGTTGCTGATCGCGCTCCGAATCAAGGCGATCTTCTGGCGCTTCGCATCGACGGTCGTCGTCATCTACATGCTGCTGCTCGGAATCTCGGCCGTCATTACCCACGCCGGGTCCATTAAGAGCTTTCGATGATGGAACCCGTACGGCGCCAGCCGCCCGGCGTTGCGGCCGATGAGCTCTACGAAGCGGGCCGCCAGTGCGCGACGAGCATGAGATTCTTCGCCATCATCGGCGGATGTGCGTCGACGCTTCTGATCTTGATGGCGTTCGTCGTGATCTCGGTGGATCGCCAGTCACGGATGGTGGCTCTCGGTTTCGGGCTTCCGGGTCTTGCACTCGGTGCGTCTGCACTCTTTCTTCGAGAGGCTTCCAATCGTTTCGAGGAAGCCCGTCGCGCACGGACGTTTGCGATCTTCGCCCGAGCCGTTGCATTCGAAACTGCATTCTGGCGAATCATCGCAGCAATCGGCGTCGTTGCATTCGCGCTTACTTGGGGACCATCGGTGTTCGCATCGTTGTTCGCGGTTTTCCTGCCGTCGCCCGCTGCGAAGAGCGTAGTCGATATGCGCAACATCGGTGCAGCTCTGGAACGGTATGCCGCCAGCAAGCATCAATACCCCGATGTGAAGACGGTCGAGGACCTGGCGATCGCGCTGCGCCCGTTCATGACGAAGTCCATGCCGACGGAGGATGGCTGGGGAACGAAGTTCAGGTACAAGGTGTCGTGCCACGAGCATGTTTGTTATGACTATCGGCTGGCGAGTGGAGGTGCCGATCGCCGCTTCGAAGAGTGGGCGCTCACGATTGAAGACAATGCCGACTATGTCGACGGAGTCGGTGGTGGCATTCGCCGGCCGGAAACCGACATCGTGTTTGGAAGTGGGCACTTCATCGTCATGCCGGCGAACCTTCGGAGGCCTGATGATTAGACAGGCGTCTGTCTTCGTCTTCGTGATCGTGATGTCGCTATCGATTCAGGCGACTACCCGTATGCGCGTCGATCCCCTGCCTCCCTATTTCGAAAACGATCGCATCAGGATCTACATCGAGACGGATGAAGTGAACGCTCCGCGAACCTCGTTCGAAGTCAAGACGACGAACATGTCGGTCATCCCTCTGTATGACACGCGGGCGCGAGGTCAAAGCATCTACGTGTATGAAGGATCCTTCTTTCAGACAGGGCAATCAGCGCTCGATTTACGCGCGCCGGGCAACATCAGCGGCGCGGGCCGCATCGCGTTCGAGGTCAAGGCGGCGCTCGCGCTCCAGTGGAGCGCCAGTCCCGACACACTCGTCAAACAACTCATTGCTGCGAATCGGCCTCCATCGATCGTCGTGGCCGAGGCGAATCCGGCGACGGCCTGGGTCGGGCAGAACGTGACGATCACCTGGTATGGCCTGTCACGGCCGGAAGAGACACCGTGGAAACAGCGGCCCGATACCACGTTCTCTATGACTGACGCCGATCGTTTGGTCGAGCTGCGCGGGGAACCTTCCTCGAATTCAATGGGCGAGCCGCGGTCCATTCCCGTCGGTGGCCTCATGCTGATGAAGGAGTATCTCAGTTCCATAACGATTGTCCCTTCGCAAGCTGGGACGATCTCCGTTTCTGAATATCGCTTTGATGGCGGCGCACGAGGTCCTGACAACTCGTGGGAACCGCAGCCCGAACATCAGTTCTCGATCACACGCTTTTCCAACGCGCTCCAGATCCCTGTGCGAGCGTTGCCAGCAGGAATCTCGCACGTTCCAGTCGGGCCGTTCGCGTTGGATTGTTCGCCGAATCGCGAAGGCGGTTTCTATCGAAGCGCTGAATGGCCGCGAGAATTCGTGCTCGTCAAAGGGACAGGCACTGTTGCGTCCATCGAATCGTTGACCGTGCCCAACGCGGATTATCCGATCTTCGTCGTGCCATATACGTACGGAAGGAACGATCGCCGCTTTGATGTCGTCGTTCACCGGAAAGGCGTCGCACCGCCGAAGGTAACGTTGTCGTTCTTCGATCCTGCCTCCGCTTCGATCAAGACGGTCAGTTGCGCTGCAGAAAAGATGATCGAACCGCCGGCGCGCCGTCCATACGATTTGCGACAGCTCTCGAAACCGCAGGAAACGAAAGAACCCCGCGAGGAGGAGGAATCGACATTCGACCCTATCGATCTTCTTTTCCTGATCGGGCGAATTCGCTACGTGGCCGCGGTTTTTGCGGTACTTGCGGGCGCGGGGATCGGGATGGCGCTGCGCGCCGACTAGCCGACGAGAACGTTCCCCGGCTCGCCGGCTTGTCGGCTCGTCGGCTCGTCGAGCTCTCCTGCACATTTCACCGGATAGCGCCCGGTGAAGCACGCGGTGCAGTAGAGATTGCGGGGATCGTCGTTGTTGCGCACGGCTTCCAGCAGCCCCTCTTCGGAGAGGTAGCCGAGGGAGTCGGCTTCGATGTACGTGCGAATCTCTTCGACGGAGTGGCTGCTCGCGATGAGGTCGCGGCGTTGCGGCGTGTCGATGCCGTAGTAGCACGGGCCGTTCGTCGGCGGCGACGAGATGCGCATGTGCACTTCTTTCGCGCCGTACTGCTTGAGCATGCGGACGATCTTCTTCGACGTCGTGCCGCGCACGATCGAGTCATCGATCAGCACGACGCGCTTCCCATCGACGAGCTCACGCACGGGATTGAGCTTCACCTTCACGCCGAAGTTGCGGATGCCCTGCTCCGGCTCGATGAACGTCCGGCCGACGTAGTGATTGCGCACGAGTCCGAACTGGAACGGGATGTTCGACTGCCGCGCGTAGCCGAGCGCGGCAAAGACGCCGGAATCGGGAACCGGAATCACGACGTCGGCATCGACCGGATGTTCCTTCGCCAGCTGTGCACCGAAGCGCTGGCGGACTTCGGCCACGTTGTTGCCGAAGATCACGGAATCGGGACGCGCGAAATAGACATGCTCGAAGATGCAGCGCGCTTCGCGCGTGGTCTCGAACTGATGTGCACTGCGAACTCCGCCGTTCTCGATCACGACGACTTCACCAGCGCCTACTTCGCGGATCGTTTCCGCGCCGATGAGATCGAATGCGCAGGTCTCGCTCGCCACCGTGATCGAGTCGTCGAGTCGGCCGAGGACGAGTGGACGGAAGCCGTGCGGGTCGCGTGCCGCCAGGATCTTCGCCGGTGTCAGCAGCAGCATCGAGTAGGCGCCACGGCAATGCGACAACGCCTCGACGAACGCACGCTCGACATCCTTCTCCTTCGAGCGTGCCACGAGGTGCACGATGACTTCCGTGTCGGAGATCGAGTTGAAGATCGCACCTTCGTCTTCGAGGCGCGCGCGCAGTTCAGCACCGTTGACGAGGTTGCCGTTGTGCGCAACGGCGATCGGCCCCTTGTTCGTCGACGCGAAGATCGGCTGTGCGTTGCAGAGCATCGAGCCGCCGGCCGTCGAATAGCGCACATGACCGATCGCGGTGTCGCCAGGCAACCTCTTCAGGCGATCTCCGTTGAAGACATCGGCGACGTACCCCATCTCCTTCTCGACGATGATGCGGCTCCCGTCGGTCGAGGCGATGCCGGCACTCTCCTGGCCGCGGTGCTGCAGCGCATAGAGGCCGAGGTACGCAAGGTTGGCGGCATCGCGATGGTTCAGGATGCCGAAGACACCGCATTCGTCGTGAAACTTATCGAGCATGGAGGGGCGTGAGAACAGAGTGTATCGCAGGGAAATGCCAGGTCAGTGCTGAGTGACGAGTGCCGAGTGTTGAGTCACTGACCGAACCATCTCCCACTGCGCAACTTTGCGCGTTGCGCCGCATTTCTCGAGAAACGCTGCGATCCCGGCGTCGCTGTCGTCGACATTCAGGATGCGCAGCGGCTTGTTGGCCCTCGTCGCGGCCGCCTCGAGCAGGCGCCGGCCCAGCCCCTGACGTCGCGCCTCCGGCGATACCGCAAGCAGCGGCACATCGCCGTTGTTCGGAAAAAGCACGGCCGCTCCCTGCAACGTTCCCAGCACGACATACGGATCGCGCGCTCGCCGCAGCGACGGCACATCGTTCTGCCACGAAGGCTCGACGTCGCACCACGAGCGGATCTGCTCGAGGTCGGCGTTCGCAATCTCGGTAATGCGCGCCTGCGATTTGGATTCGTACGTCCAGACCTGGAATCGCCGCGCGCGTTGGAACCCGATCGACTCGTACAACGCAATCGCGTTCGGATTGTCCACCAGCACCTCGAGGATGTACTCCCGCCCGCCGATGAGCGAGATCGCTTGATCCATCATCGCGCGGCCCAGCTTGTGGCGCCGATGCGATGTGATGACGGTCGTGCCGCTGTTGTACGCGCGAGCGCCATCGATGCACGTCAGCACGATGCCCACGAGTTGGTCACCATCGAACGCGCCGGCGGAGTACGCAGGATCGAACCCGCGCCGCGTCTGCATCTCCTCGAACGCTTTGCGATCGGGCTGCAGCGGCACGACGTAGTCGCTGAAGCCGAGCACGAAGGTCTCGTAGATCGTGTCGAAAGGAACGCCCGAGAGGTCGCGGATCGCGATGGTCATAGCATGTCGGCCTTGTACTTCGCGATCCCTGCGGCGCTCCACTGGAACATCGTTTCCGATCCGATGTCGAACACGATTCCATGTTCCCTCGGTAGCGCGTCGAGCACCCAGAGAGTATCGACAGTGAGGTAGGTCTGAAGCTGATTCTCGTCGCAATACTTCGATCCCAGCTCGTTCGTCGTGAACGCGGCGATCCACTGCGAGCCATCCTCCTTCGACAATGACACGGGATGCCAGGCAGTCACTCTGGCGTTCTCGATCACGGGGACGTCGACGAGCGGAACCATGATCGTTCCTGCGACGAGATGCGCGAGCATCTCGTGCGGATGCAACTGCCCCTGCTTCGCAAGGCGGATTGCTTCGTGCGGATCCATCAGTGCGCCATGACTTCGGGCGCCTCTTCACCCACGCCGCGAATCACATCCTCGACGCTGTCGCCGCCGAGGAGGAGGGCGAACGCGCTGCGCCAGACGCGCGCGAGCTCCTGCGCTGATGTTCTCACGAGCGGCGTGCCGTTGCGCTCGATGAGAAACGTCGCGTTCGTCGTCTTGCCGATCTGCCGCGCCGCGACGCCCAGCGACGACGCGCGCGCGAGCACCGCATCCGTGCGGTCGTTCGTGCAGGCCACGATCGCGCGCCCCTGCGATTCGCCGAAGAGCAGCGCGATCGCATCGAGCTCGCTCGCGTAGTTGGAGAGATCGAGATGCACGCCGATGCCCTTCATCGCGCATTCGGCGAGTGCAATCGCCAGTCCGCCGTTCGCCAGATCGTGTGCGCTGCGCAGCAGGCGGTTCTGGTGCAGCGAGAGCAGCAGCTCGACGAGCTTCCGCTCTTCGTCGAGGTCGACGCGCGGCGGCAGCGCCTGTCGCTCGGGGGCGTAGCGTTGCTGCCACTCCGATCCTCCCAGCTCGTCGCGCGAGTCGCCGAGGATGATGACGTCGAGATTGGCGGCATCGAAGTGCAGCGGACAGCCCGCGGTCTCATCTTCCAGAATGCCGACCATGCCGATGCTCGGCGTCGGATATACCGCGCGTCCTTCCGTCTCGTTATAGAAGGAGACGTTGCCGGAGACGACCGGCGTCTCGAGCGCGCGGCACGCATCGCTGATGCCGCGGATGCATTCCGCGAACTGCCACATGATGTCCGGCCGCTCCGGCGAGCCGAAGTTGAGGCAGTCGGTGATCGCCACCGGCCTTCCTCCGCTCACCGCGACATTCCTCGCCGCCTCGGCCACCGCCTGCTTGCCGCCTTCGTACGGATCGAGGAAGCAGTAGACGGGATTGACGTCCGACGTCATCGCGAGCGCGCGGCCCGTGCCTTTCACGCGGACGATCGCGGCATCGCGATGCTCCGGTCCCGCGAGCGTGTTCGTCCGGACGGTCGTGTCGTATTGTTCATAGATCCAATGCTTCGAGCAGAGATTCGGCGTCGCGACGAGTTGCAACAGCGTCTCGGTGAAATCGGCATCGTCAACACGTTGACGATCGACGCGCTCGCTAAGCGCACGCTCCGGAGCGGCGATCGGTCGCTGATACACGGGCGCCTCGGTTGAAATCGGCTCGACCGGAATCTGCGCGACCTGTTCGTCGTGCCAGAGGAGGCGGACGAAACCGTCGTCTGTGACTTCGCCGACGACTGCCGCGTTGAGGTCCCACTTCTCGAAGACGCGCACGACTTCGTCTTCCCGTCCGCGCTTCGCGACGATGAGCATCCGCTCCTGCGATTCGCTCAGCATGATCTCGTACGGCGTCATGCCGCTCTCGCGCACCGGCACGCGATCGAGGTACATCTTCACGCCGGTGCCGGCGCGGCCCGCCATCTCGAATGATGATGACGTGAGACCCGCGGCACCCATGTCCTGAATGCCGACGATCGCGTCGGTATCCATGATCTCGAGACATGCCTCGAGCAGCAGCTTCTCGGTGA
>CAZKID010000004.1:38079-40960 GCA_964552405.1 uncultured Thermoanaerobaculia bacterium
GTGAATGGATCGCCGACCTGCACCGTCGGGCGCTTCTCTTCCGACGCTTCGTCGAATTCGGCGGACGCCATCGTCGCGCCATGAATGCCGTCGCGTCCTGTCTTCGATCCGACGTAGATCACCGGATTGCCGACGCCGCTCGCGTAGCCCTTGAAGATCTTTTCCTTCTTCGTGACGCCGAGGGCGAAGACGTTCACGAGGATGTTGCCGTTGTAGGAAGAGTGAAACGAGGTCTCGCCGCCGACGGTCGGGATGCCGATGCAGTTGCCGTAGCCGGCGATCCCGCGCACGACGCCGTCGACGAGGTACTTCATGCGCGGGGCGTCCAGCTCGCCGAAGCGCAGCGTGTCGAGGCAGGCGATCGGCCGCGCGCCCATCGTGAAGATATCGCGCAGGATGCCGCCGACGCCGGTCGCCGCTCCTTGATAAGGCTCGATGAACGACGGATGGTTGTGCGACTCCATCTTGAAGGCCGCGACCCAGCCGTCTCCGATGTCGATGATGCCTGCATTCTCGCCGGGACCTTGAATGACGCGCGGTCCCGAGGTGGGGAAGTTGCGCAGATGTACGCGGCTCGATTTGTACGAGCAGTGCTCCGACCACATCACGGAGAAGATCCCGAGCTCCGTGTAATTCGGCGCGCGGCCGAGGATCTGCTCGATGCGTTTGTATTCGTCTTCCGTGATGCCGTGGGAGGCGATGAGCTCGGGGGTGATTTGCATCTGCGGAAGATAGCAGACGAGACAGCGGAAGCAGACAGCAGGCAGCAGACAGCAGGCAGCAGACAGCAGGCAGCAGACAGCAGGAGCAGACAGCAGGCAGCAGACAGCAGACAGCGGACGGCAGACAGCAGGCAGTAGGGTGATCTTCCTGCTGCCCGCTGCCTGCCCCTGCTGCTTGCTACCGCGGCGGCGGCGCGCTGTGCCGCAGCTCGTTGAGGATCTCGAATTTCACCTTCTGATCCGCGTTGAGCAGCGCGGCCATCTTCGCCTCGGTTGCCTCGTGCGCGGCTTTGATCTGCTCATCGATCGCGTGAATCGCGAGCAGCTGCTTGCCGAGTCCTGTGGCGTCCGGATTCGCCGACTCCATCAGCTTGTGCAGTTGCTCATCGGCGTTCTTCTTCTGTTCCATCAGCGGATCGATCTGTGTGCGCAGTGCGTCGTGCAGCGCGTCGAACTGCGTCTTCTGATCTTCGGTGAGGCCGAGGAACTTGACGAGATCGACCGGAGGAGGTCCGCCGGGTCCACCGGGACCGTTGTGCGGCATGGGGCGCCGCGGCTGTTGTGCGAGCGCGGTGACGGTGATGAGGATGATGGAGAGTGTTAGTGCGATGCGTTTCATGACTGTGGTTGGCTCCTTTCGATCGTCAATATGCGCCGAGCGAGAGGAGAAGTGATCAAGCGTTCGCAATCGCATTGTAAGAAACGTAAAACCTGCATTTGCTGCGGTTTTGCCCTCGATTGCGGATGCTAGACTCGCCGCGTGATGAGGGTCGTTTCGCTCGTCGTTCTCAGCGCTGCGCTGATCGTGCTGGCGGTGATTCAATACCGTTCGATTGAGCAGCTGGCGGACGATGAGCGGCAGCGCATGAAGTCGACGTTCGATTTCGCGGCGCGGCATTTCAGCGATGAATTCGATCGCGAGCTCACGCGCTTGTTCGTCGCGTTTCAGATGCCGCGCGGCGATGCGGCACCGGAAGTGATTCTGAATCGCTACAGCGACTGGGCGGTGACGTCGCGCAATGCGGGCATGGTGAAGATGCTCTGGTTCGTACCGCCGGACGAGATCGACTCGCTGCACCGGATCGATCCACAGTCGGGTTTCATTGAGCGGGTGCAATGGCCCGCGTCGCTCGCGCCCGCAAGAGAGGAAATCGCCGAGGATTTTGCGCGGCATCAGCATGCGCAGGCGCTGCTGCAGAGCGATGCGGTGATGCTCGTGCCCTGCGGCGGGCCGCGGCATGGTGGCCCGCCACCGCCACCGCCCAGGGAAGACGAAATACCGCCCGAACGCGCTGCTCCCGCATTCGTGATCGTAGAGCTCGATCGCGAGTACTTCGCGGCGACGATGTTGCCGGAGCTCGCTCGCCGCTACTTCGAAAATGGATACGAGATTCAAGTCGCGAGTAAAGAAGGCGACAGGGTGCTCTATCAAACGGAAGGTGCACGGTCGCCGTTCGATCTCTCCATACCGATCTTTCGCGTGTTGAACTTCGCGAATGGGCGTCCAACACCACCGTCGAAAGAGCAGTGGGTGATCTCCGTACGGCATCACAACGGATCGCTGGAAGAAACGGTGGCTGCGACACGGCGCAGAAATCTGCTCACGAGTGCGGGCGTGCTGCTGGTGCTTGCTGCGAGTGCGGTTACCTTGATGATGATGGTGCGGCGCGAGGAGACGCTGCGGCGGCAGCAACTCGAATTCGTTGCGGGTGTGACGCACGAGCTCAACACGCCGCTCGCGGCGTTGCAGTCGGCGGGACAGAACCTCGCGGATGGTGTGACGACGGAGCCAGCGCAAGTCGCGCGCTATGGCGCGATGATCATGAAGGAGTCGCGGCGCCTGGGGAACATGGTGGCGCAGATGCTCGAGTACGCAGGGATCGAGAGCGGACGAGCTGCGCGGCCGCGGAGCGTGATCGATGTGGCGACGGTGATCGATGATGCGCTCGCGCACACGAAGTGGCTGTGCGATGAGGAACGGGTCAAGGTCGACGTCGATGTAGTGCAAGGACTTCCGTACATCGAGGGAGAGTTGGAGTCGTTGTCGCGCGCGGTGCAGAACCTGATCGGTAATGCGGTGAAGTATGGCGGCAGCGCGAAGTGGATCGGCGTGCATGCGCGGCGCAATGGCGCGCGTGTGTTGATCGAGGTGGAGGATG
>CAZKID010000005.1:0-40717 GCA_964552405.1 uncultured Thermoanaerobaculia bacterium
CGTCAAGTTCGTCAGCGATGAAGCGACCAAGTTGTTCGGTGCGTCGCAGAACGATCTGAAGTCTCTGAAGTTCATCGAGCAGCAGATCGGTACGCGAATCGGCGCGCTCTCCGTGCCGACGATGGCCGGGCTTCACATCGGTGGTCGCAACGTTCTCTATTCACTCGTTCCGCTTTCCGGCGGCGCGAGCGGCGCAGCACTCGTCTTCCGTCCTGCCGCCGAGTCGCATGCCTCCTTTGCGACGTATGTGCGTGAAACCGTGTTCGGGCCCCTGCGCGGTCTGCACGATTCACTCGTCGCCGCCTCCCGCACTCGCGGGAACGATCCTTTCCTCGGCGACTCCGCCGCGACGGTGGAGCAGATTCTTTCTGCACTCGAGCTCGCACCGGAGGTCGAAGAGCAGGAGGCGAAGCCGCGGCAGGTCACGGTCACCGATGTCGTGCGTCGCGTTGCCGATCGTTTCGTCCCGTTCGCCGAGCTCAAGAATGTGCAGTTGCAGGTCGATGCGCAGGATCTCGAAGAACACTTCGCCGATCACGATCAGCTGTCTGAAGCGCTCAGCATCCTGATGGACAACGCGATGCACTATGTGCCGCCCGGCGGCCAGGGCGTCGTCGGCGTTCGCTGGATGGAGCACAAGGGAAAGCCGCTGCTGCTCTTCTTCGTGATGGATAACGGAGCGCTCGTTCCGGAGAGCCTGCGCACGTCGATCTTCGAGCCGGAGTACGTTTGGAATCCGACCTCACCCGATCGCACCGGCCGCAGTCTGTTCCGCGCGCGCGAGTTCGCGGTCGCTCATGCGGGCTCGGTGTGGGTCGAGTCGAAGACGGGGAAGGCCTGCACGTTCTTCCTGCGCGTCCGTCCCGACGGCGCGCGCTAAACGGAGAGCGCTCCAGTTTTGTAACCGCGGAAGTCTATACGGCATCGTATCGTTTCGAACTGGTACTCCAATGCTCCGCAAGCTCCTCGCTGTCGTCGCGATCGCGTTGCCGGTCTCCGCGCAACACGTGCCTTCAACACACACCGAGATCACGATCGACTCCGTGATCGCGGAGATGAATCGCGCGCGAAGTGAGACAGGAGCTCTTCCTCTTCGCGAAGACAAGCGGCTCGAAGCCGCGGCCAACGACCGCATGAAGGACATGGAAGACCTCGGCTATTGGGCACACAGATCGCCCGATGGACGCGCCCCGTTCGTCTGGTATCAGCTTCACGGATACAGCTTCTCGAACGCAGGTGAGAATCTCGCGGCGGGATTCGAGACCGCGGAAGTCCTCATGGATTCCTGGATGGAGTCGCCAGGGCACCGCGACAACATCATGAATCCGCTCTATTCCGATTGCGGAGTCGCGATCATCGAAGGCTCGACGACCGGACCTGCCAACGGCAAGTCGATCGTCGTGCTCTTCGGCCGTCCGCTCGTGGAGTATGTCGAGGAGCAGCCGGTCAGGCGACAGGCATCGCAGGCTGCTGCGAACGCGCCCAGGCCGTGAGGCCTCCCACGAGGTTGCGCACGCGCGTGAATCCGTTGTCGAGCATGAAGTGCTGCGCGTGTGCGCTGCGTCCTCCCATGCGGCAGTAGACGACGATCTCTTTGTCGCGCGGCACTTCTTGGAGTCGTTGCGGCAGCTGCTTGAGTGGAATGTGGATCGCGCCTTCGAGATGGCTGACGCTCCATTCATGAGGCTCGCGGACGTCGAGCAGCGTGACGTCGTGCAATTTCTCTGCGAGCTCGGCCGGGGTGATGTCGTGTTCATTCATGAGTGAGCAAAATCCTTCGTAGTCGATCAGCTGCGTGACCGCAGCGTGTTGTTCACAGTGTTTGCGGAGCTTCATCGTGCGCCACGTCGAACGGAGCGCATCGAACAGGAGTAAACGTCCGATGAGGGGCTCGCCGATTCCCGCGAGCAGCTTGATCGCCTCATTCGCCTGCATCGTTCCGATGATTCCTGGCAGGATGCCGAGGACGCCGCCCTCGGCGCAGTTGGGAACGAGAGGCGGAGGAGGAGGGTCGGGATAGAGGCAGCGATAGCATGGACCGACGCGCGCATCGAACACCGACACCTGACCCTCGAAGCGAAACACGGAGCCGTAGACGTTTGGCTTGCCGAGAAGGGTGCAGGCATCATCGACGAGATAGCGCGTCGCAAAGTTGTCGGTACCGTCGAGAACGACGTCGTAGTCGCGGAGAATCTCGAGCGCGTTCTCGGAGGTGAGCGCCGCAGCGTGCGTTTCGATGACGACCTCGGGATTCATCGCCGCGAGACGCGCGCGTGCTGCGACGAGCTTCGCGACGCCGACATCGTTGGTGGTGTAGAGGATCTGCCGGTGAAGATTGGTCTCATCGACGGAATCGAAATCAACGAGACCGATGCGGCCGACGCCAGCGGCCGCAAGGTAGATCGCCGCGGGAGAACCAAGACCGCCAGCGCCGATGATCACGACCGAGGCCTGGGCGAGCCGGCGCTGCCCTTCTTCACCGAAGTCGGGAAGAGTGATCTGGCGTTGATAGCGCGCGGTCATGGTTTCTCGAAGCGATCAGGGCAAGAGTCGACTGACGAGCTCCTGAATCTTCTTCCCATCCGCCCGCCCCTTGAACCGCGCGGTCGCTTCCTTCATCACCTTGCCCATGTCTTTCTTCGACTGGGCTCCGGTGGCCGCGACGATTTCGCGAATGCCGGCGTCGAGCTCTTCGTCGCTCACTCCTGCAGGCAGATACGTCTTGAGAATCTCGAGCTCCGACTGTTCCTTCGCGGCAAGGTCGTCGCGATTCCCTTTCGTGTACTGCTCGATCGAATCCTGGCGTTGCTTGATCGCTCTCAGAATCAGAGTCATCGCCTCTTCGTCCGACAGCTCGTGCTTGACTTCGATCTGTTCGTTCTTGATCGATGACTGAAGCATGCGGAGAACGGAAGTCCGCTCCGCGTTCCGTGCTTTCATCGATTCCGTCAGATCCGCGCGGATCTGATCGCTCAACTTGCCCATGCATCCCTCCAGCCCGAGAGTTTATCCCGAGGAGGATCACCCCTCCTCCCTCATCCCTCAACCCTCCACAATGCTATTCTCCGCGACCATGTCCCTCGACCTTCCGGCGCTCCTTGCCGAGACGGGCGCGCTGCTCAGCGGGCACTTCCGTCTCTCCTCGGGACTTCATAGTCCGAACTACGTGCAGTGCGCCAAGCTGCTCGAGCATCCTCGCCATGCGAATGCGCTCGGTGCGGCACTCGGTGAGAAGATCCGTCCGTTCAACGTGCAGAAGGTCGTAGCGCCCGCGATGGGCGGAGTGATCATCGGATACACGGTCGCGCAGGCGCTCGATGTTCCGTCGATCTTCACGGAGCGCAAAGATGGCGCGATGACGCTGCGCCGCGGTTTTCGGATCGCGAGCGGAGAGCGCATCGTGATCGTGGAAGATGTCGTCACGACGGGCAAGTCGACGCGCGAGACGGTGGCGGTCGTCGAGCAATATGGCGGAATCGTCGCCGGCTTCGCATCGATTCTGAATCGCAGCGGGAAACAGAATCCGTTCGATGCGCCTTATGAAGCATTGATGGCGCTCGCGCTCGAAACGTACGAAGAAGCGAACTGTCCGCTTTGCAGCAGCGGCGTTCCGCTCGATTCGCCCGGCTCGAGGTACTCGGGAAAATGAGCGAGAAGACGATCACGATTCGCGGCGAGTCGCGCGATCTGGAAATCGAGCGCGACGGCGCGAAGCATCACGCGGGCGAGCATGAGCTCGAGGTCCTCTCGATGCGCGGGCATGTCGCGGAGATCGTCGTTGGCGGCAAGGTGCACTCCGTTCCGTTCGTCGTGAATGGCAGCGAAGTGAGCTTTGCGTTCGAGGGTGAGATCTACACCGCCGACGTTTCGGAGAAAGGCGCACGGACACGCGCGAAGCATCGCGATCACTCGATGGGCGCCCCGATGCCGGGTGTCGTGACGAAGATTCTCGCAAAGCCTGGCGACGTTGTCGCGAAGGGAGCTGCGTTGCTGATCCTCGAGGCGATGAAGATGGAGCACACGATCAACGCTCCGCGCGATGGAGTCGTCTCCGCGATCCATTGCGTGGAAGGTGAATTGGTACAGCCGGGAGTGGATCTCGTAGGACTCGAGCCATGAGAATCGTCGTCGATACGGTCCGCATCGTCGAAGTCGGTCCGCGCGACGGACTTCAGAACGAGAAAGTCACGATTCCGACCGAGGCGAAGATCGCTTACATCACGTCGCTCGCGGATGCGGGACTGCGGACGATCGAGGCCGGCGCGTTCGTCAGTCCGAAGTGGGTGCCGCAGATGGCCGATACCGCGGAGGTCTATCGCGACATCCCGAAGGACCCGGGTGTCGATTACCCCGTGCTCGTGCCGAACGAAAAGGGACTCGTGCGCGCGATCGAGGCGGGGGTGAAGTCGATTGCGATCTTCACCGCCGCGTCGGAGAGCTTCAACAAGCGCAACATCAACATGTCGATCGACGAGTCGTTCGCGAACTACGCGCCCGTCGCGGCGCGCGCGCGTGCGGAAGGCCTCAGGGTGCGCGGCTACGTGTCGACCGCGTTCGGCTGTCCGTACGAAGGCGACGTGCCGGCGGAGAAGGTGCTCGAAGTCGTGGCGCGTCTGCTCGATCTCGGCTGCTACGAAGTTTCCGTGGGCGACACGATCGGTGTCGGCACGCCGATGCAGGTGCAGGGCGTGATCGGTGTGCTTCTGCAGGTCGTTCCCGCGTCGAAGCTCGCAATGCACTTCCACGACACGCGCGGCACCGCACTCGCCAATACCCTCGCCGCGCTCGAGATGAACATCACCACGTTCGATGCGTCATCGGGCGGACTCGGCGGCTGTCCGTATGCGCCCGGCGCATCGGGCAATCTCGCAACAGAGGATCTCGTCTACATGCTCGATCGCATGGGGATCGATACGGGTGTCGATATGAATCGACTGGTGAAAGCATCGTCGATCATCGCGCCGTATCTCGATCATCCGCTGCCAGGGCGTGTGCTGCAGGCATGTACGAAAGGCACGATGCCGTTCGGTAAAGTGATGTAGGACAGGCGCCCTCGCCTGTCCACCGAGCCGACAGGCGAGCGCCTGTCGTACACTTACGATCGTGCCTGTTGAAGGGTGGTCGGACGGCTGGTACATCGTTCCATGGCAGGTCGTGTTTCGCGACCTCGATGCGTTTGGTCACGTCAACAACGCGGTCTTCTTCACCTACTTCGAGTGGGCGCGCACGCGCCTCTGGTTCTCGCTGACCGGCTTCGATCAGGCGCGTGAAGTCGGCTTCATCGTCGCGCGAGCGGAGTGCGACTTCAAACAACAGTTGAGCCTGGAGCCGATCGAGCTTCGCACGCGCATTGGCGAGATGCGGAATACGTCACTCGAATTTCTCTCCGAGATCAGACGCGACAATGGCCAGCAAATTGCTGCTACAGGTAGAGTTGTGGTCGTTTTCTATGAGTGGAAGCGACAACAAAAGGTAGCGATTCCTGACGATTTTCGTCAGAGAGTGTTGGAGCACCAGGGATAGAAGGAGGAGCCGCACTTCGATGCAGTCGGGACGTGTTCTGACTCATCCGGCGTTGGCGCGCCAGCGTTTCCGCGAGATCGTGGAAATGCCCGAGGAGCGGATTGATCTGGTGGAGACTTCGCTGGTGATCGCGCTCGAGGATCATCCCGGTCTCGAGATCGCACACTATCTCGATGACGTTGGTGCCTGGAGCGGCGCCGTTCGCAAGCGTCTCGAAGGATCGCGTGATGTCGAGCAGATCGTCGAGTCGATCAACCATCTTCTCTTCGATGAGGAGGGATTTCACGGTGAGGACGAGGACTATTACGACCCGCGCAGCGCGCTGCTGAACGAGTTGCTCGACACGCATGCGGGAACACCGATCACGCTCTCGATTCTCTATCTCGAGTTGACGCGTCGCGTCGGAGTGGATGCAGCCGGCATTTCGATGCCGGGACGCTTTCTCGTGAAGTTCACCGGGGACTTTGGTCAGGTCATCGTCGATCCGTTCGATGGCGGGCGCATTCTCACGACGCTCGAGATGCAGAAGATTCTCGATGAGCTCTACGGCGGCGGTGTGCGGTTGCGCGAGCAGCATCTGCGGCCGTTGTCGCCGAAAGAAATCGTCGCGCGCGAGCTGGCACATCTGAAGTCGGCGTATCTCGCGCAGCACGACCTGACGCGCGCAGCAGCGTCCGCCGATCGCCTGCTGATCCTCGATGGCCGCGATCCTTTCGAGCTGAAAGACAGGGCATCGCTGGCGATGCAGATGCATGCGTATGCGGTTGCGATCGAGTGTCTGGAGCGCTATCTGACACTACAGCCGCACGCCGGCGACACGCCGCGAATCCGGGAGCAGATCGCCTACTTGAGGGCGTGGATCGACCAGAACTAAAGGTGTTCATCCTGAGCGAAGCGAAGGATCAACGAAGGCGCTGCGAAGACTTGGAGCGTCATGCCGCACTGCCCGAAGAACGTGTTGCGCGGCGCCTTGGTTGACGCTTCGCTGCGCTCAGCGTTGTGAGAACAACTGCGCTACTATTCAGCATCCCGTGATCACTGGCTTCAACACGGACATCCGTCATAACGACAAGGTCTACCACATCCAGACCGAGGACAAAGGTCTGTCCAATCCGTACATCGAGTCGCTGGTGTACGTCGGTGGTGAGATCCTCGCGTCGAAGAAAACGTCTTACGCCGAACAGGCGAAGGGTGGCGGGATCGACGAGAAGTGGATCGGCGGTCTCATGGAACAGCAGCATCGGACGATGATCGCGGCAATCAAGCGCGGCCGCTTCGATGCTCCCGCCGAATCGACGAAGAGCGGAATGACCGCGGTGCCCGCGCCGACGGTCAGCGCCGGCGTCGCGACGCCGCCTCCCGCTGCGCCGTCAGGTCCGATTCCGATCGACGAGGCCAAGACGCTCGATCAGGTCATCATCGATTACCTGGCGTCGGAAGCAGAGAGCGAGCATCTCGAGCTCTCCTTGCTGAACGCCGTCGATTTCTATTCGGGTGCTGCCATCGAGGTGCGTGTCGCTGCGCGCAAGAGCCTCTCTCAGAGCCCGATTGCCGCGGCCGCGATCGAAGTGAAAGTGATCTCGACTGTCGAGCCGCCGCGCGTGATCTTCCGCGGGAAGACGGCCGGCGACGGCACTGCCATCGTCCGTTGCAATATCCCCGCGTTCCGCGAAGGAACCGCCGCCGTCATCATCTCGGCGCAGAGTCCCATCGGCAACGACGAAGTGAAGCAGCTCGTGAAGCGGAAGAAGTAGTGCTGAGTACCGAGTGACGAGTTGTGAGTGACGAGTGGGTTGACTCGTCACTCGTCACTCATCACTCGTCACTGTTCTTGCATTACCCTCCCCCGAATGTTTCGTAGTCGCTCCTCCCGCGCGCTGGCGTTGCTCGCCGGCATGGCGGTTACGCTGTACATCCTCGCCAGCCTTTATCTCCCTTCGTCGCGCCGCTTGATTCTGGGCGTGAACAAGCGGAGCGGAGCCGTGCGCCTGGTGCAGAACCGCGTGACGTTTCTGCCGCCCTTTCAGTTCTACCGGCTCGTGTTCGAGGAGCGCGACGGCTTCGCGCAGCACAGCGGCAGCATCCGCATCCTTTCGCAGGAAGGTGTGCCGGTCACGATCGGATATCGACTGCGATTCACGATCAAGAGCGACCACATGCCGGATGCGAAGACGCTCGTCGAGAAAGGCTGGAGCGCGTGGGTTGGTGCACGCGTGGCCGAGGCCGTGGATCTCGTCACGAGGCAGGTGCCGATCGAGGATCTCCTCTCGCCGAGCTCGCGCTTCACCACGCAGCGCGATGTGTTGCGCCGCGCCGTGGCGGGCTATCTGTCGAAGAGCGGCCTGAACGTCACCGCGTTCGAGATTGCGCGGCTCGACGTCGACAAGAGCGCGCTGCTTCAGCGCAAGAAAGCGGATCTGCGCCGCGAAGCTCGCGGCGTTGCAGGTCGTGTTGCCGTGTTTGCCATCGACGGCGCGGACTGGGAACTGATCAACGAATTGATCGGCGACGATCAGTTGCCGAACCTGAAAGCACTTACTCGCGGCGGCGCGACGGGAACGGTGCAGGCCATCGAGCCCATGGTCTCGCCGCTCCTCTGGACGACGGTTGCCACGGGACTTCCGCCCGATCGTCACGGCGTGCTCGATTTCACCGACCAGGCGCACGCCCCGATCGAATCGTATGCGCGGCATGCGCCAGCCGTGTGGGAGATCGCGCAGGCGTTCGGACGTCCCTCAACGGTCGTGAATTGGTGGACTGCCTGGCCTGCAGCCGACTCCGGTGTCACCGTCTTCGACACGCCGGTCGAGCTTCTCGGAAACGCGATTGCGCCGCAGTCACTCGCGCCAAGAGTGCAGCCGGTCGAAGTGCCGGTCGATACGGTCGGCTATCCGCAGGTTCGCCGCTTCCTCAACATCACGCCCGAGGAGTATTCGAAAGCGACTTCAGGATCGCCAGAGGATCCCGTGAACGTCTTTCGCGCGATGCTTGCGAAGACGTGGAGCGATCATCGCGCGGCGGTGGAGTTGTATCGCCAGCAATCACCGCTGCTCTTCATGATGGAGTACGAAGGCACGGACGCGGTGAATCATCTGTTCGCGCCGTATCACCCGCCATACCGCGAGGGTGTGAGCCAGGACGCCTATCGCAAATACTGGTCTGCAGTGACCAACTACTACTCGGAGATCGATCGTCTCCTCGGCGAGTGGATGTCGATTCTTCCCGCGGACACCACCGTGATCGTGATGTCGGCGCATGGATTCCGCTGGGGGAAGAACCGGCCTCGCCATCCGCCGCAAGGTGCCGCGCTCTCCGATCATCGCAATCCTGGGTTTTTCGTCGCGTACGGCGGACACGTCGCGCACACAGGCGGAGCTCACACGTTCTCCGTGTTCGATCTGACGCCGACCGTACTCGCGATTCTCGGATTGCCGCAGTCGGTGGAGATGCCGGGGCACGCCGCAACCTGGGCGTTTCGCGATATCCAACCGGTGGAAACGGTGAAGGTCGTGAGCTACAGCGAGTTTCTCGATTTGAAGCTGCCGCCGACGACCGTGCGAATCGATCCCAAGCCGTATCAGGTCACACTGCAGGCGATCGGACATCTCTACGATCCGACACGCGCTCAGGTGCCCATGCTGGACGACGATGAGACGCCTGCGGCAAACGCTCCGGTCTCGCCGCAACGCTGGGGCCTCTATGCGTACTTCAACAATCTGGGCATCGAGCTGCGGAAGCAGGGGAAATCGAGCGATGCAATCGACGCGTTCGATCGCGCGATCGATATCAATCCGACGCGGCCGATTCCATATCTGAACGAGGCGATGACGCTCTTCGACCGCCAGCAGTACGCGATGGCGGATGACATGTTCGTGAAGGCGGTGGAGCGCGGCTTGCCGCAGCCCGATCGGTGGTTCGTCGATTTCGCGACGCTCTATCGCGAGAAGAAGATGCCGTCGCGCGCGATCGGGTTGCTGTACAAGGGGAAGGAGCTCTTCCCGCAATCGTTCCTGATCGCGTCGAACCTCGGCGCCACGCTGGTGTCGGCGGACCGTTACACCGAAGGGTTGCCGGAGCTGCAGCGTGCGCTCGGCATGCAACCGTCATCGACGCAGGTCCTCAACAACCTCGGAATCTTCTTCGCCAGCAAGCACGACTATGCGAGGGCGCTGGATTTCTGGAACCGGTCGCTGGCGATCGACGGGCATCAGCCGGGGATTCATAGTGCGGCGGAGGCGGCGCGGACAAGGTTGTGACGGGGAGGGGTCCCATCACACCCACGTGTGCTCTCCATCACTTGACCGGCCAGCGGCACTCTCGTTATATTCTCCAATGCAATTGAGACTCAGTCTCAGTTGTTGTGAGACGAGATGCCGCACACCATTCGCACTGAAAAGGAAATTTCCCGCTTCGCCGGCTTTCTGAGCGATCAGGGGCTGAAGCTCACGACGGAGCGCTCCGCGCTCGTCCGGGAAATCTTCGCCACTCACTATCACTTCGAGGCCGATGAGCTCCTCTTCAAGATGAAGGACAAGGGCCTCAAGATCTCGCGGGCCACGGTCTACCGCACGCTCGAGCTTCTCGTGAAGTCCGGGATGGTCCGGCGTGTTCATCTCGGTGAGGACCACTATCACTACGAGCATGTCACCGGGAACTCACATCACGATCACCTCATCTGCACCACCTGCGGCTCGGTGATCGAGTTTCACGACGACGTGCTCGAACAGCGCCAGCGCGAGATCTGCGAGCGCAAGCGCTTCACTCCAACTTTTCACAACCTGCAGATTCTCGGGCTCTGCGCCGACTGCAGGAAAAAGGGCGAACAGCCCGATGCGCCGGATCGCGTGAAGATGATCGCGGCCGGTGCGACCCAGCTCAGAAAGTAGACAGGAACCCCAAGCCCATGCTCCCAGCACTCGTCATCGTCTTCCGTGAAGGTTTCGAATCGTTCGTGACCGTCGCCATCATCCTCGCCTATCTGCGCAAGACCGGGCGGGACTGGCTGCGGCCGAGCGTGTACTGGGGCATCGTCGCCTCGCTCGTCGCGAGCGGCGCGCTCGGCTACGAGCTCAGCAGAGTCAGCGAGCAGTCGTTGTGGGAAGGGATTCTCGGACTGGTCGCTGCGTTCCTCGTCGCGAGCTTCGTCGTGCACGTGTGGCGCACGGCGCCGACGATGAAGCGCGACATGGAGACGCGGCTCGAGGCCGCATCGTCGCGTGATTCGAGCCCCCTCGCGATGATCGGCGTCTTTCTCTTCACCCTGTTGATGGTGACGCGTGAAGGAATGGAGGCAGCGCTGCTGCTGATCCAGGTGCGCAGCAATCAGGGGATGCTGATCGGTTCGCTTGCCGGCCTTGCCGCCGCGGCGCTGATGTCGTGGGCCTGGGCTCACTATGGCCATCGCATCAACATCAAGCGGTTCTTCCAGGTTACGGGACTCTTCCTCCTCCTTTTCACGATTCAGATCGTCTTCTACGCGATTCACGAGCTTTCGGAAGCAAACGTCCTCGGCCGCTGGAGCGAGGCGATTCACAACGCAACGGAGCCCTACTCACCTGTTGGCTACTACGGCAAGTGGGTTTCGATCGGCATGCTCGGACTCTGCGCGGCATGGCTTGCTGTCGTGTCCGTGAAGGATCGGTTCCGTTCTCACCACGAGCTGGCGGTGAAAGTCAGATGACGCGCGCGGCCATCGTCGCCGCGCTCCTCGCCACGTTCCCTCTGGTTGCCGCGACACGCGCGCAGTACCTCATGGGGACCGTCTGCGAGATTGACGCGGATGTGCCCGCCGATGCGGCGTTCGCCGAAACCGCACGCGTCGAGTCGATGGTTTCGACGTGGCGAGAGGACAGCGAACTGTCGCGCGTGAATCGTGGGGCGGAACCGTCGGAGGAGTTGGGGGCGCTGCTGACGGTCGCGGATTCATATGTTGCAAAGACCGATGGCGCGTTCAATCCGCACATTCGCACGCTGCTGAACGAGTGGGGAATCCGTGTAGAACAGGCGCCCTCGCCTGTCCCGGAGCGACAGGCGGGGGCGCCTGTCCCACACGACTACGAAGAAGGCGCGTTTGCCAAAGGCTACGCAATCGATCGGATGCTTGATGTTCTGTGGAAGCAACGCGCAATGCACGCCGTCATCAACTTCGGCGGCCAGATCGGCACGCTCACGCCGATCACCGTCACGATCGCGGACCCCAGGCATCGTGAGAATCCGATCGTCCTACTCACACTGAACAAACGCTCGCTCTCTACGAGCTCCGGCTCCGAGAAAACCTTCACGCGCAACGGCCGCGTCTACAGCCACATCGTCGATCCGCGCTCGCGCGAGGCGCTCCCTCCGCGCGGCAGCGTTTCGGTGATCAGCGACTCCGCGCTCGAGGCCGACATCCTCTCCACCGCGCTGTATGTGATGGGCCGCGAGCAGGGGCTCGCCTGGGCTCGCGCGCACAACGTCACGGCGATCTTCATCGACAACAGCTCCATCGAAGCGTCCACCGCGATTCCCGGGATCAAGGTGCTCGACGCGCATTTCAAAATCAGGGGTGTAACGAATGGTTAGACGTGTCATGGTTCTTCTCGCGGCGATGCTCATCGCATCGTCGTCCTTTGCCCAATCGACGCAGGATCTCGAGCAGCGCCTCAAGGAGCTGCAGGCGAAACTCTCGGCCATCGACGAGATGAAACGCGAGATCGACATCCTCACGCAGGAGATCGAGACGTTGAAGAGCGGCTCGACGAAGAAGGCCGTCGAAGCAGATCAGGCGCAGTACGGTATGGGGGCTGCCGCATCGAAGGTCTATCGCACCGATGCCGGTGTCTCCATTGGAGGTTACGGCGAGTTCGCGTACGACAATCCACGTCATGAGATCGCGCGCGCGGACCTGCTGCGCGGCGTGCTGTACACCGGTTACAAGTTCTCTCCGCGCGTCCTCTTCAACTCCGAGCTCGAGGTCGAACATGGAACGACGGAGAACGCAGGCGGCGACGGTGCGGAAGGTGGTTCAGTCGGACTCGAGTTCGCGTACCTCGACTATCTGATCCGCCCCGAAGCGAATGTGCGTGCCGGCGTGATGCTCATGCCGGTCGGGCTCATCAACGAACAGCATGAGCCCACTGCCTACTTCGGCGTGAATCGCCCGCTCGTGGAAGACGCGATCATTCCGACGACGTGGAGCGAGATGGGCGCCGGCATCTTCGGCGACAAGGGACCGCTCACGTACCGCGCGTACGTGACGACGGGACTCAACTCGGCGCGCTTCGAGAGCGAGTCGGGGATTCATGAAGGAAAGCAGAGCGGCGCCGCGGCGAAGGCCGAGGATCTGGCGATCGTTGCGCGGGCTGACTGGCATCCGTTCGAGGGAACGATGTTCGGCGGCTCGATCTATAACGGCGGCTCGGGTCAGGGCGCACATGCGGAAGACGGGACGCGCATCAAAGGCCGCGTGCGTCTCGTTGAAGTGCACGCCGATTCGAAGTTCCGCGGAACATCGCTGCGCGCGCTCTTCGCACGCGGATCGGTCGGTGATGCTGCGCTGATCAACGAGCAGAACGGACTGGAAGGGGACGAGAGCATCGGCAAGTCGTTCGGCGGCTGGTACGTCGAAGGCGGCTATGATCTCGCGTCGCGCGCGAATGTCTCGATCACGCCGTATGTTCGGTACGAGCGCCTCGATACGCAGCGCAGCGTTCCGCACGGCTTCGAGCGCAATCCGGAAAACAATCAGCGCATCTTCACCGCAGGCTTCGCGTTCAAGCCGATCTCGCAGACCGTGGTGAAGATCGACTGGCGGCGCGCGAAGAATCAGGCGCATACCGGAGACAACACATGGAACATTGGACTCGGCTACATCTTCTGATCGCGTTGTCGCTGGCGGTGACGCTCTCGGCGCCGGCTCGCGTCCTCATGACGCAGGAGCAGGCGCTGGCGAGCGCATTCCCCAACGCCAGGCCGGCGCGCCAGACATTTTTTCTCACGGCACAACAGCTCGACGCCGCTCGCAAGGAGAGCGGCGTCGATTTCAAAGAGCAGCTCGTGATTCGTTACGCGACACCGGCGGGTTTCGCCTACTTCGACACGCATCGCGTGCGCACGCTGCCCGAGACGGTGATGATCGTGGTGACTCCGGACGGACAAGTGTCGCGCGTCGAGATCCTCTCGTTCGATGAGCCGACTGACTACTTCCCCAGGCGCCGCTGGCTCGATCAACTCCTCGGCCGTCATCTCGACAAGGATCTGTCGCTCAAGGGAGCCGTCCGGCCGATCTCCGGCGCCAGTCTGACGGGGCAGGCCATCGTCAACGCGACGCGCAAGGTGCTCGCGCTGCACCACGCGCTGGCAGGAGTCGCACCGAAATGATGTCGCGCGTGCAGGTCGTCTATCTTCAGCTCTGCGTGCTCGTAACGACGCTCACCGGCGCGGTGTTCGCCGTGATGAAGTACGCGATGAAGAGCAGCGACCCGTTCGCGGTAGTTAACCATCCGTTGCAGCCGTACATGTTGTCGGCTCACGTGCTGATCGCGCCGCTGCTCGTGTTCGGCTTCGGTTGGATCTTCACGAATCACATCTGGCCTGGCTTCGCGAGCGGCATCGCGCGCAAGCGGAAGAGCGGAGTGTGGTCGATGGCCGCGATCGCGCCGATGGTCCTCAGCGGCTATCTGCTGCAGGTGTCGACCGCCGATGCCACGCGTCAGGCAATGGCAATCGCGCACTGGGTGTCGTCCGCACTGTTCGTGGCGGCGTACGGGATCCACCTGGTAACCAGGCGCGCCCGCAGTTCATCCTGAGCGCAGCGAAGGATCAACGACGGCGCCGGGTGAACGGAGCCTGCTGATGCTTCGCTCAGCGTGAAGGTCGCGCCATGCAGCTCATCCTGAGCGGGCAGGGATCGCAAGCCTCCGTCATCCCGAGCGGAGTCGAGGGACCCGGGTGGCGGTTGGTACGAAGATCATGTCGCGAGCCTCCCACACACCCAGGTCGACTTCGCTCGGGATGACGGGAGCTCACCGATTAGGCCGCAAGCCCGCATGAACACTGGAGGTTTCTTGGAAGCGCAGCGAAGGATCAACGACGGCGCCGGGTGAAAAGGAGCCTGCTGGTGCTGCGCCTGAAGGACGAGCAGCGCGGCGCCTTGGTTGACGCTTCGCTACGCTCAGCGTGAAAGTCGCCCGATCAACGCATCCAGCCGCCGCAACGTCCGCTCTTTCCCCAGGATCACGGCCACATCGAAAATCGGCGGCGACGACATCACTCCCAGCAGCGCGACGCGCAGCGGATGAATGTACTTCCCCGCTCCAACTCCCTTCGCTTCCGCGAGCTGACGCAAGGCCTGCTCGGTCGTCTGCACATCGAATGATTCGACGCCGGCGAGTGTCGCGCGCAGGTCGTTCATTCTCTGCGCGAGATCGTCACCTTTGATGTGCTTCTTCATCGCCTCGTCTTCGTAGACGAGCGCGTCATCCGCGGCGAGGTACGGCAGCATCTGCGCGGCGACATCCTTGAGCGTGCGGCCGCGAGGTTTGTTGATGTCGATCACCGCGCGAATCTCGTCCAGAGGCCGCACCGGTTCACCGAGGAACGGAACGAGGTGCGGATAGATCTGCTCGGCGCTCATGCGCATCAGATATTGCCCATTCATCCACAGCAGCTTCTCGTCGTCGAACACCGCGGGCGCCTTGTGCACGGCGCCGAGGTCGAAGATGGCCGCGGCTTCATCCGGTGTGATGAGCTCGCGGTCGCCGCCGGGCGACCATCCGAGCAGCATCAGAAAGTTGAAGAGCGCCTCCGGCACGATCCCGAGATCGCGATACTCCTCGGCCGATGTCGCGCCGCTGCGTTTGCTGAGGCGCTTCTTGTCGGCGCCGAGGATCAGGGGGAGATGCGCGAAGACAGGCGGCTCACAGTTGAATGCACGGAACAGCAGGATGTGCTTCGGCGTATTCGAAAGGTGATCATCGCCTCGTGCCACATGCGTGATTTCCATGTCGATGTCGTCGACGACGACGGAGAGGTGATACGTCGGATAGCTGTCGGAGCGTATGAGGACGAAGTCGTCGATCTCTTTCGCGTCGAAGTGAACGTCGCCGCGAATGAGATCGTGAAAGTCGATCGATCCTTCTTCGACCTTGAAGCGGATGACATGCGGTTCGTTCGCGGGCTGCGCTTCCCCGGCTTCGGCTCGCGTCCGGCAGCGGCCTGAATAGCGATAAGACTTTCCCGGCCCCTCGGATGCGGCCCTGTCCGCTTCGAGCTCTTCGACCGTGCAGTAGCAGCGATACGCGAGCTCATGTTCGACGAGCTTGTTGGCGCGCTCGCGATAGCGATCGAGTCGGTCGCTCTGGTAGATCGGGCCTTCATCCCACTCGACGCCGAGCCATTTGAGCGAGCTGACGATCTGCTCGGCGTGATGCTGGCGCGAGCGCTCGACGTCGGTATCTTCGATGCGCAGCAGCATCGTGCCGCCGTGCCGGCGTGCGTGCAGCAGGTTGAAGATCGCGGTGCGCGCGCCGCCGACGTGGAGGTATCCGGTGGGCGAGGGAGCAAAACGGAGTTTCATGAGGGCCCGTGAGTCTACACATCAGGCGCTACAATCGCCAGATGCGGCGCCCGCGCGGCTTCTCGCTGGTGGAAGTGCTCGTCGCACTTCTGATTCTCGCCGTCGTCATCACGACGACGCTGACGATGTTCACCATGCGCTCGAAGCGGATGGCGGGCGCGAACCAGACGATGCTGGCGTGGCAGGCGATTTCCAATGAAGTGGGTTACTGGCGTCGGATGCCGTACGTCGCGCTCCAGAAGGGTGCGATGGATTTCCAGACGTCGACCGAGATTATTGGTCCGCTTGCGCCCTACGAAGCAAAAGTCGAAATCAGCGATCCGAAGAATTGGGTGAAAGAAGTGACGATTTCCATAAGCTGGGAGGGTGGGAAGCGCCTCGAAAAAATTACGATCAGCCGCGTCGACACGGGAGCGAACAATCTGTGGTGAATCGCCGGCATGCGGGCTTCACGCTCCTCGAGGTCGTCGTCGTCGTCGCGATCTTCGGCGTTTTTCTCTGGATCAACGTCATCCTTACGAATGACATGAGGACCTGGGAAAAGAAGATGCCCGTGAACTTCATGTCGCACCCGATGGTTTCCGCCGTCGTATCGCGAGTGCGAAAAGATATCGAGGACGCACATGAGAAGTACTTTCCTGGCCAGGTTCCCGGGACAGACTGGACCAAATCCAACAAGGTTCTGATCGTCACGAGCCTTACAGACGCGGGAACTCTCAGCGTCGTGTGGGATTTCACGAAGCCCAACGAAGTCACTCGGCTTACTTACATCGCGAATCAGGAGCAATCACGCTGGACTGCGCGGGGGACGCCGCAATTCACAGTTTCCTATGTGCCCGACGACGACGATCCCGATCCGATCGGCGCGGAGATCAAGGCGACTGATGAGAAGGGAAAACTTGGAATCGATCAAATCATCTTCGTGCGCGCGCACAAGTGATGCGCAGCGCGGGTTCGTGATCATCGTCGCGCTCGTGCTGGCGCTTCTCTATTTCATGCTGATGACGCTGATCCTGATCGATTCGTCCCGAGCGCAGGCGGAGGCGCAGAGGTTTCGTGCGCGGATGGTGGCTTCGATCCTTGCTGAGGACGCGGCAGAGAAATCGTGCGTTCAGATCGTGAACAATCCCTATTGTGGACCTGCAGTCGTGCGGAGCGATCAAGGGACAGCGGATGCAAAATGCAGTCGAGAGAGCATGACCGTGCCCACAAATTTCAGTGTCGCCTCCGTGGCACAAAGCGCCGGCGTGATTCGACAGAAGGCGGACGTGCAACTGACTGGAGCGATCAGTGCCGATGGCCGCATCAGCATCGAGTTTTCGCAGCACTCCCAATGAAAAAGAGCGGACGAGGCGTCCGCTCTCCTCACATTCTCTTCTTCCGGAGCAGTCCGGCGCCGATCGCGATGGCGGCGAGGCCGCCGAGGAGCGCGCCGGGGTTGCTGCGTGCCATGTCGCGGGCTCGACCGAGCATGTCTCCGAAGCCGTTGCCTGCCAGTGGCAGATCCCTCTTCGGAGTCGCTTCGGGTGGTTGATACGGGTGGAACTGATTCGTCGGATTGGTGTTATCGACCATCTTGTTCCTCCTTTCTCACCCTGTTTGTAGTGCGAGAGGGGTGCCAGTAGAATGCGCTCGCAAGGAGAGAGCATGTCTGGCAATCCGCGTGAGAACGTGAAGGGAAAAGGATTCTGGGACGGCGGTGCAGCCGGCCGCAGCACGAACTCGCAGTCCGCCGGCAGGCTGAGCGGTTTTCCCGGCCGCCGCGCTCCGAAGAATGCGGGCATCGGCACCGATGCCGAGTTCCCTCCTGAGGTCACGACGAAACTGGACGCGAAGAAGTAAATCCACTTCCGTCTGGCGGACGTAACATCGAGGTTGACAGCCGAGGTCATGGAAACGGTCAACGAGGCGCTGCTTCCCTCTGTCGCCCGCGGTGACACCACCGCGTTCGAGGCGTTATACGACCGTCATTCCGGCACGCTCTACGCGCTGCTGCTCCGCATCCTCGCCAATCCCGAAGACGCACAGGAAGTTCTGCAGGAGGCGTTCGTCAAGGCGTGGACGAACGCGAAGATGTTCGATCCTGCGCGCGGCAGCGAAGCCGCGTGGCTGATCTCCATCGCACGCAGCCGCGGTATCGACAAGCTTCGGTCGCGCAAGATTCGTGTCGATCGTGAAAACGATGCGGGACGAGAAATCTCGATTCACTCGTCGTTCGTAGATTCAACGACTGGCGCCGATCGGGCGATCCAGTCGCAGGAAAGCAGCGCGGTCCGGAGCGCTCTATCCGAGTTACCTGAAGCGCAGCGCATCGCCCTCGAGCTTGCCTATTTCGAGGGACTCTCCCAATCGGAGATCGCCGAGAAGCTCGGCGAGCCGCTGGGAACGATCAAAACGCGGATGCAACTCGGGATGAAGAAGTTGAGGGAGCGCCTACGGGATTTCCAATGACGCACGAGGAATTCGAAGCGATCGCCGCGCTGGACGCGATTGGTGCCGCAACACCCGATGAGGAGCGGACGCTCGCCGGGCATCTTGCCTCATGCGAGAGTTGTCGCCGCGTGCGCGACGAATTCGCGGAAGCGGCGACACTGCTCGCGCGCCAGCTCGAGCCCGTTGCGCCTCCTTCGGATATTCGCAGGCGCGTCGTCGAGACAATCGAAGAAGACGATGAAGAAGAGAACGTCATTCGCGCGGATGGCCGCTTCGGAAATCGATGGTGGCTGGCCACCGCCGCAACGCTCTTCCTTGCCTTGTGGGGTTGGCGCGAGTTCGGAATCCGCGTTGCACGGGAACATGTGCAGTCGCAGGACGCACAGATCGCGCAATTGAAGACGGAGCTCGACTCGCTGCGTGACCACGATGACAAGCTCGCGAGTGAAATGGCCGCACTCGCGTCGGCCGATACGAAATCGATCGCGTTGGCAGGACAGCAGGCTTCGCCGTCTGCATCCGCGCGCGTCTATCTCGAGCCCTCACGCCGTCGCGCAATTGTCTTCTTCCAGAACCTCCCTAGGAATGCGCAGGACAAGAGCTATCAACTCTGGATCATCCGCGCCGATCAGCCGAAGCCACAAAGCGCTGGCGTGTTCGATGTCGCGAACAGCGGCAACGCGACGATCGTGATCGAGAATCTCCCGGTCGAAACAGAGATGAAAGCGCTCGCGGTTACGCTCGAAGCCAAAGGCGGAGTGGAGCAGCCGACGAATAGCAACTTCTTCGTGATGGGAAGTTCGTAGGAGAGTGACGAGTGATGAGTAGCGAGTGACGAGTTAGAACCTACTCACCACTCGACACTTTCCTACTCGTCACTGAGAACTAATCGTAGGAGAGTGACGAGTGATGAGTAGCGAGTGACTAGTTAGTGAGTAGCGAGTGACGAGTTAGAACCTACTCACCACTCGACACTTTCCTACTCGTCACTGAGAACTAGAGCCCCACCACGTTGTACCCGCAATCCACGTACAACACCTCGCCCGTGATTCCGCTCGCCATTCCTGAGCAGAGGAACAGGGCCGCATTCGCGATTTCTTCGAGCTCCACGTTTCTGCGCAGCGGTGCGCGCTCGGCGTGATGCTTGAGCATCATCGTGAAACCTTTGATGCCGCGGGCCGCGAGTGTGTTCACCGGTCCCGCTGAGATCGCATTGACGCGGATCGCTTTTGGTCCGAGGTTGGCGGCGAGGTAGCGGACAGAGGATTCGAGCGAGGATTTCGCCACACCCATGAGGTTGTAGCCTTCGACCGCTTTCACCGCGCCGTAGTAGCTCATCGCGAGGACGTTCCCGCCGCCGGACTTTTCGAAAAGCGGCAGTGCGGCGCGTGTCAGGCCAACGAGCGAATAAGCCGAGATGTCGTGCGCGGTCTTGAATCCTTCGCGCGAGGTCTTCACGAAATCGTTCTCGAGATCCTCGCGCGGAGCGAACGCGACGGAATGGACGAGCGAATCGAGCCGTCCGAACTTCTCGTCCACGGCTTGAAACACGGCGTCGATCTCCGCGTCGATCGTCACGTCGCACGGCAGAATCAGCGGATCGGTCAGCGTCGAGCAGAGCTCTTCGACGTTCTCCTTCAGCCGTTCGCCCTGATAGGTGAAGGCGAGCCGCATCCCTTCGTTCGCGAGCGATTGCGCGATCGCCCAGGCGATCGAGCGCTTGTTGGCGACACCGAAGATGATTCCGGTTTTTCCGTCCAGAAGGCCCATTCCAATGCTCCTTAGGGGACAGACTGCCTGCTGTCTGCTGTCTGTACCGGGAGTGTATCAAGTCGCAGTAGACTTCCGCCGCCATGAAACGACTCTCTTTCTTGCTCGCACTCTTTCTGGTTGCGATGAGCGCGTTGGCCGACCGCCGCGCGTTCACGATCGAAGACCTCTATCGTCTGAAGTCCGTCGGTGACCTTGCGATCTCCCCCGACGGAAAGATGCTGACCTTCACGATCACGACCTCCGATCTGCCGCGCGCGAAGCGCACGACTGCGGTTTGGGTCGTGAATGCTGACGGCAGCAACCTGCGTCAGGTGACGCGCGGCGAGAAAGACTCTGCGCCGCATTTCGCGCCGGACGGCAGGTCGATCGCCTTTGTACGCACGACTGACGGCACGCCGAATGTCTGGCTGCTTCCGCTCAGCGGCGGCGAGTCACGTCAGCTCACGCATGTTTCGACGGGCGTCTCGGATCCGCTCTGGTCGCCGGACGGAAAGACGATCGCGTTCTCGACCGACGTCTATGCCGAATGCAATGGCGATGACGCGTGCAACAAGAAGAAAGCCGATCAGTGGGAAGCCTCCAAGGTGAAGGGCCACATGGCCAACAGTCTGCTCTATCGCCACTGGACGGCGTGGCGCGACTTCACCGTCACGCATGTCTGGGTTGCTGACGTCGAGAGCGGCAAGACGCGCGACCTCACGCCGGGCAACTTCGACTATCCGCCGTTCCAACTCGGAGGTCCGCTGCAGTATGCGTTCTCGCCCGACTCGAAGGAGCTTTGCGTCGTTTCGAATCACGATGCGGAGCCGGCGTCGTCGACGAACAACGATCTCTTCCTCGTGCCGGTCGATGGCAGTGCAGCACCGCGCAACATCACCGCGGCGAACAAGGCCTTCGACGGCTCGCCGATGTATTCGCCGGATGGCCGCTACATCGGCTATCGCACGCAGAAACAGCCGGGCTATGAATCGGATCTCTTCCGCCTCGCGCTCTACGATCGCAAAACGGGCGAGTCGCGCGTGCTGACGGAGTCCTTCAGGAACTGGATCGACGAGTTCGACTGGGCGAGTGATTCGAAGTCGATCTTCTTCGCCGCGGAAGTCGAAGGTCACAACCCGATTCACAAGCTCGATGTTGCGAGCGGAGCGATCACGAAAGTGTTCGATGACCGCACGATCGATGCGTTCTCGATGTCGAAAGACGACAAGACTGTCTACTACACCGCACGCTCGGTCGGCGAGCCGAGTGAGCTCTACGCTGCGGATCTCGCGACGGGTGCCGCGAATCGCAAGCGCCTGACGCACGTGAACGACGCGGTCGTCAGCGAAGTCGACATTCGTCCCGCGGAGATGATGTGGGTGACCGGCGCGGAAGGTGCGAAGGTTCAGGTCTACGTCGTAAAGCCTCACGACTTCGATCCGAAGAAGAAGTATCCGCTCATCGTGAACGTGCATGGCGGACCGCAGTCGCAATGGGCGGACTCGTTCCGCGGCGACTGGCAGGTGTATCCAGGCGCGGGCTACATCGTCGCGTTCCCCAATCCGCATGGCTCGACGGGCTTCGGCCAGGACTACACGGCATCGATCTCGGGTGACTGGGGCGGCAAGCCGTTCGAAGACGTGATGAAGGTTGTCGATGAGCTGGAGAAGCTCCCGTATGTCGACAAGGACCGCATCGGTGCGATGGGCTGGTCCTACGGCGGCTACTTCATGAACTGGACCGAGGGCCACACGACGCGTTTCAAGGCGATCGCGTCGATGATGGGTCTCTTCGATCTTCGTTCGATGTACGGCGCGACGGAGGAGCTCTGGTTCCCCGAGTGGGATCTCAAGGGGCTGCCGTGGACGTCGGATCTCTATCAGAAGTGGTCACCGTCGAACTACGTGCAGAACTTCAAGACGCCGTGCCTCGTGATCAGCGGTGAGCGCGACTATCGCGTGCCATACACGCAGAGTCTCCAGATGTACACAGCGCTGCAGAAGATGCACGTGCCGTCACGGCTGATCATCTACTCGAATGCCGGCCACTGGCCGAGCTGGTATGAGATGGCTCTCTATTACACCGCTCACCTCGAGTGGTTCCATCAATACCTCGGCGGCGGCGCTGCGCCATGGACGTCGGAGCAGTTCCTACGCAACGAAGTCTTCGATGCGACGACGGGCAAGCGCGTCGAGCCAGAGAAACCGCAAACGCCGCCGAACACGCAGGGGAAGCCGGACCAGAAGCCACAATAGCCGCTAAAAATCGGGATGACATGGGGGACGCTGACGAGGGGATCACGATGACATCGCTTTCTCGACTTCCTCGTTCATCCTCCCCGCGAGCATCAGAAACAACATCCGATAGTCGGCCGCCAGTGAATAGAACGGGTGGCCGAACGTCGCCGGCTTGTTGTGCTCGACGAAGAAGTGCGCATACCACGCGAACGAGTAGCCGACGACAGGCACCGCAAAGAGAAACCAGCGGTTCGTTGCGAGCGCAACGCAGACCGTGACGATCGCGAGCACGGATCCGATCGCGTGCAGCAGTCGCGTGCGAGGCTTCGAGTGCGCTCGGACGTAATGGGGCCAGAAGTCAGCGAAAGTCCGAATGTCCATGGATTAGAACGCGTAGCCCAGTGTAAGGAAGTACGACAGCGGTTTGTCGCGCACTGCGTTGCCATCCTTGTCGAATCGCAGAATGCGGCGGTTGAGGTTGTAGCCGACGTCGAAGCGGATCGGGCCGACCGGTGACAGATAGCGTATGCCCGCTCCGGCGCCGTAGCGTAAATCGTTGAACTCGATCCGGCCGCGATAGACATTGCCGACATCGCCGAACACGGCGCCGCGAACCGCGGAGAAGATCGGGAAGCGATACTCCGCATTCATCAGCAGCAACCCGTTGCCACCGATCGGTGCGACGACATCCTGGTTATCGCCCACGAGCGCGAGCGTCGGACGGCAGTTCAGCGGGTCGCGCGGATCCTTACAAGTCGTACCGAGGAGATCGAGCGGGAACGCGCGATGCGAGGTGTCGCCGCCCGCTGTGAATCGTTCCGACAGCGGTACGGCGACGTCGCCGAACTCCTGAATCATGCCCGCTCGTCCGCTGAACACGAAGGTCGTTCGCGGTGTGAAGCTGAGGTACCACGCTCCTTGTGCAAATTCCTTCAGGAAATCCGCGTCCGCCTTGAATGCACGGAACGCGTACTCGACGGACGCGCTCGTAAAGAAACCGTGATGCGGATCGATCGCGTCGTCGCGTTTGTCCCAGAAGAAGGTGGGCGAGAGGCTGGAGATCTTGATGTCGAGCTGTGAGCGATCGAGGCCCGGAATCAAAGCTTGCGCCGCTTCCGCGCAGACCTTCCCTTCGATGCAGCGGCTGATCTTGTATTCGTAGCGCAGCGACCAGCGCGTCTGATAGCGGGAGACTTTCGAGGTCTCGAGGAACGTCCCGCGCTGCTGAATGTGTGTCTCAGTCTTTGTCGCGTCATCCGTCTGGAAGACGGTCAACTGCAGCGGAATGTTGAGATTGAAGATGAACGGCTCGCGGTATGTGAGGAAGGCCTCGCGATCGTTGCGCGCGCGGACGATCTCGAGCCCCAGGTACCGGCCGGTGCCGAAGAGATTGCGATGCGCGATCGATGCACCCACTCGCGGCGAAATCTTCTCGTTCGTCTGTTTCGTCACACCGAGCGAGCCGGCGACGGTGACGTCCTTCCCCTCTTCAACGGCAATCACCACATTGCGCGATCCGACGGAAGTCCCCGCCTGCTCTGGCTGTACATCGACGCGCTGGAAGATACCCAGACGATAGAGATTGCGCTGCGCCTCGAAGATGTTCGTGTAGCTGAATGGCTCGCCCTTCTGCAGCTCGGACTTGCGCAGCACCACGCTCGGTTTGGTGAAGGTGTTTCCGCGCACCACGACCTCTCCGACCTCGACCCTCGGCCCCTCAGCGATGGTGTACGCAACGTGCGATGCGGTCTTGTCGGGAGACACATCGACGCGCGGCGAGACCTGCACCTCGGCGTATCCGCGCTCGCCGTAGAACGTCTGCAACGTGACGACATCGGCGCGCACGTTCGCCGGATTGAGCGGATCGCCAGGTGTGGTGATGAGTTTCGGCAGCGTCTTCGCGCCGAACTTCTCGGCTCCTTCGATCTTGATGTCGGTGACGAGCGTCTGCGGTCCTTCGGCAATCGGATAGTCGACGGTCATCGTTCCGTCGGCTTTCGGCACGACGACAGGAGTGCCGATCTTTGCTTCTGAGAATCCGTTGAGACGATAGAAAGATTCGATTGCATCGCGATCGCCGCTCAGATCGGCGCGTGTCGGTGCGACCGCCTGGCGGAAGATCGTCGAGACGAGATTGCTGAAGCCTCCTTTCGGAGTGGCCGTCACGAGCTCCGCGAGTTTCTTATCGCTGATCTTTTCGTTGCCGGTAAACGTGACCGCAGTGAGCTTGTACTTCTGCCCGGTATTGACATGGAATGTCGTGATCCACGTTCCACTTTGCAGCGCGCTCTCGGTATCAACCGCGGCGTTGTAGTAGCCCTCCTGCTGAAATGCTTTGACGATGTCGTCCGCGGCGCGGTCGATCACATCCTCGCTGTACTCCTGATTTCTCGCGAACGGAATCAGGCGGCGCACCGAGCTGCGGGAGACTCCCTCGACTTCGACGCGCACCTTCGGTCCGACGCTCGCGGAGTAACGCAGGTCGACGGTATGCGAGGTCTTGTCGTACGTGTCGCCGATGTAGCGGATGTCGGCCTTGCGATAGTCGCGGCGGACGAGGTAGCGCTGCATGCGCTCGGCGTCGGTGCGTGCGTCGGCGATGATGAAGGGCTTGCCTACGCCGCGCTTCATCTGCTGGGTGATGACTTGCGCTTCGAAGGGCGCCTTCGAGCCTTCCAGATTGACGTTCGCGATCGTCGCCCGCGGACCCGGCGTCACGTACATCTTCACTTCGGCCATGTTCCGATCGCGGAAATAGTCGGTTGCCGGATCGACTGTCGCCTCGAGATAGCCGGCGTGATTCAACATCTCCTGAATCGCAAGTGCACTGTGGTCGACGGCGCTGAGGGAGAGCACCTCCCCTTCGTGAATCTTGAGCTCCTTTCCTGCGCGCGACTTGTCGGCGCTCTTCAGGCCGTCGAAGCTGATCTTCCCGATGCGGTAGTTGAGCGAGAGGTTGAACGTGATGTTGATGCCGCCGGGCAATTGCGCCTGCTCGACGTGGATGTCGCGGAAGTTGCCGGTTGCGAAGAGTGTCTTGATCGAGTCCTGCACTTCGCGCAGCGAGAGCGGACGGCCGGTGTGTACGGCGACATACTGGTTGAGGATCGACGTGTCGAAGCGGCCGTCGGATTTGAAGGAGATCTGCTGAACGACGGCTCGATCTCCTGGTGGGGCGACAGGCGCCTCGCCTGCCGGCGCGGTGGACGGGCGAGGCGCCTGTCCCTCCACGGACTTCGCGACGCCGAAGCTGAAGACGTCGAACGGATTGTTGCCGCGCGAGCCCCAGGCCCAGTGACCTTCGTATCTGCGGCGGAACCGGGCTTCGCTGCGCCACTCGCGGTGCGGCTGATCGCGCGTGATCTGCAGCGTCCACTCTGGATTCACGGTCCACTCGACGACTTCCTTACTCTGGTGATCGTTGAGGTTGTAGACGACGAGAAAACGAATGGCGCTGGAGATCCGCTTCTCGATCGTGACCTTCGTCCCCGATCCCGACGTCGTGTCGAGCAATCCCGGGTCGATCGTGAACGAGTCGGCGAAGGGAAGAATCTTCGATCCGATCAAACTGCCGAGACTCTGCGCGATGAGCGAGCCGCCGGTACTGAGCGCGCTCGCGTTTGCAGGGGCGCCGCTCGTGTTCGTGCGCGTCGTGCCGAGATTTCCGACGCCGAGCAGCGAGAAGAGCGTGATGTCCGAGGCTGGCGGATCGCTGGTGATCGTCGGCGTCATGCGATCGATCGTGCCGGTGAGATTCACGGTCACGTCCACCGCGCCGGTTTCCACTTCGGAGATGCTGCCCGAGATCCGTCCTTCGACCGTGATGTCGAAGTAGGGATCGATGCGGAACGGATTCTGGAAGTTGATCGTGCCGCGCACCACGCGATAGTCGATCTTCTGGAAGCGGACGGTGCCCCCTTCGTTCAGCGTCACGAGGCCGAGAACGACAGGGTTCGCGAGCGTGCCGTTGACGTCGATGTCGGCGCTTCCCGTGACATCGGCAATGTTGTCCCGCACTGCGAGTGTGTTTGGCGCGGACACGTGCAGGCGGAGATCGACGCGATCCTGCCATGATGCGGCGACGATGGGCGTGACGCGGCTGCGCGAGAGAAGCACGTTGACGAGCGCCTGATTGAAATCGAAATCCTTGAAGTAGAGAGCGCGATTCACGGAGACCTCGCCTTGCAGGACCATCCGATCCGTTCCGCCGGCGAGAGTCACGTTGAAGTTGGATTCGATCGTCAGCCCTTCGAAGTAGCGAATGGCGACGTCGTTGCCCTGCAACGTCAGCCGCACGTTCTTCGGCGAGAGACCTTCGACCGTGATGAAGCCGCCGGCGAAGATCGTCCCGCCGCCGAGCGTCGCGCGTAGCTGTTCGATGTCGACGCGGTCGCCGAGGAAGGTGAAGCGCCCGTCGACGTTGTCGAGCATCTGCGGGAAACCTGGGAACCGGAACTGCGCGTGCTGCACCTCGGCACTTCCCGTCATACGCGGATCAGCGATCGTGCCGCCGATCTTTGCGTCGATCGCGATGTGGCCATCGGCGCGCAGCCCGCTAACAAAGAGCTGCAGCAGCGCTGCCTGAATGGAGCCGTTCACCGAGACGTTGAGGCGCTTCTCGCCAGTGAGGTCGGCTGTGCCGGTGATGGCGAAAGTCGATCCGGGATGCACGAGCTCGAACGACTCGAAGCGGACGACTCCGTTCTGCAGCACGATGTGCGGCGTGCGCGGTGCCGTGAACGCGTCGTCGGCCAGATGCAGGTTGAGTTGCGTGATTGCCGCGTCAACGAGCAGCGCCTCGATCGATGAGAGTTTTCCGCCGAGCTTCGCCTCGATCGTCACGTTGCCCGAGGCCGGGAGCGACTGCGTTTGAGGGAAGAAGGAGACGAATTTCGCGATGTCGGAGATCGTGATCTTCACGCTGCCGTCGATTGCGGTATCTGCCCCGAACGTGCCGTCGCCGTCGATCGCGAGTACGTCGGCAACCGACCCTCGGATCGTCATCCTTCCGTTGTGAATCGAAAGGTAGATCGCCGGCGCGGGGGTTCCGGCCGGCAGCGACAGGCCTTTGATCGTCGCCTCGTTGAGAGTCGCTTGCACCATCAGCTCCGGTTGATCGAACGTTCCGCCTCCACGCGAGACGAACGTGATCTGACCGCCGAGAAGATTCGCAAGCGACGAAAGCGCCTTGAGCTTCGAGAGATCGATGTTGCTGGATGTGATCTCGTAGTTGAACTGATTGGTGTTGAGGTCCAGCTCCGCATTGCCGGTGATCACACCGGCGGGCGCCGTCACGTTGACGTTCGTCGCTTTGAGCGTGCCCTTCGAAAAGGCGATGTCGGCCGATGCGAGCGTGACCGGCTCGCCCATGATCGTGCCGTTGCGAACCGTCACTGCACCTGCGCCTTCGAGGCTCGCCTTCGGCCCCTCGAGATGCAATGTGCCGGTCACGTCGCCGGTGACGGGGAGCGAGCCCATGTCGAGGAACTTCGCGATGTCCGCCACCGGGAACGAGCGAGCCGCGATGTCGAGGTTGAACTCGATGTTGCCCTTCCCCGGCGACCAGTGAATGTCGCCGTTGAGGCGCATCTCAGCCGCGGTTCCCTGATGGACGACTAGGTTCCCAAACTTCACAGTGCCTTCGTCGGGTGTGCCACTGACGAGCAGCTTTCCGGTGCCGATGCCGCCGATGTCGAGCTTCAGCGTGACGGCTTTGATGGCGCGATCGACCGGATAGTTCTCCGCCTCTGCAGCGATGTCGAACTTCATCGCCGCGTTGTCAGGGAACGAGACCGTGCCGGTGAACGAGAGATGTCCGTTTGCGAGGCGGAAGTTCGCCCGATCGAACGTGAGAATTGATTTGCCACCGTCGTACTTCAAGTCGATGTTGCCGTCACCGAGGACGACGTCGTTGAACTTCGTTCCGATGCCGGTGATGTGGGCGACGATGTCGGACGTCTTGAGTTTTCCCTTGACCGATGCATCGATGTCGCCCGCGCCGCCGAGACCGAGCAGCGTGTACGTCTTCTTGCCGGCCGACTTTGCGAAGTTGTATGCGACGCGATCGAGCTCGGAGAAGTCTTCGCTATGAACGTGAATCGCGAGATCGCTCAGCGTGTCTTCGATCCGCAGCGAACCCTGGAATCCGATCGTGCTCTTGTCGGTCGTCAACTCGGCGCGCTTGAATTTCACGATGCCGTGATCGAGCGCGAACTCGGCGCCGCCTCCCAGAGGGATCGGATATTTAGCGTTGGAGAATGCCACGCTGTTCTTTGTCAGCGTAGCGCTTCCTTCGCCGACGCCGTCGAGCACGCGGTCCTTGTCCCAGCGATAGGTCAGCTTTCCGGTTGCGCCGCCGCGCAGACCGGTGTCTTTGATATCCCAGTCGTTGAAGAGTTTCTCGAGCGAGACGCCGTTGTAGCGAAGCTCGATCGCCTGTGGGTAAGGCTCCACATACTTCGGCAGCACGTAATGCGCGCCGATCGTGCCTCCGCCGTAGCGAGCAGTACCCACATCGATGACGGAGCGGTCGCCGGTGACGTTCAGTTTTCCGCGGAGTCCTGTCAGTTCGTAGGCATCCGCTTTCAGTCGTGAGGAGACCCAACCGCCGTCGAGTGTAAAGTCGCCGGCCTTGCCGCTCAGATTCGCATCGATCGAGGCGATGCCTTCCAGTGTCTTGTTGATGCGGAAGATTTCCTTCACGCGATCGAGCCCGACGTTCGAGCGCAAACGCAGGTTGTAGACGGCGTCAGAGAGCGGATCGATCCTGCCGTTGACGAAGGCTTCGATGTCGCGGCCGCGCAGCGCGACCGACTGCAGCAGTAAAACGTTAGGCGTGTAGCGGAAGCCGCCGCGCAGATCGAGATCGAATGGGACGTAGTCCTGAATGCGGACGTGCAGCAGCGGGCTCGTGGCAACCCCTTCGTAGAGATCTTCTGCCTGCGTGACTTTGATCGTCGAAGCCATGCCGCTGGCATCCGCGGCGATGTCGTGCTTGCGGTCGAGGAAGTTGAACGCGCCGTTCGATACGTACATCGTGCCGAGGTCGAGGTGGACGATCTCGTACTTGCTGGGCGGACCGGAGCTCCAGTGCGGAAAGTTGTGGACGAGTGGCGAGCCGGACGGGTAGATCTCGAACCAGAGATGGGGCTCGACGACGTCGACACGGCTCACGCGCACCTTGCGGCCCCAGAGAGAGTCGACACCGCCCGTGACTACGACCTCCTTCACCGATGCGAAGTACGGGTTCACCGCGCCGGGTGAATTCGCGATTCGCAAATCGCGCAGGATGACTTTCTGCGGATGGGAACGGATGACTTCGACCGAGCCGATCGTGACGTCGCGGCCGAGGCGGTTCTCCAGGGTCTTCTCGATGCGTAACTTGACGATGCCGGCAAAGCTCGAGGAGCCGAGGTACCAGTAGCCGCCGCCGATCACGATGACGAGCAGCGCGATGACGACGATCGCGCCGAGCACGATCGTGCGGAGACATCCCCACATCGGGCCTTTTCGCTGACGCTCTCGCGCCGAGCGATGATGGCCTTCGTGCTGCGGGGGCGGGGTCAGCGGTACCGTCTGATCCATCGCGTGTTCGCGAACCGTGGCGCTTGCTAGGTGCGGGCCAGTAAAAAGATGTCGCGCAGGTTGTTGCCCGTCGGAGGAATCATAATCGCCCGCCCGAGCATCTCGATGGCCTTCAACGAGTTGGACTGATGCAACTCGGTGACGATCTGCTCGCGGTCCACCGCTGGGTTCGGTGGCAGGAGCGCGCCGGCCGCACCACTGTTGCCATCGACGCCGTCCGAGCTTGCGAAGAGAGCGGCGATCTGCGGCACCCCGTGCAGCGCGAAACGCGCGGCGAGCTCGAAGCAACGGCCCCCGCGGCCGTCGCCTCGGATCTCGACCGTGGGCTCGCCGCCGGCGATGAGGATCTCGCCGGGGCGGAGCCGCGCTGCTGCAACGGATAGTTGGGCCGGGGCCCGGTCCAAGGTTCCTTTGGTCTGTTCCTCGAAGGTTTTGGGGGTCAAGCCTTTTGTTCCCGGGATACCGGCGGCAGTGGTGACGAGGACGCTGTTGTCTGCGATGAGCTGTGTTCTCCTGAGGTGCGAAGGATCCCCGGATTCAGCGTGTCCTTCGCTCGCGCTCAGGATGACATCGTTCGGAAGTGTTGGACCCGACGCGACGTCGGACAATCTTCCTGTTGAGACATCGGAGTAGACCATCGTCAGGGCGCGGCCCTTCACGCGCTGTGCGAGCTTGCCACCCTTGATGGCGGAGAGTTTTTTGCGCGCAGCGTTGATCTCATGAATCGGCGCGCCGCTCGCGATCAGTTTGTGATTCGCGGCGATCAACTCCTGCTCTGTGTGTCCATCGAGCGGCCATTCGACGCATGCGGATCCTCCACCGGAGATCAGAAAGAGGATGTCATCGTGCTCGTCGACGAACTCGAGAAGGCGCTTGCCTGCTGCGAAGCTCGCATCGGTGAGCTCCGGATGGCCGCCTTCGAGGCATTCGACTTCGTCGACACGCGGATAGCCGGCGGGCACGATGACGAGTGCATCGCGATAGGCAGGAACGCCGCGAAACAGCCCAGCCGCGCATTTGCCGATCGCGACGACATCGCGTGGAGCATCCTCCGGAACGTGGATCAGCCGCTCCGGCCTGCAAACGTCGAGCGTCTCGCGATAGATTTCCTCGAGCACCAGTTATCCTTACACCAATGCCTCAGCGGCCGAAACTGCGCCGGCGTGTTCTCCTCCTCACTCTAGCGTTCGCACTCGCGCTCTTCGCCATCACGTTCGGATTGTCGTGGCGCGCGAAGGTGGCGCAGGAAAGGTGGACACGGCTGATCTCCGTCGAGACCGAAGCGATTGCACGGCTCGAAGAAGTGATCCGTGCGCAGAATGCCTTTCGTGCGCGGCACGGACACTACAGCGTCGTCGTGCAACTCTTGAATGAGCCCGCGCTCGATGAGATCGGGGTGACGAGACTCCGCGGACGCGTGAAGTCGTTCGCAGCATTGCTCAACGATCCCGAGGTGACGCCTGACGATCTCGATCTGGCGTCGAACGCGATCGTCGCCGACGCGCAGCGCATCATCGACGCGCGAAAGCGGATCATCGCGAATCAGATCCCGGCGCTCGAGCGCGACACGGCTGCGATGATGTCAGGCGGTCTTGCGATCGCGTGGATCGTCGTGCTGGTCAGCTTCGCCGTCGTGCAGGTCACGTTGCGCAAAGTCGTGAGGCCGATCGAAGAGCTTTCGTCCGCCGCCGACCGCATCGCGGCCGGAGATCTCACCGCGCGTGCGCCGGTGGCAGGCGATTTCGAGATCGCGCGCCTCGGATCGGCGTTCAATCACATGGCCGACGAGCTGAAGGCGCGGGCGCGCACCGATGATCTGACGTCGATGCCGAATTTTCGCGCGTTCCGCGAGCGCATCGATGTGGAACTCGATCGCGCGTCGCGCTACGAGTCGCGTTTCGGCGTGCTCGTGCTGGATCTCGACCGCTTCAAGAGCTACAACGATACGTATGGACATCTCGCCGGTAACGATGCGCTGCAGCGTGTCGCGCGTGTGATTCGCGAGACGGTGCGAACGGTCGATTTTCCCGCGCGCTACGGCGGCGAAGAATTCGCAGTGATTCTTCCGGAGATCGACGCAGGCTCCGTCGCGATGATCGCCGAGCGCATTCGCGCTGCGATCGAGTCGCTGCCGGCGCCTGCCGGTGGCGCAAAGGTCACGGTGAGCATCGGCGGCGCAATCTATCCGGTCGATGGCGCGAACCCGGAGAGTCTGTTCAAGACCGCCGATGAGAGGTTGTACGCGGCCAAGGAAGGCGGGAGAAACCGGGTCGTGTCCAACCAACTGCCGAGCGAAGTCGAGGCATCAACGACGACACCGCGAGAGCCCAGGCGCCTGTGCAAGTCGTGAGCTCGGGGCTTACGATTCCAGCTCGGAAATCAGCCGGTCGACCGTCCTCGTGAGCGACTGCATATCCCGTTGCGAGACTTCCTTGCCAAGAGTTCCAACCCACTCGTCGTACAAGGGCCGCAGCTTGTCGACGAGCGCACGGCCGCGGCGCGAAAGCTGAACTTTGGATGAGCGAAGGTCGGTGGGATCGGCTTCCCGCTCGGCCAGTCCGAGCTGTTCGAGACGCGCAACCATCCCCGTCATGTTCTGTTTCGAGACCAGCAGCTTGCGCCCGAGCCCCGCCAGCGAGAGCGAATCTTCCGTTTCACCGAGGACGGAGAGGACGGCCCACTGCTGCGGAGTGATTTTCGATTTCTCGAAAATCGGCGCGAGACGCCGTGTGAGGAGGTTTGCGAGCTGAATGACGCCGACGATGAGATCGCGTTCGGTTGTGCCCGGCATTGAGGTCAATATATTGACTAACCGAGCGAGAGTCAAATACGGGGTGCTGGGGCACTGGGGAGAATCAACCCCAGCGCCCCAGCACCCCAGCGCCTTAGTCCCTAGATTTGTTTGAAAATCGCCTTCCCCGCAAACATGGCCGCGTCGCCCAGCTCTTCTTCGATTCTTAGTAGCTGGTTGTACTTCGCGATCCGGTCGCTGCGCGAGGCGGAGCCGGTCTTGATCTGCCCCGCGTTCGTCGCCACTGCCAGATCCGCGATCGTCGAATCCTCGGTTTCCCCCGAGCGGTGCGAGATCACGGAGCGATAGCCGGCGCGCTTCGCCATCTCGATGGCCTCCAGCGTCTCGGTGAGCGTACCGATCTGATTCACCTTGATGAGAATCGCGTTCGCGATTCCTCGCGCGATGCCCTTCGCGAAGATCTCAGGATTCGTGACATAGAGGTCATCGCCGACGAGTTGGGTCTTCGCCGCCATCGCGTTCGTGAGCGCGGCCCACCCGTCCCAGTCACCTTCCGCCAGGCCATCTTCGATGGAGATGATCGGGTATTTCTGCGTCAGGCCCTGGTAATAGCCGATCATGTCGGCCGCGCTGCGCTTCTGTTCTTCGAATGTGTACGAGCCGTCGTTGAAGAACTCGGACGCGGCAACGTCGAGGCCGAGGTAGATTTCTTCGCCTGCTTTGTATCCAGCCTTTTCGATCGCGGTGAGAATCAGGTCGAGCGCTTCCGCATTCGATTTGAGATCGGGTGCGAAGCCGCCTTCGTCGCCGACCGAAGTCGTGAGCTTGCGATCGTGCAGGGTCTTCTTGAGATGGTGGAACGTCTCGACGCCGGCGCGCAGCGCATCGCCGAACGAGTCGAAGCCTGCAGGGATGATCATGAACTCCTGTACGTCGAGGTTGTTGTCCGCATGCGCGCCGCCGTTGATGACGTTCATCATCGGCACAGGCAGCGTGCGTGCGCCCGGTCCACCGAGATAGAGAAAGAGCGGAAGTCCTGAGGCTTCGGCAGCAGCACGCGCGACGGCAAGCGAGACGCCGAGCATCGCGTTGGCGCCGAGCTTGGACTTGTTGTCGGTGCCGTCGAGCTGCTTCATGACCAGATCGATCATGGCCTGCTCGCGCGCATCCATCCCTTCGACTTCGGACGCGATGCGGCCATTCACGTTGTGTACGGCATCGCTGACGCCTTTGCCGAGGTAGCGCTTCTTGTCGCCATCGCGAAGCTCGAGCGCTTCGCGGGAACCAGTGGAGGCGCCGGAAGGAACGGCAAAGCGTCCCAGCGCGCCGGACTGAAGAAGACAGTCGACTTCGAGTGTGGGGTTGCCGCGCGAGTCGAGGATCTCGCGGGCGAAGACTTCATCGATTTTGAACATAGCGCCGCGATTCTATCGAACCGCGGCGCTGGATGATGCCATCTTTAGTTCGCGCCGGTTGCTGTCGGCAGACCTGCTGCCGTCCACTCGTTCCAGCCGCCGGAGAGTGCTGCAGCGTTCTTGAAACCGTGTACTTCGAGCTCGGTGACCGCGAGTGCCGCGGTGTGCTCTCGCACGCAGGCGCAATACGTGATCACGAACTTGCCCGGCGGGATTTCGCGGAGGCGGGACATCAGCTGGCTGCGCGGCACGCTGATCGCGCCCTTGATGTGTCCTTTGCTGTACGTCTCGAACGAACGGATGTCGACGAAGACGGCCTTGCCGGATTTCACGAGCATGATCGCTGCATCGCGGGGAATCCGTCGCGCGGTCTCCCACGATCCGGCCTGCACCTTCTGCGGCTGCTGCGCGCCGTTGGGTGTGGCTTTCACCATGGGCTGTGGCTGCACTTTCATCTGCGCGCTCGCTGCCGCAGCAACAAGCATCGCAATCAACATCGTCGTCGTACGTCGCATCGTGATGGGGTTCCTCTATTTCTTCGTTGGTTCTTTCTCAGTCTTGGCTGTCGGGAGGTTCTTCCCTCTCCACTCATTCCAGCCACCGAGAAGACACGCTGTGTTCTTGATACCGCGAGCATTGAGATCCAGCACCGCACGGGCGCTTGTGTGCTCTTCGTTTCAAGCACAGTAGGTGATGATGAATTTGTTCTTGGGCAGTTCCTTCTCGCGTGCGGCAAGGTCCGTGAGCGGAATGTTGATCGCGCCTTTGATGTGCTCGATGTCGTACTGATCCTTGGGACGGACGTCGACGAAGATGGCCTTGTGATGATCGACCATCTTGATCGCCTCGTCCTGCTTGATGCGGCGTGCGGACTCGAGCGGTGGCTGAGGCGAAGGGGGAGCGGGAGTCGGAGTGATTGTTGCTACCGGTGGTGCCGGGTTGTTGTTCGCGGGTGCCGGCGTCGACTTCAACTGCGCACAGGCAAACCCTGCGCCGAAGAGCGACGCTACGACCACTGCTGCTGTCACGGTACGCATCAGGCGAAACCTCCTGTCAGTCGGATCAGTTACCTCTCGCCTGAAACGGAGCTTCCGCTGTGGTTGTTCCCGACGCGTCAGGCTCCCTAGCCGCCGGCGACGATGGCGCGCGACATCGTCTCGCGCATCTCACGAAACACGTTTTCCGGAGGCACGCCGAGCTCGCGGAAGGTCGCGGCGCGGCGGAAGAGGCTCTCCGCCGATTTCTCGTCGAGCACGCGCGAATCGATCGTTCGATGATTGATCTCACAGAACGCGAACAGCGATGCGAGCGCAACGCGTCGATTGCCGCCGCGGAACGGACGGTTCTGCAGAAGCGCGAAGAGGAACGCCGCCACTTTCTCCGGGAAGGTCGGATAGGCCTCGCGGCCGAGCGTCGTCACCTGAGGCCGCTGCACCGCCTGCACGAGTCCGAACTGCGATTCGACGACACCGGGATGTGCCTGATGACCGCCAAACTCCGTGCTGACGGCCTTGTGCAGGTCGACGAGATCCTGAACAGTGAGATAACGCGTACCGCTCTCAGTCTGTGAGCCGCCGAAAAGCGTTGGAGTACTTCTTGACAGCACGCTTGAAGGAGGCGCCGACGGCGGGGTTGTTGAAACCTCCGGCATCTTCGGCTTTGGCGGTTTTGCCGTTTCCGCCTTTCGCGTCATTTGCTTTGACGGGGGTTTTGGTTGCGGCCTGGGGGCTGCTTTTTTTGCCGGCGGCTTCTTTGCTGACGGCTTTGCTTTTGCCACTTTGGGAGTGGGTTTTGGCGAGGGCTTCTTTACCGCTGCTTTTTTTTGCTGAGGCTTTGACGGCTTGAGCTGTTTTTTTTGCTTTGTCGCCATGCTTCATTTCAGTCCTCAGCCCCAAATCGTAAGACCGTTAAGTCTTTGAGTCAATGGGATTTGTGGCTGGTGACCTGCCAGAGCCCGTCAGGAGCGGCCATGAGACACACAGTCTAAGTCGCTGAAAAGCGAAGAGTTAGCGGTTGCACTGATTCCTGTGCAGTCTATTCGGCGACGCTGTCCGACGAGCCCGTCTCTTCGATCTCCGGCTTGACTTCGAGAGCGAGAAAATCCTTCGCCTTCCCGGTCAGAACGAAGTTCTCCGTGCCGGCCTCCGCCGTCAGGTAGCCTTTTCCGATGAGCGCCACCGCAGGCGCATCACCACCACCGGTTGGATGTTTGATCGCCTTGATGCTCGCGAGCGAAAGCGACTCCGCGCCGACGCGGCGAAACTCCTGGAGCACGCGAATCTCCTGCGAGGTCATCGGATGCGACATGATGATTGCCATGGTGCGATTGTCCTACGTCTGGCACCGCGGACACCAGTAGGTACTTCGCGCGTCCGATCCCTGCTTCCTGGATTCGATCCGCGAGCCGCAGCGCCGGCAGAGCGTTCCCTGATAGACCGACCTGCGCGGAGGCCGATTGGCGAGTGCGCTCGAGCGAAGCAGTTTTTGCGCGATCGTCAAGATGTTGACGATCGTCGCATCGTCGAGCTCGCGGGCTTTTCGAAACGGATTCACGCCGGCGGCAAACAACGACTCCGACTTCCAGATATTGCCGATCCCGGCGACGATCTGCTGGTCGAGAAGAATGTTGCCGATCTCTTCGCCGTCACGGCCGCGCACGCGGTGCAACGCGTCATTCATGTCGACAGACTCGCCCAGAAGATCAGGACCGAGCTGCGGTGCCTCGCTCGTGAACTCCGCCACCGGAATGCTGAAGCCGACGGCGACGAACGATGTGGTCTCGATGACGATCCGCATTTCGCTCGCCGGCCTCTGCCATCGTTCGCCGTGACGATAGATGTGCCAGCTGCCGCTCATCCGCATGTGCGTGCGAAGCGTGAGACCATCTTCGAAGTCGAATAGCAGGTGCTTGCCTGCAGATCGTATGCGCTCGATGGTGCGGCCCTCGATGTGGTGTTGATCGTCGACGGCCGCAAGTTTCGGCAGCACGGTCTTGAAGCGCGTGACCTTGCTGCCCGCGAGCGCGCGCCGAAGGGTGGCCGCCGTGCGGAAGATGGTGTCGCCTTCAGGCATGGGCTGTCCAACGACATCCTGAGCGCAGCGAAGGATCTATCAACGCGCAGCGAAGATACTTCTTCATGCACCGCGCGAGAGGCCTCGAGATCATCGCGGCGCCTTGGTTGACGCTTCGCTGCGCTCAGCGTGAGCTTGGGACCGCTTTTGGTATCCCAGAGTCGTCGCCACGAATCCCGCTTCCGCGAGAAATGGCGCCACCGTGCTCTTCGCAACCTTCTCGCCGTTCACCTCCGTGATCAGCAGCGCGCGCCGCGAACCGCTCTCGACCAGCGAAGCGAGCGCCCGTGCAACCGCGCGCGCGACACGCGATCGCGATGGCTCCTCCTCCGGAAGAAACGTCGTGATCTGTTTTTCTCCGCGTCCGATCCAACACGCCATCGCACCATCGACGAGAATCACGCTCGCGCCGACGCTGCGCGAAAGACCTTCGCCGGGCCACTTCAGGATCGCTCCATATGGATTCGCTGGATCGGTCGCGGCAAGCAGCACGGTCTGCGGCTCCGCTTCCTCATCGCGATTCGCGCGAAGGATCTCCACGGCCCCAGCCATCGCGAATTGCGTGGCGCCGAGTCCTGCAACGAAGTAACCGCGGCGCAGGCGGCCCGCTTCTTCCATCGCCTTCAGCACTGGATAGACAGCGCTGAATCCGCCGGGGACGTTCTCTGCGCCGGGTGCTTCGCGCGTGACGAGACCGTAGCGATGGAGCAACTGATGCGCGATCGCATTCGCGCGTTGCGTCGCCGTACCCGTTGACGGCCGAATCAGCGACCATCGTCCCTGTGTGCCGGGCGGGACGACGCGGCGCGATCGAAATGCGCCGCGCGGAGTCGCCGTCCTCTTCGCCGCCGGTGTACGCCGCGTGAAGGCGCGAAGCGCGTGGAAGGTGTCGTTCGTGACGACGCCGCGCCAGACGAGATCCCACAGCGCATTGACCGTCTCGTTCGGGAAACCGCCGCTCGCTGTCTGGATCTCATCGAAGAACGATGCGCCGTGCGAACGAAGGTAGTCGACGATCGGCGACTCGGGCGGCGTAGTCGTTTCGTGGAGCAGCGGCAGATGATCCGTGAGATAGATCGCGATGCGTCCATCCCGTTCGCCAAGCGGCTCGATGCCGGTCCAGACGATTTCTCCGGCTGCGCTCAGCGTGTCGAGATCCGACAGTCTGTACTCGTCCATGCGAGCCGCAAGGATTTCGCTCTCGAAAATCGAAGCGGCCAGCGGGTAGCCCTGCAACGACTCGATGGTCTCGAGCAGTGCGTCGAGGCCGCGGCGCTTTTTCGTCGTCTGCTGCCAGGTCGTGAAGAGCCGGGCGAGTGCGGCCTGTTCGACGGGCTCCGCTTCGTGCCGCAGTTTCGCCAGCGAACGTCTCCGGATCGCGCGCAGCACTTCGGCGTCGCACCACTCGCGCTGCGTGCCGCCGGGACGGAATTCGCCTTCGACGAGCCGTCCGCGCTCGACAAACGGTTCGAGTGTCGAGAGAACGACTGCCTCGCCGAGTCCGTAGCGGTGCGCAACGTCGCGGGGCGTGAACGGACCGTGCGTGCGCGCGTAACGCAGCACGAGATCGCCCACAGGATCTGCGACTGGTTCCAGCAGGCGCTCCGCGATGCCGTGAGGAAGCGGTGTTCCGAGTGCGTCGCGATAGCGGGATGCATCTTCGATCGCGACGAAGCGCGTTTCGCCGGCCACACGCACTTCGATCGCGCGGCGTGTCCTGACCAGTTCGTCGATTGCGTCGACGGTTGATCGCGCTCCGATCTCCTCGCGCGACAGATCGCCGAGTCTCAGCAGCAGATCGTGCAAGCCGTCGACGCTTCGCGCCTTGCGCTTCTCGTCGAGGTGTTGCAGTTCGAGCTCGAGCTGCTCCAGTGCGGCGGCATCGAGCAACTCACGCAACTCGGGTTCGCCGAGCAGCTCGCGGAGTTGCGCGTGATCGATGGCGAGCGCTTGCGCGCGCCGCTCCGCGAGTGGCGCGTCTCCGTCGTAGATGAAGTTCGCCGTGTAGCGAAAGAGCAGCGAGCCCGCAAATGGCGACGGCTTCTGTGTGTCCGCCGTGACGACGCGGATCTGGCGCTCACGGACCTTGCGCATCGTCATCACCAGCGCGGGAAGATCGAACACATCGCGCAGGCACTCGCGGTAGGACTCGAGAATCATCGGGAACGAGCCGAACCGCGACGCGACCTGCAGCAGGTCATAGGCGCGTTTGCGCTGCTGCCAGAGCGGCGTGCGCCCCTGGATGCGAATGCGCGGCAGCAGCAGCGCGCGCGCGGCAGCTTCGCGAAACTTCGCCGCGAACATGGAGGATGAGCCGAGCTGGCGGATGACGAGATCTTCAATCTCATCCGCATCGGGAACCACGAGCTCCGCGCGCGGCGGTACGTCCGTCTCGGGAAAGCGGACGATGAAGCCGTCGTCGCTCCACATCGTCTCGACATCGATCGCCAGCTCGTTGCGCACTTTGGCGGTGACGGCCATCGCCCAGGGGGCATGAATGCGGCCGCCGAATGGCGTGAGCACGCAGACACGCCAGTCGCCGAGCTCGTCGACCACTCGCTCGACGATGATCGTGCGATCGTCGGGGACCGCGCCTGTCGCATCTTCCTGATCGCGCAGGTACTGGAGGAAGTTGTCCGCGGCGCGGCGATCGAGGTCGTGCAATTTGGTCAACTTGTTGACCGCCGCGGCCGGTTTCAGCTCGCGCACTTCGCGCACGAGGCGGCCGATCTCTTCGCCGAACGGCACGCTGCGCTCCGCCGCATCGGCTTTCCAGAATGGCATCTTGCCCGGCTCGCCGGGCGCAGGTGAGACGACGACGCGGTCGTGCGTGATCTCCTCGATGCGCCACGTCGAAGCCCCGAGAAGGAAGGTTTCGCCGACGCGGGACTCGAAGACCATCTCTTCATCGAGCTCGCCGACGCGCGCGCTCTGCAGCTTCTCCGCACCGGCGAGAAAGACGCCGTAGAGTCCGCGGTCGGGGATCGTGCCGCCGCTCGTGATCGCGATCTTCTTCGAGCCGGGACGGGCCGTCACGATGTTCGTTGTGCGATCCCACGTGATGCGAGGACGCAACTCCGCGAACTCGTCGGAGGGATAGAGGCCGGAGAGCATATCGAGCACGCCGTCGAAGGCGGTGCGCGACAGCTCCGCGTAATTCGCGGCATTGCGCACCGTGGCGTAGAGATCGTCAACGTGCCACGCATCCATCGCGATCATGGCGACGACTTGCTGTGCGAGGACGTCGAGCGGATTCCGTGGATAGCGCGTCGGCTCGATCGCCCCCTCGCGCATCGCATGCGTGATCGCGGCGCAGGCGATGAGATCGCCGCGAAACTTTGGAAAGATGATGCCTTCGCTGACCGCACCAACATGATGGCTCGCGCGGCCGATG
>CAZKID010000006.1:0-25910 GCA_964552405.1 uncultured Thermoanaerobaculia bacterium
CGATAGGTGCGATCCGCGGTCTTCTCGAGCGAATCTGTGACTCGAACCTTGAGGTTCTCGGTATCCGGAGCGGTTGGGACTCCGTCGATGAGTCCCGCCGGCGAAAGAGAGAGCCCTAGCGGGAGATGGCCGTCCGACACGCTCCAGGTGAAGGGGCCGACGCCCCCGCTGGCCGCGAGCTGCTGCGAGTAGGGTTGCGTGACCAGGCCCACCGGGAGTAAGTCCGGGGAAGAAACCGCGACGGCCGGGGCCACGGGCTGATGGCAGGACCGAAAGGCCACCGCCCCTGCGGCGTCCGCCCCCGAAACCGTGCCGTTGGTCGTCAACGTGGACGGGCCGGTCGAATTGAGGATGCTGCCGGAGCCCACGGTGAATGGGAGATCGCCCGTGCCGTTCTGGAGTGTGAGTGTGCCGCTCGCGGAGTCGATCGCGCCGGCGCCCGTGATGGTTCCTCCGCCTGTGATCGTCCCTCCCGTGTTTCCCTGAATGAGACTTCCTGAACCGATGGTCAGCGTGGAGCTGTTGTCCAGCGTGCCGCCGCTCAGTTGGAGGACGCCGCTGCTGGTGATCGAGGCAGAGGATTGCAGCTTGAGCGTTGCACCCGTTTGGATATCGACGAAGCCGCCGTTGACGTCGAGCGTGGAGCCAGGTTGGAAGTCGAGCGTGTTGGAACCGGTGACGGTGAGCGATCCGCCGCTTTGCACCTGAATCGTCGCGCCACTGGCAACGGTTCCGTTGCCATTCAGCGTCAGCGATCCGCCGGGTTGAACAATGATCGCGCAGCCGTTGCAGCCGAGCGTTAGCCCGGAGATCGCATTGGGGATCGAGCTATTGACGATGAGCGTAGTCGGTGAACCGTTGATGTCGCTCGCGCTATCGCCGGTCGAACAGCCTGGAAATCCTCCGGGCGGCGCCCAGACAGCGCCGGTCGTGTCGGTCCAGTTTCCGATTGGCGGCGGCGCGCTGGAATTCACCGCGTACGGAGTCGAAGGGTTGCAGACCGCGAGGGCGACACCTCCGATCGCCGACGCGACGATAATCAGCGAGAAGAGTGACGACAGAGCAACGATCGGAAGACGGCAGACAACGGTTCTGCGAAATGCCATGCGCATGTCGACTCCGCGGCCAAAGGGGGGTTGAGAGAACGGTCGAAAAAGGAAAATAGCGTACCACCGAAGAAAGAAATACGTTCCATGGGCAAACCGTTACGCCATTGCCGACCAAGCCCGCTGGGGTGAGCTCGGGTCCTGTGCAGCAGGAGCATCGAACCTCGTCAGGTCCGGAAGGAAGCAGCGATAAGGTGCCAACCCTGCGTGACACAGATCGGCCTGGGCTCTTCCGAGCGGGCTTTTTTCCGCTTCGCGGAAAATTGAAAATTTGAAATTGAAAATTGAAAATGGGTGCTCCGCGCGAGATTTCTCTTTTCAATTTTCAATTTTCAATTTTCAATTCAGCCTCTCATGTCCTACCAGGCTCTCGCCCGAAAGTACCGCCCGCAATCATTCAGCGACATCGTCGGTCAGGAGACGACCGTTCGCACGTTGCAGAACGCGATCGAGTCGGAGCGGATTCATCACGCCTATCTCTTCTCCGGAGTCCGCGGCGTCGGTAAGACGACATCGGCGCGCATTCTGGCGAAGGCGCTGAACTGCGTGCATGGGCCGGCAGCCGAGCCGTGTAACGAATGCACGATCTGCCGGGAGATCACGGAAGGCATCGACCTCGATGTCCGTGAGATCGACGCGGCGACGTACACCGGCGTCGACAACGTGCGCGAGCTGCGCGACGTCACCCAGTACGAACCAGCTCGCGATCGTTACCGCGTTTTCATCATCGACGAAGCACACATGCTGTCGATGCAATCGTGGAACGCGCTGCTAAAGCTGATCGAAGAGCCGCCCGAGCATGTGATCTTCATGTTCGCCACGACGGAGATGAACAAGGTTCCGCAGACGATCATCTCGCGGGTGCAGAAGCTCATCCTCCGCAAGATCTCGTTGGCTGAGCTCATCGGACGGCTCGATCAGATCTGCAAGGCAGAAGGCATCGATGCGACGCGCGATGCGCTGGAGATCGTTGCGCGGCGCGGTGAGGGCAGCGTGCGCGATGCGCTCTCGCTGCTGGATCAGATCATCGCCTTCGCTGGCCGGTCGATTTCCGCCGCGGATGTCGCGACGGTTCTCGGTCTTTCCGACACGAACTTTTTCGCGCGCATCGTGACCTCGATCGGCGAGGGCTATCTTGCTGCGATCCTCGGGACACTTTCCGAAGCGGCGGAAGGTGGACGCGATTTCAAGATCCTCTACCGCGACCTTCTGAATTTCGTCCGCAACCTGATGCTGATCGGCGGTGGGGCCAGCGAGTCGCTGCTGCCAGTCTCGCCGGAAGATCTGAAGACGCTGCAGAGTGTCGCGAGCCGCTTCTCGTATCACGACCTGCTGCGCATTGCGAATCTGCTGTTGCGCGATGACGAGACAGTGAATCGCGCAGAACATCAGCGTCTCGCCGTCGAGATCGCGCTGCTGAAAGCGGCCACGTTTCCGAAACTGAAATCTGTCGAAGAAGTGCTTTCCGGCAAAGGCAATGTGCAAGTCCCAGCGATCCCCTCGCCCCGCGTCCAGCGAGGAGAGGGGCCGGTGGTGAAGGGCAAAGCACCAGAAGAACCAAGAGCGAGCGGCGGCGATCTCGCTGCGCTCATTGAAAAGCTGCAGAAGTCCCGCCCGCTCATCGCAGGCTATGTCGATCACGCAGTCTCGGGAGCGAAAGACGGCAACCGCATCACGTGGATCTTCAACGACGCGACCTTTGCCGATTACGTGAGCGAAGCGAAGAGCACGATCGAGCAAATCGCGAGCGAGGTCTACGGCGAGAAGATCTCAGTCGAGGCGAAGCTCGCGGGAGCAGAGCCGAAGGATCGTCGCGCCGAAGACAAACCTTCCGCAATGCGCGAAGATCCCGTCCTCAAGGCATTCCAGAAACACCTCGGCGGTGAGATCGTCGAGAGCAGGAGAACGAAATGAATCCCAAGCAGCTCATGAAGCAAGTGCAGCAGATGCAGGCTCAGATGCAGAAGCAGATGGCCGAGCTGCGCGTGGAAGGTTCCGCCGGCGGCGGCATGGTGAAAGCCACGATGAGCGGCTCGAAGGAGCTGCTCGGTGTCGTCATCGACAAGGAAGCTGTCGATCCGAATGATGTCGAGATGCTGCAGGATCTCGTCGTTGCCGCTGTGAATGAGGCAGCGCGGAAAGTCGACGAAGAGCTTCAGGGCTCGATCGGTGCAATGACCGGCGGGATGAAGATTCCGGGGATGTTCTAGACGGGTCGCGCGGATACGCGGTCTCGCGGTTACGTGGTCCCTCCCACCCGCGAATCCGCGAAATCCGCGAATCCGCGTAACCAATGACGACCGCTCCCCCACTCGCGAATCTGATCAACGAGCTCACGAAGCTGCCGGGCGTCGGCGGCAAGTCGGCGTCTCGTCTCGCATATCACATCCTCAAGCGTCCGATGGTCGACGCGGAAGCGCTCGCGCAGGCGATCCTCGATGTGAAGACGAAAGTCTTTCGCTGCTCGATCTGCAACAACATGACGGACGTCGAACCGTGCGCGATCTGCAGCGATCCGCGGCGCGATCCTTCGGTGATCTGCGTGGTCGAAGAGGCCTTCAATATCGCCACGATCGAACAGACCCGTGATTTCAAAGGAGTGTTTCACGTGCTCCTCGGCGCTCTATCGCCGTTGAAGGGTATCGGTCCTCAGGACATTGATGTGAATGGGCTCCTCAAGCGCATTCAGAACGGCTCAGTGCGCGAGGTGATCGTCGCGACGAATCCGAATGTCGAGGGCGAGGCGACGGCGCTCTACATCGCGCAGCAATTGCGTGGCGCGGGTGTGAAGACGACGCGGTTGGCGTTCGGGCTGCCGGTGGGCGGCGACCTGGAGTACGCCGATCAAGTCACGATGTCAAAGGCTCTGGAAGGACGCCGTGAAATCTAAATGCTAGGAACCCAAATGGTTACTGTGCTATACATTTTCGTCCTGTCCCCAACTTTCGGGCACCTGGTGAACAATGGCCGCTCCTGATCTCGTCATGTACGAGGAGGAGTACCAGCAGATTAAGGACATCCTCCATCGTCTGCAGGTAGACTCCAACTCGAAAATAGTCTTTCTGGTCGATAAAAACGGCCAGCAGATCGCCGCGCAGGGTGATATGCGCGGGGTCGATGCAACTTCACTCGCGTCACTGACCGCAGGTAACGTCGCAGCAACGGACGGCCTGGCGAAGCTGATCGGCGAGAAGGAGTTCTCGATCCTCTTCCATGAGGGAGAGCGCGACAACATCCACATTTCTCTCGTTGCCCAGCGAGTGATTCTCGTCGTGATCTTCGACGAGAAGTCGTCGCTCGGCCTCGTTCGTTTGAGAGTGAAGAAGGCCTCCGGCGAGCTCGAGAAGACATTCGAGCAACTGCTGAAGAAGGCGGAGGCGGACCGAGGGAATCAGGCGAACCGCTTCGACTCGCCGTTCGCTGAGATTACCGACGAGGATATCGACAGCCTGTTCAGCGAATAGCCAATGACGTTCATCAATTACGCGGCGCGCGAGATCAACTGCAAGATCGTGTATTACGGTCCGGGTCTGTGCGGCAAGACGACGAACCTGCAGTGGATCTACGATAAGACGAATCCGCAGGCGAAGGGCAAGCTGATCTCGCTCGCGACCGAAACGGACCGCACACTCTTCTTCGATTTCCTTCCTCTCGATCTCGGTACCGTGCGTGGTTTCAAGACGCGCTTTCATCTCTACACGGTTCCCGGTCAGGTTTTCTACGACGCATCGCGCAAGCTGATCCTGAAGGGTGTTGACGGAGTCATCTTCGTCGCCGACTCGCAGGAACCGCGCATGGAAGCGAACATCGAGTCGCTTCAGAATCTCGAGAAGAATCTGAAGGAGCAGGGCTACGACCTCAAGACCGTCCCCTACGCGCTTCAATTCAACAAGCGAGACCTTCCCTCGGCGCTCCCTGCCGACGACATGTACCGGCAGCTCAACTTCAAGGGTGAGCCGACGTTCGAAGCGGTGGCGATGAACGGCACCGGCGTCTTCGATACGCTCAAAGCCGTTGCGAAACTCGTTCTCACCGAACTGAAAAAGAAGTGACGCGATCCCACCATCGTCATCCCGAGCCTAGTCGAGGGACCTGCGCGGATGGGCGGCACGAAACTCGAGTTGCGCGCCTCCCGTACACCCAGATCCCTCGACTCCGCTCGGGATGACCTAGGCGCACAACTCGGGATAACAATGAAACAAGGCCTCGATATCGTCGCCATCGGCGGCGGCACTGGGTTGTCCACACTTCTTCGCGGACTGAAGACGTACGTTGGAAGTCCGGGCCAGTGGTCGGTCAACAACCTCAGTGCAATCGTCACAGTCACGGACGAAGGGGGAAGCTCCGGTGAGCTCCGCCGCGACTTCGGCATGCTGCCGCCCGGCGACATTCGCAACTGCATCGTTGCGTTAGCCGAAGAAGAGCAATTGCTGTCGCAGGTATTCAACTATCGTTTCGAGGCCGAAGGTCCGCTCAAGGGACACTCACTCGGAAACCTGCTGCTGACGGCGATGACCGACATCACAGGGAGCTTCGATAACGCGATTCTTGCAGCGTCGAACATTCTCGCGATTCGCGGCGCGATTTTTCCGTCGACGCTGTCGGATGTCCGCCTCCGCGCGACGCTGGAAGATGGTGCGGAGCTGGTTGGCGAAGTGGCGATCAGCGGCTCGTATCTGGGCGATCGCCGGCGCACGCCGCGCGATCATGCACGCATTGTTCATCTCGGCATCGATCCCGCGGACGCGGAACCGGTTTCCGGTGCGATCGAGGCGATTGCTGCCGCGGACATGATTCTCATCGGGCCAGGGTCGCTGTACACGTCGGTACTTCCGAACCTGTTGATCGCGGGACTCGCCGATGCACTGCGCGGCTCGAAGGCCTTGCGCGTTTACGTATGCAATGTCATGACGCAGCCCGGAGAGACGGGTGGCTATTCCGCGGAACAGCATCTTGCGGCGATCATCGAGCACGCCGGTCTCATCGTCGATGTGATGATCATGAACGGCCGCCGTCCTTCGGAGCAGATCCTCGCGAACTACGCGAAGGAAGAGGCATTTCCGGTGGCCTTCGACGTGAATGCGGTGCGCGAGCTCGGTGTCACGCCATTTTTCGGCGACATCATCGCGGAAGGCGATTACGTGCGGCACGACTCGCGAGCGCTCGCAGATACGATCTTCCGGTTGTACGACCGCTACGGCAGGACGCGCGAGCGGATGCGGAGAAACGAAGGATGACCCAGAACGTCGAAGTGATCATTCTCGCGGCCGGGCTCGGCACGCGCATGAAGTCAGCCACCATCAAGATTCTTCACCGCGCCGCGGGAAGGCCGATCGTCGATTACGTGCTCGATCTCGCGGCGGAAGTGACGAGTCAGCAGCCGGTGATGGTCATCGGTCATCAGCGAGAAGCGGTGCAGTCGTGGGTGCGTGAGCGCGCGCGCTACGCCGTTCAGGAGAAGCAGCTCGGAACGGGTCACGCGGTCATGGAAGCGGTTTCGGTGCTCGGCCGCGAAGGCGTTGCGAACAAGCGCGTCCTGATTCTCTCTGGCGATGTTCCGCTGACGCGAACGGAAACACTCCGCGAACTCCTGGAAGAACATGAGCGGAGCGAGAACGCGCTCACGCTGCTGACCATGCGACTCGATGAGCCGGCGATGTACGGACGAATCGTGCGTGATGAAAACGGTGCGGTTCTCCGTATCGTTGAAGCGAAAGATGCGAGCGAAGACGAAAAGAAGATCCGTGAAGTCAACGCCGGGATCTACGTCTTCGACGGCGGGCGTCTGCTCGAGAATCTGAACAAACTCTCTTCGAACAACGCACAGGGCGAGTACTACCTCACCGATCTGCTCGGACTCCTGCGCGACGCCGGCCAGCGTGTCGGCGCGGTCATCGCGCGCGATGCGATCGAAGCTCTCGGTGTCAACTCACGAGCAGAGCTTTCGGAAGTCGAAGCGGAGATTCAGCGACGAGTCGTGACGAAGCTGATGCGCGACGGAGTGACGTTCCGCAATCCGACTACGGTGGTGATCGACTCCACCGTCTCGATCGGACAGGACACGGTCATCTATCCGTTCGTCACACTGGAGGGCACGACGAAGATCGGAGAAGGTTGTGTCATCGAGCCGGGAGTGCATCTCGTCAACGTGACCGTTGGCGATGACGTGCATGTGAAAACCGGCACGGTTGCCGAAGATGCAATCATCGAAGATGAAGCGTCGGTCGGTCCCTATGCGCACCTCCGTCCCGGCACGAAGCTCGGCCACAAGGTGAAGGTCGGCAACTTTGTCGAGACGAAGAAAGCGGTGTTCGGCGACGGAGCGAAGGCATCGCACTTGTCGTACATCGGCGACGCGGAAATCGGCGCGGACGTGAACATCGGCGCCGGTACGATCACGTGCAACTACGACGGCGTCAACAAGCACAAGACCGTGCTGGAAGATGGCGTGTTCATCGGCTCGGACACGCAACTCGTGGCGCCTGTGCGTGTTGGCAAAGGCGCGTACGTCGGCGCCGGTTCAACGATTACGAAAGATGTTCCGCCCGAGGCGCTCGCGCTCAGCCGCACGCCGCAGAAGATCATCGAAGGTTGGGCACAGCGGAAGAAGAAGTAGAAGTTTGTCCCGACCGAGCGAAGCGAGTGGAGGGATCAGCGACTCCATCACGCATGACTAGACCAGTCGCGCGGCTGCTCCGTTGATCCCTCCACTCGCTTCGCTCGGTCGGGATGCTACCCCTTCACCAGATCGACCCGCATCCTGCCGAAGTCGATCACCAGCTTGAAGTTCATGAGGAAGTTCTCGCCCACGATGCCGACCGCATGCGCGCGGTCATCAGATTCGTACATTGGCAACGTGCGGAACGTGCCGCCCCACTTGTCGACTCCGATCTCCACGTTCTCGATCTTCTCACCATGTTTCTTTGCACCGCCGAGTCCCTGCAGAAGAGCGCCATGAATCTTCGGCGCGTAGAACTGGACCGGCAGCTGCGCGAGCTGTGAGGCGTTGAGGAACGTCACCTCGGATCCGGTATCGAGGATGAAGAGGAACCAGCCCTTCCTGTTCACGGTGCCGCGAACCATTGGCCGGAAGCCGTCGATGAAGAGGTTTTGGGCCTGGTCGGCTTCGTGATCCGACGCCATGAGTCGCGTGAACATCGCGCTGCCGTGCTTGAAGTCGAACTCCATCCGGAATTCTTTCAGGAGGTTCGCGCCGAGAAGGAGCTCCATGTCGAACGATTCGTCGGACGCGATCAGGAATCGCATCTTGTCGTTCGGCATGATCGCGACCGGAACGTTCTCGATGCGAATGCTGCCGATCTCCAGCGAGTCGAGCATTCCGAAGCGAACCTGAATGGGCTCATCCAGCAGACCGTAGAACGTTCCTTCGAACGTACCGAGACTGCGGACGTGCATCGACTGCGCGAGCTTGTCGGAAATGATCGATAGCACGGCGCCCGAATCGACGATGGCGAACGTGTTGCGCGATTCGTTCATCCGCACGTCGATGCGCGGGACATTCGGCTTCGTGATCTGCATCGTCACGCGATCGCTTTGTGATCCCGTCGAACGATAGACCTCGACATTCGACAACGCCTGCAGATAGTCGAGATGCCATTGCCGGATGTTGAGGCCGTTCTTCTGCGCGAGCTGTGCCCACTCGAGACTCGTCTCATAGTTGTTGCTCATGTACTCGACTTGCGAGAGATCCCAGGCAATGTCGGAGAAAGTCTTGTGAAACGGGTTGAGATCGATTGCGGCGCGGAGATGCTGCCGTGCGGCGTCGTAACGTCCCGCCGCCAGCTCCGCTTCTCCCAGTGCCATGAGCTCGCTGACGTTCTTTCGCTGGCGCGCTTCGACCGCCGACGTCAACTCGATCGCACGGAGGTAGTCGTATTTCCGGACCATCGAGGGAAGGTCCGAGCCGCGGTCGATACCCGATGGCAGGACGTTCAATGGTGTGATCGACACATCGGAGTAGAGAGAACACCCGGCGGTCATCACCGTCACGGCGGCGAGAATGAGGAAGCGTTTCACGATGGTCTCGATTCTACGCGCGCCCGAGAGGGACAGCGCTCACGCGCACCGGTTTTGGTACATGGCTGTGATCGGTTGTTGACAGCGTCCCATTTCACCCCGCGCTCCTCAGGATGAACTCCTACCGCTTCTTCACCAGGATGCCCAGCTCGCGAATCTGATAGGCCAGCGCCTGTCTCGAAATCCCAAGGAGCGTGGCAGCGCGGTTCTGATTGCCCATGGCGGACGCGAGAGAGCGCTCGATCAGATCGCGTCGGAACCGGGTGACGGCGTCCTGATACGAACCGATGGGCGCATGACGAACCGTTACGTTCCGCAATCGTTCCGGCAGATGGTCGACGTCGATCACGCGCCCGTCGCCTGCAAATGCATGTGCGCCGCGGACAGCATTCTGAAGTTCGCGCACATTGCCAGGCCAGTGATAGGAGATGAGGATTGACTCGGCCTCTGGGGTAAAGGCCGTGGCACCTTCTCGATGCGTCTCGTATTCGCAATCGAGAAAATGCTTCGCGAGGAGCATGACGTCGGTACCTCGGTCTCGCAAGGGTGGGAGCAAGACCTCCACGACGCGGATCCGGTAATAAAGGTCTTCGCGGAAACGCCCCTGTTCGACGGACTGATCGAGCCGGCGATTCGTCGCGCTGACGATGCGCACATCGGCGTGGCGATTCGTGACGTCGCCCACCCGGCGAAACTCACCTTCCTGGAGAAAACGGAGAAGCTTCGCCTGCGCTGCAAGCGGCATCTCACCGATCTCGTCGAGAAACAACGTTCCGCCCTCCGTCGTTTCGATGAGTCCCGGCCGATCGCGCTCCGCACCAGTAAATGCACCACGCACATGACCGAACAGTTCGCTCTCGATCAGCGCATCGGGCAATGCGGCACAGTTGACCGCGGTGAACGGTTTCTGTCTCCGTGAAGAATGTTTGTGAACTGCGTTCGCCACGAGCTCCTTACCGGTGCCTGACTCGCCCAGGATGCAGATGGGAACGTCGCGACGCGCGACCCGCAAGACCGTGTCGTACACCGCGGTCATTGCCGGGGATGCGCCGACGATCTCCTGAATGATTGGCCTGGGCGCCGCGGAGGCTTCTTCAACGGCCAGCAGACGTCGCAGCCGGTGATGCTCGGAACGAAGCCGGAACATGGATCCGAGCGCGTCACGAGAGTCGCCGGACCATGCCGAGCAACCTTCGACGTACAGCAGCTCACGATCACTGCACGCGATCCAGTCCTTTGACGGTGACGCGAGAACCTCGTCGAGCAGGTCGTTCCCCATTGATGACGCCGAGCCGATCTCGGTCCAGTGACCGAGGCGATTGCGCGTGGTGAAGCGCCATGGAATGCTGCCCAGATCGTGCGCACCGAAAGGGAACTCGCGCGTCGCGGCAGCGCGGAGAAGTGCGACATCCGACGGGACTGGCGCGTGCGACTCGATCGTGAGTCCGAGCTGGGATGCGATGCAGGACGCCTCCTCGATGTTGCGGCGCCGCAGAGCGGTGCGGAAGCGTTCGAGCGGCGTGGCATCGCCCTCCTCACCGAGCAGACGACGATGCCTTCGCGCCAGCTCGAGATTCGGAGTGCGGCCCGTAGAACGCAGCGGTTCCTTACGATCCTCGATCAACGCGATCTCATCGAGGATGAGATTCGCCGCTTCGCGCATCTGACCCGACAGTCCGCCATCCAGTGCGGAGAGAGCCTCGATGCTGGCTGTCTCGAAACGTCCGCGCGAAAAGTCGAGATGAGCCCGCAACAGATCCAGCTCGTGCAGGCGCTGCTCATCTCCGACTTGAGTGTAGAAGCGTTGCAATCGTTCGATGTGATGCGCGGCGTGCGCCCACTGCCCGTCGTCTGCAGCCAGATAGGCGAGCGTGTAGAGGATGCCGCCCGCGGCACGATCCCCTTCTGTTTCTTCGATCAATGACAACGCGTTCATCGCTTCAGCGCGCGTCTCTTTCCATTTTCCAGCCGTGAAGAGCACGAACACGCGGTCGAGGTAGACATCGATCCGGTCGGGGACGGTGCTCGCGAGCTGCAGTGAGATCGAGGTCGACGTGAGCGCGGCGTCGACATCTCGGTGACGGATCGCTCGATACGTCTCATGGCGGGCGAGCCAATAGGGATCGTCGATCCGTCCCGCGAATGACATGCCCGCTTCATTCGCGAGCACCGCGCGTTGATAAGAAAGTTGGGCGTGCTCTTTCTCGTTGCGCGGCTCACAATCGCTCAGTGCCGCGAGTGCCTCCTCATAACGCCCTTCAACGAACAGCAGATCGCTGTGTAAGAGCATTGCCTCGAAGTTACGACGTTCCATCCGTTCGAGTCGCTCCAGCGCGTGTGCGTAGTCCCCTGTCCGACGTTCGCATCTGGCGATGAGGAGCTCGTTCGTGGTTACGCGTCTCGCCTCGAGGTAGCGACCCGTATCGATGAGCGCAGAGGCCAGGTTGTCCGCGAGCAGCGGTGTGAGGGTCTGTACCGGAAACCGTTGCAGCAGCCCGATCGCATCAGTTGCACTCGACCACGAAATCGTCGACGCCTTCTCAGCTGCTGCGCCGAAGTCTCCGCATTGCAGGAGCAGATTCGCAGCGCGATGGAGATCGGGCGTGGTGTTCGCAGCGATGCGGCAAAGAGCCGCGCGTGAGGCCTCCGGAATCAGGTGCGACAAATCCATCGCGAGGACGAAATCATTTCGCTCCAGCGAGGTCACGCCATCGACGACGAGATCTTCCAGCGATCCGGAAAAGAGAAACTCCTCGAGGAACGTTCGCGCGACCGTTGCCGGAATCCGTTGTCCGAGCAGTGAGAGTGCGCCGAGATACGAACGCCGTGGTTCTTCGATCGCGATCGTTGGCAGATCGTCTGGCGGAACTTCACCACGATCGATGAATGCCCCAAGCGCTGGCGATGCGACGAGGCTCTCGACCCATCCGAACGGCTTTGTCTCGGCGGCGAGCTGTGCTGCGAGCCTCGTGCTGACGATGAAGTGGCGGGCATCCGGAAGCGGCGTGCCCGTGCCCGAATTGATCCAGGTTGCCTGATCGAATCTCGACAGCAACTCGACGACGCGGCGCGATGCCGCATCGAATTTCTCGAGCGATGTCACGATGAAGAGAAACCGGCCTTTGCTCAGATGCGCGATGACGCGCTCCGTGATCTCGGTCTCCGTGGAACCATCGAGCGCACCAGCGAGCGGTGCGAGCGGCTCGATGGCGGAGTAGCGCCGCAACGGAGATGATCCTTCGAGGTGGATCAGCGTCATGGCGTCCGAAACTTCTGCCAGCGCTTCGATCGAGGTTGTATCCGCGCAAACGTATTGACCGCCGCGCTCCGTCCAGAGCGTCTCCAGTCCATCGGGTCCCGGCGCGAGAAGCGAACCAGCGGCAGCGCTGTCGATCCATCGTGAGTCGGCCGCGACGTCGTCGCGCAGACGATGGTGAATCTCCGCGTAAACCGTTTCTGCACGAGCCCACGATCGTCGCAGGACATCGAGCGCGGGGGCATTGATCAGATCTGCGAACTGCTGCACGAGGACGAGCAGAGGAAGCGTGTCGGCCGCTTCAGCCCGCGAGCCGACACGGATCAGCCGGCTGTCGCCCCCACGCCGGCGAACGGCCCGCCATTCGCTTTCCAGCAGTTCGCAATCAGCGATCCCCGCAAACTGCAGGAAGGCTTGATGTGCAGCGAATTGTGCGATGAGTGAAAGTTGCTCCCGCTCACCGGTGACATCGGAAAGAGAACTGACTTCGAGCGACGATCCGACCGGCAGCGTCGAATGCCGCAGACATGCAACGACAGAGCGCTCCCATGCGAACGCACGGGGTGAAACAACGGTCATGGTTCGGGAGCGACGGGCCATCGCTCCTAGATGATGGCGAGAAAAGGGACCGATCCGCTACGACCAATTTTGTCGCATCAGATACCGACGCGCTTGATCAGTTCCTTGAACTGGGTTTCCCCCTGCAGCGAATCGAACGAGGGATCGACCTTGAGCCAGACGACGGATTCGGACCGATCGACGTACGCCTGTTCCAGTGCGCTCATCGCGTCGTCCGTCCGGCCGAGACATGCATTCACGCGCGCGAGAAACAGGGGCAGTGTGTAGGTCGGCCGCCGCTTCAACTCTTCGATCGAAGCGAGTGCGTCTTCCCGTTTTCCGGCGTGCGCGGAGATCGAGCCCCACATCGAAACGAGCAACGGTGTACGTCCCGCGATCGACATCGCCTTCTGCAGGAGAGCGAGAGCATCATCCATGCTTCCTTCACGCTCGGAGATCTGCGCGAGCAAGAGGTAGCCGTTACTGAAGTGATCATCGAGCTCGAGCGCTTTCTTCGCCTGCGCTCGCGACTCGGGATAGCGGCCCATGTAGAAGAGCACGCGTCCGACATCCCAGCAGGCCGGTGCCGAGAGCGGGTCGAGCTGTTCGGCGAGCCGCATCTCCGTGAGTGCTCGATTCAACTGGCCGGACGCGATGAGATAGTTTCCGTAGAGGCGGTGCGCTTCGGCGTCGTTTGGATTGAGCGAGATTGCGCGGCGGAACTCTCGCTCGCCTGCTGCGAAGTCCCAGTCGTACCAGACCTGCACCAGCGCGAGCGAGGTGTGCGCTTGCGCAAGTGTGTCATCGAGGGCGAGCGCTCGCTGCGCCGCTTCCCGTGCGCGCGGCATCGCCTCGCGCGGAGGCGCGTAGAGATTCGAGAGGCCGTAGTACGCATCAGCGAGGCCCGCGTAAGCGAGTGCGTAGGTCGGATCGCGTTCCAGCGCCTGATTGAAATATCCGACCGCCTTGTGAATCGCCTCTTCGCTGTATTTGTGGCGGTAGTAGCGTCCTTTCAGGTAGAGCTGAAATGCCTCGCTGTTCGTCGACGAACGCTTCTGCAGCAACCGCACTTCTTCGCCGGAGAGTCGCGAACGCAGTTTGTTCGAGATCTCCTGCGCCATCTCGTTCTGCACGGCGAGGACATCGGAGAGCCGCCGGTCGTACTGCTCTCCCCAGATCTGCGTTCCCTTTCGCACGTCGGTCAGGCTCGCGCGGACCACGAGCGTGTCGCCGCGAAGATACACACGGCCGGTGACGACTCCGCGCACGCGCAATTCCTTCGCCGCGGCGAGAGGATCGATGTTCGCGCCGCGATAGTGAAACGCGCGGCTGCGGGCAACAACCTGCAGTTGCGGCAGCTGCGACAGAGAATCGGTGATGCTGTCCGCAAGACCATCACTCAGATACTCCGCGCTCGGATCGCCGGTCGCGTTGACGAACGGAAGAACGGCCACGCTTCCGATGGGCGCACCCTCGTCGAGGAATCCGCGCGCAAGCGCGTAGATGACGATAGCCAGTAGCAGCACTCCGGCCGCGATGGCGATCGCAGGAACGAACGGGTAACGGCGAATGATCGAAGTGCGGGAGAGCGGCAGTGTCGGTTGATGCGCGAGCATCGCACCGGAGTTGTGTACGTTTGGGAAGTCGCCAAGCGAGCCGTCGAGCTCCAGCTCGCGCCGCAACACACGCAGGTCCCCGAGGAGTTCGCGTGCGGTCTGATAGCGCTTCTCCGGATTCTTCTCCAGAGTCTTGAGGACGATGCGGTCGAGATCCGTCGGTATGCCTTCTGAGAATCGCGACGGCGGATCGGGATGCACGGTCGTGACCGCAATCGCAAGATCGACGAAGGAATCACCGGTGATCGGCGGTCGGTGCGTGAGCATCTCGTAGATGACGACGCCGAGGGAGTAGATGTCACTGCGCGCGTCCGGCGAGCCGCCTCGCGCCTGTTCGGGTGCCAGGTACTGCAAAGTTCCGAGGATCGCTCCGCTGTTCGAATCGTGTGTGCCGAGCAGTTTGGCGAGACCGAAGTCGAGTACCTTGACGTAGCCATCGGGCCGCACCATCACATTCTCCGGTTTCACGTCGCGATGAAGAATTCCTGCTTCGTGGGCGGCGGCGAGCGCGCTCGCGATGCCGATCGCGACGTCGAGAACTTCCGCGAGCGTCATCGCATCATGCTCGCGGAGGATGCGATTGCGGAGAGTCTCTCCTTCGATGTACTCCGTCGCGATGTAGTGCCGGTTCTCGGACTGTCCGATCTCGTAGATGGTGAGGATGTTTGGATGATTGAGCGCCGATGCGGCTCGCGCTTCGCGCACGAAGCGGCGCACGCGTTCCTCGTCGGATGAAAAGCGTTCGGGCAGAAGCTTCAGCGCGACCTTCCTCCGAAGCGTCGCATCCTCGGCCAGATAGACCTCGCCCATTCCTCCAGCTCCGAGGAGGCGATCGACTCGAAAGTGCGAGATTTGGTCGAATTCCATCGGGACTCGGTTGTTGGAGGATAGCTGATTCGGGCAAGAGACAGCAGACAGCAGGATTCAGGCAGCCTGTAGAATGCGCAACGCTTGAACGACATTGACGTTGCAATCGAAGCTGCGCGGCGCGGCGCCGCTGTTCTGCTCGGATATTGGGAGAGGATCGGGAAGGAGCAGGCCGATATCAAGGCCCGCAACGACTGGGTCTCGGCTGCGGATCGCGAAAGCGAGGCGGCGATCAAGAGCTTCTTGCGCGAGCTGCGCCCCGAGGACGCGACGCTCGGAGAAGAGACGGGAAGCAGCGGCGCCTCGCCGAACGGACGCACGTGGATCATCGATCCGCTGGACGGCACGTCTAACTATTTACAGCACCTGCCGATCTGGTCGGTGTCGATCGGGTTGAAGGCAGGAGATGAGATCGTGGCCGGCGTCGTACACGAGCCGCTGCGCAATGTCATGTTTTCGGCGGAGCGCGGTGCAGGGGCCTGGCGCGATGGCGTGCGGATGTCGGTTTCCACGCAGACGAAAGTCGAAGGTTCGTTCCTGACGACAGGCTTTCCATTCCGCCCGCAGCAGTACGTCGATTCTCACTTCAGCATCTTCCGCAACGTGATCCTCGTCGCCAAAGGCGTCCGGCGTCCCGGCTCCGCCGCGCTCGATCTTGCGTACACGGCCGCTGGCATCTTCGACGGCTTCTTCGAAATGCACCTCGCGGCGTGGGACGTCGCGGCAGGCTCACTGCTCGTGACCGAAGCTGGTGGCGCGATCAGCGATTTCTCCGGAGGCGGCCGCTGGCTCGATCGCGGCAACATCATCGGCGCGACGCCGGCCGTGCATGCGGAATTGTTGCGCATCATCAATCGGTATGTCTCCGAAGAGCAGCTCGATCACCGCCGCGGAAGCGCGCCGCAATCGATCTGACATGGCGGACAAGCTTCCGCGCGACTTCTACCTCCAGGACACCGTCACCGTCGCGCGCGCGCTCCTCGGCTGCGTGCTGTGGCGCCGCATGGGACGTGAACTGCTCGCGGCCCGCATCGTCGAGACCGAAGCCTACCTGGGCGCGAATGATGCGGCGAGCCACGCCCGGCGCGGACTGCGCTCCGAACGAAATCAGTCGATGTACCTGGAGGGCGGGCATGCATACGTCTATCTCAGCTACGGTATGCATTGGTGCATGAACGTCGTCTGTCAGGAAGAGGACATCGCCGAGGCCGTGCTGTTGCGTGCCGCGATTCCGGTGCAGGGTTTGGAGTCCATGCGCAAGCGCCGCCCGAAAGCGAAGAATGATTACGAGCTGATGAACGGTCCCGGAAAGGTGTGCGCGGCGCTCGGCATCGACAAGTCGTGCGACGGCGAGCCGCTCGACGGCAAGACTCTTTTTCTGACGAAACGCGAGCTCGATCTGCGCGATGAGGAGATCGCGGTCAGCAAGCGAATCGGCGTCGAGAACTCCGGAGACGCCGCGCACTGGCCGCTCCGCTTCTTCCTGCTCGGGAATCGCTACGTATCGGCGTATCGGTATGTCCGCTGATCACTATCGAGCTCCGTCGTCTTCCGCGGAGTCGCGGCTGAAAGTGGAACGATCCGAGTTCCTGGGGATTGCGTTTCCTGTCACGACCGAGGAGTCGTTTTTCGAACAGTTGCAGCGGATTGAGAAGCAATACTTCGATGCGACCCATCATTGCTGGGCATTTCGTTTGTGGGGCGGCCGCAGCCGGAGTTCGGATGCAGGCGAACCGTCGGGCAGCGCGGGAAAACCGATTCTGTCCGCGATCGAGGGAGCGGATATCCATGATTGCGCAGTCGTCGTCGTGCGCTGGTACGGCGGCGTCAAGCTCGGTACGGGTGGTCTTTCGCGTGCCTATCGCGATGCGGCAGCCGCGTCTGTGAGAGAGCTCCCGCTCAACGATCGATATCTCTATACGCGATTCGAGCTCGAGGTGCCGTTCGAGATTCTTGGAGTCGTCTATCGGCTCGTTTCGGCGCCGGACGTTGTGCTCATCAGCGAAACGTTCGCGGAGACGAACACGTTCGCGTTCGATGTCCGTGAATCATTGGCGCAGCAGTTCGGGGCGATGCTGACGGAGAAGCGAATCGCGTTTCGCAGGGCTACTCCTCACTGACGTTCGTTTTCGCCAGGCGGTCTCCGGTACGCGGCTTGCCGGCGATCACGAGAAAAATCTCGATGAGTGTCAGCGGGAAGAGGACGACGGGCAGGTTTCTGATGACGGAACGTCCCCAGCTGCAGGGTTGTCCGTTTGCGGTGTTGAGGCGCAGCCCGAGCATCTGCTTGCCGATCGAGCGGCCGTGATAACCGTCGCGGATCAGCAGTCCTGTCAGTAAGATACCGAGAGCGAGCCACCAGACGATCTGAATGGCTTTGACCGATCCGCCGATCCAGGCCATGCCATAGCTGATTGCCGAGGCGGGCAGGATGAGCAGAATGGCGACGGTGAGGCCGTCAACCAGGAATGCGGCGATGCGCAGAAGCGTCGTCTGAGACGTATCGATCAGTGTCAAGTTGAAACTCTCTCCCGGGATTTTCGTACCACAGCCTTACAGGTGATCCGATGAACAGCCGACTCAGCCGTCTTTATTTACTCTTGCCGCTGATTTTTGCCTCGTGTGTCGCACATGAGCGGCATACGGCAACGATCGAACGCACCTGGCCCGCCGGCGAAATTCATCGCGTTTACGTGAGCGAAGCGAATGGCAGCGTGAATGTCGAAGCGGGAAAGGCCGATGAGATTTCGCTGGTCGCCCACATCCGCGGTTACAAGAAGCCGGATGCGCAGTTGGAAAACCAGGGCTACTTCAAGACGGAAGTCAGCGGAGACACGCTCAGGATCGGCAACAAGAATCAGCATCGTGTTCGTCTCTTCGGCCTCAACTTCGGCGATGAGGCAACGATCGATTATTCGCTCAGGGTTCCGCCCGCACTGGAGCTGGAGCTGAAGACCGTCAACGGCCGCATCGCCACGAAAGGTGTCGACGGCGCAACACAGGCGAAGAGCGTGAACGGTGAGATCAATCTCGAATGCGCGGGAATCTCCGAAGTGGATGCGCATACGGTGAATGGCCGCGTGATGGCGACGTTCCTGCGCGACTTTCAGGGAGCGAAGCTGAAGACGGTCAACGGCCGCGTGGTGGCGGTGCTCCCGGCGAACGCATCGTTCGCATGCGATCTGTCGCAGGTGAACGGCGACTTCGAGGCATCGTTCCCGCTCAGCATTCACTCGCATCCGGGGAGCCGCCGCGTCTCCGGCGAAGTGAATGGCGGACGCCATGAGCTTCGTATCTCGACGGTGAATGGCGACATTCATCTGGAGAACAAGGTGCCGCCCGTGCCGCCTGCGCCTCCCGCGCCTCCCGCGTCATTGGCTCCCCCGGTGCCACCGGTGCCTCCCGCAAATACGTAAGCGGTGTAGGACAGGCGCCTCGCCTGTCCGTTGTGCTGAGAAGCTGACAGGCGAGGCGCCTGTCCTGCACCTATACTTTCCGCGATGAGCGATACGCGGCAGCCGCTACGACTCGTGGCTGCCGCGTTTTTCGTTCTGGCAACACTCGCTGCGGCGGTCCCTCTGCGCAGCTACGATCTCTTCTGGCATCTCGCGACGGGCCGCTGGATTCTCGAGCATCGGGCATTACCAGCGACCGATCCGTTTACGGTTGCCAGCGATCGCGTGCCGTGGGTGAACGGTGAATGGCTCTTCGACGCCGCCATCGAGCCGCTGCAACGAATGGTTGGGTTCAGCGGACTGTCGATTCTTCGAGCGCTGGTTGCCGGCGTGTTGTTCACCATGATTCTGCTGCTCGCGAGCCGCGAGAGCGGTCTGCCGCTGGCCGCCGCCGCGTCGGCTCTTGCATTTGCGGGCGCGAATCCGCTCTTCGATGTGCGGCCTTCATCGCTGGCGCCGATGTTCCTCGTTGCCGCAATCGTGCTCACGCGAAGATCGGCGATCGCGTTCATCGCGTTGACGATCGTCTGGATGAACGTCCATCCGTCCGCGCTGCTTGCGCCATTCGTGATGCTCGTGATGACGCGTTCCGTCAGGCGAACGTTGGCGACGATCGCGGCGCTGCTCGTCAATCCGTGGGGTTGGCGTGCGATCGCCGCTCCGTTTGCGCTCAACCAATTCGCGACGAGCGGTGCGTTCACGAATGCGGAATGGCGGCCGAGTGCGCTGCTGGTGTTTCCGCTGCTCTATCTCGCAGTCGCGGGCGCGATCGCGCTGTACATGGTTGCGAAGGAGCGTCAGCCCTGGCAGATCGCGCTGTTCGCAGCGTTCGCGCTGCTGGCGATCCTTCATGTGCGTCACCAGCCGCTCTTCTTCGCGACGCTGCCGCTGCTTCTGCCCCGATTCGAACTCGCGAAACGTCCCGCATACCTGATGACGTACGCGCTGCTCGCGATGACGCTGCTTCCCCCCCCCCATCAGAACGGACTCCTGGCCCATCCTTGGCCCCTCACCCCGGTCGAACGGCTGAAGGCCACCGGTTTGCGAGGCAACATCTACAACCCCGACCAGTTCGGCGGCTTTCTGATCTGGTCCTTCTATCCCGAGCGGCGCGCGTTGACCGATGGACGCAACGAGCTCTATCGGACGTTCATCCCGGAGTATGCGCGAGCGCGCAACGATCAGCGTGCGTGGGAGGCGCTGCTGACCAGATACCGCATCGCGTTAGCCGTCGACGAATATCGCCGGGGCGGAGTTCCGATTCTCAATGCAGTGACAAGGCAGCGAGCATTGCTGCCGGCCTCGCTCGCCTACTGGCCACGTACGCGCTGGGCGCTCATCGCCTATGACGAGGTCGGGATGGTCTTCGCGCGTCGTGATGCGTTTGCGCCGGAAGAACTGCAGAAGTGGGAGATTCGAGGAGTGGTGCCGGACAGGATCAATTGACCAGTTCGCAGGGTGAGGGCCGCAACAGCTCTGCGTGTGGCCAGCGTTGGGCGAGCAGCCGTTCGAAATGCGGTCTTACGATGCGTTCATAACGATCCGCAAATGACGGGTGCAGATCGAGAATCGCTTTTCGCGCGCAATCGATCAGACAACACGCCTCGCGATACGTGACGGTCTCATCGCCGCCGACGAGATTCATCGTCAGCTCGACGATCATCCGAATCCGGCGCAGGCGTCTGCGCTCGAAGAAGGCGGAGCGGACCTCCGTCATCGATTCCATCTCAAATTTCGGCATCGTCGGTTCAGGCCAGCTAACGCGGGTCTGTGGGGATGCATTCCTAGGCGTGTTCGCGATCGCCGTCGGACCAGATTTCTTCTGCGACATCGTTGTCGATCAACGATTCGTAGTAGCGGATCGCGGAGCGCGCGACGGCATGCACCGCGGCGTAATTCAACACGCCGCCGGAAATCGCGCCGACGAACGGCACGACCTTCGCCAGACGTTCACGCGCGAACCGTGCTCCGATCTTCTCGGCCACGACACCGCCTTCGATGCTCGCGGACTCGAGCATCGTCGCAATGCCCTGCTTGCCGAGACCGGCACCGGAGGAGTAAGCGACGCACGAGAGTGCCTCGCTGAACCGCTCGCGGCCTGTGGGTTCATGGCCGTAGATCGCGGCGATGCCGACGACCAGACGAAACTGCTGAAACACGAGATACGCGAGATCGGCGCCGAGCGTGCCGATCGCGAGAAATCCTGATGGCAGACCGGTCATTGCGCCGGCTGCGGCGCAACGAATCGCCGTGCGCCGTGCGAGCAGCCGCGCGTGACCCGCTGCATCGAAATCCGGATGGCGCTCGCGAAGAGCCTCGATCTCGTTGCGGATCTTCTCCGCATCGATCTCTTCGAACAGAGATCGAAAGACCTCTTCCAGCACCGCGTCGGCGCGCCGCTTCATGTCTTTCGCCGTGGCCATGTTCATCACTCGGATGAAGAAGAATTGGTCTTCGTCTCGCTTTTCGTCTCGCTCTTGGTTTCGCTCTTCGACTCGCTCTTCGTAGAGCTGGAGCTCGAACTGCCCGATGCATAGTCGGTCTTGTAGAAACCGGATCCCTTGAACTGGATCGCGGGCGCGGAGACGAGCTTCTTCATTTCACCGCTGCACTTCGGGCAATGGCTGTAAGGCGGGTCGTTCAGTTTCTGAATGACTTCGACACGCTCACCACATTGCGAACACTGATATTCGTAAAGAGGCATCGGATGATTCCTGTCTCAATGTGCAGTGCCGGCGAGTGATGTCAGCCGCGCCTGCGAATCCGCTTCCGCTGCGAAGAGCTCGCCATCGTGGAAGTAGACGCCTGCGATGTGGCCATCACTCGTCCGGTAGTACCACGACTCGATGATCGAGTCGCGTCGATCACTACGAACGATCCAGCCGGGCACGGGCTTCCCGAGTGCTTTCGCGACGTCCTTCTGAGACATTCCCTTCTCGAGCGACGCGATCTTCTCGCGCGAGACCTCGAGATGTTCGAGCGCCTCGCTCAGACCGCGCAGTGCATCGGCATTTTGCGGATCCCGGCCCAGGACCGTGCGGTAGAAGCGGATCGCGTCCTGATAGCGGCCGATCGCCGCAAGATCCCGCGCGAAATCGATTTGAATGCGCTCATAGACCATGCGCGCGCGGCCATGTGACGGATTTTTTTGCACGAATGCGGCGAGAGAATCGGCGTAAACCTGCTTTTCCTGCGCGGATGCGTTCGGAGCTACCGCGGCTTTCTTGAAGCGCAGAACGCGTAACCATTCACCATGGTCACCATCGGAAGCACCGCAGCCGAGGCAGAGGGCGACTCCGATCGCGACGAGAAAAGGACGAGTCATTCGGGAAAACTTAACACAGTCCGGCGCCGTGCTTCCTTGACAGCGCGTAAAACCGGGGTCAATAATCGCTGGGCCCGGGGTGGGCTTGGTTCAAGCTACGGCATCTGGAGGATTTAATGGCCGTGAGGGGAGAGGAAGTCGCGACTTCGATCGAGGCGCATGTCAAGGAGTCCATCGACCGCATGGTCTCCGAGATCCGGTCCTCGGTTGAAGATGTGCGCGAAGCCGTAGATTCGCAACTGAAAGCCGCCCTCCAGAGCGTGCAGGCAGACGTCAATGCAATCACCTTTCTGCCGCACATCAGAAAACAGCTCGCCGAGCTCGAAGAGTCGATCAAGCCCGAGCCCGTTGCGGCTCCCCTCGTTGCTGCGCCCGTCGCAGGCCCGGCGGGTCCCGATGCATCCCTCGTGAAACGAGCTGTCCAGGCGGTCGAGCGAGGCAAGTCGCAAGTCGATGTTCTGAACGCGTTGCTCGAAGAGTGTCTGCACTTCGGGTCGCGCGCCGCGCTGCTGATTCTTCGCGGCGAAACATTCAGCGGATGGAAAGGCGTCGGATTCACGGCCGCGGGCGGCAATGATGAAAACGTCAAACGGTTCAACGCCGCGCCCGGTCTCATCGCGGAGCTCGATCACGTGTTACGTGATGAACGCGTCGTGATCTGGGACGGTGCGAATCTCTCGACGCGTCTCGGCGTCGCGGCATCGGAGCGCGCGATCCTGGTGCCGATGGTGATCAAGGACAAAGTCGCAGCGGCGGTGTACGTCGATGCGCTCGGCGACGACCTCGCGAAGCTCGATACGTCCTCGGTCGAGTTACTCGTGTTCACGACCGGGCTGTTGATCGATACGCTGGCGCTTCGGAAGAAGACTCCGTCGCCGAGCCTGAGCAGCGAGAACGGCGAGGCCGTTGCTGCGGCCCCGCCGCCGGCGCCTGTTGCGCCGCCACCTGTTGCACCGAAACCGGTGCCGCCAGCTCCAGCACCCCAACCCGCGCCAGCAGCAGCAGCGCCGGCACCAAAGCCTGCGCCAGCGCCGACTCCGGTCACCGCGCCGCGTCCCGCGATGCCTGCACCCGCTGCGCCTGCAGCACCTCTCCCTGCCGGCTCACAGACGATGCGTTTCGACGCTGCGCAGATCAAGGAGATGATGGCGGCCACGCCCGCTGCGCCAACGTTCAACATTCCTTCAGCAGAAGAGTTCTCCTCGCCTTCCCCTGCGCCCGGGCCGAAACCCGCGGCTCCACCGCCCGCTGCAGCAGCACCGGCGGCAGCGAGCGCGTCGACTTCGATGGGTGGAGACGAGAAGCCGTCTACGCAGTATGTTCCGCCTTCGGGAGTCGGGCGCGGATCCGCGTTCCAGCAGCCGCAGAGCGAAGATGCGAAGAAACACGATGAGGCGCGGCGCTTCGCGCGCCTGCTCGTCTCCGAGATCAAGCTGTACAACGAGTCGAAGGTCGAACAGGGACGCAAGAATCGCGATCTCTACGAGCGGTTGAAGGAAGACATCGATCGCAGCCGGCAGATGTACGACGAGCGGATCGGGGATGATGTGCGCAAGACGTCGAATTATTTCTACGACGAGCTCGTGCGGATTCTCGCCGACGGAAGTTCCGAAGCGCTCGGGCTGTAAGGTGTGAGTCGTCCGACACGGCAGCGTCCTCGCAATCGACGTCGGTCGATGCGGAAACGCTGGCTCATCCGTTCGATCGCGAGTGTGATTGCGATTGCACTCCTCGCGTTCGCGGCCTGGAAGTTTCTCCCCCTGCGCGGCACTCGTCAGGAGGCGCGCGTGAAAGCAAAGCCCGAGGCACCGCCAGATCTCGCACGCCTGCGAGACGCGTACACGGCGGGTCTCGACGCGTTGCAGCGGGGCGATGGCGCCGATGCAGTGAAGCGATTCTCGTCGTTTCACTTCGGATCACGCGCGGTCGAGGAGTACCGGCTTTATCTCCTGGCGAACGGATATCAGTTGAAGGGCGATCGCAAATCCGCGCGCCATGTTCTCGCAGCGCTCTGGTATCGCAGGCCCGCACTCGTTTACTGGGAAGACGCGGCGTTCAATCTCGGCAGTTTGTATCGCGGACTCGCCGACTGGGACCGCAGCGCGGATGTGTATGGAGCGATCGCGGCGCGTGCGGATGCATCTTCGATCGCCGCAACGGCGCGCTGGAACACGATCGAAGACCGCTTCGTTCGCGGCGACATCGATGCGGTGCTCTTCGCGGCGCGCAATATCGGCATCAAGAATCCGCGTGCGGCGCAAGCCGGCGATGCGCTCAATGTCGTGCGAGCACTTTCCGGTTTGTCGAACGATGCGGCGATCGACCTGTCGCCCGCCGAGCGGCTCGAACGCGGCGTCAGTCTTCTTCGCGATGGCGATCCGCAGAACGCATTCGACGAGTTGACGGCGCTCGAACCGTCAGCTCCCTCCTCGCTGCATGATCCTGTCGAATTGAACCGCGGCCTCGCCCTGGTTCAACTCAAGCGCTTCGAGGATGCGAGCAGGATTCTCGACCCGCTGAAATCGCAATCGTTTCGAATCGCGGTCCCGGCGATGTATTTCGCGGCGAAAGCCGATCGCGCGCTCGCCGCCTCCATCGATCCCTTCGTCTACAAGACCGTGCTGCAACGCAAGCAGGTCGGAACGATCAAAGTGCGGCGCGGTAAAGGGAAGACCGCGCGCTTGGTCGCCAAACCGAAGTTCGCGAAGGTGAAGGTGCAGATCAAGCTCGTCGATCTTGCGAAGAAGACGAAGCAGGACGAAGCCGATCGAAAGGCAGTCGAGGGCTTCAAGGATCTCCTGACACTTCCGCTCGCGAAGCCTGTGCGGATCGAGACGCTGAATACGCTGATCGGATTGGCTGAAGCGAAGAAGCAGGACGAGTACGAGCAGGAGTTGATCGCGCAACTGGTGAAGCTCGATCGTCTCGCCGATCCCGGGCTGCAGCACTTCTGGGACAAGGCCTGGGCTGCGTGGACGGCCGGTGACCTCAACGGCGCAAAGACGTTGTTTCGCTTCATCGCCGATACGTATCAGAGCGTCGGTGTGAAGCGGCAGAGCGAGTACTGGTACGCGCGCACGATCGAGCGGGCGGGTGAGAAAGAAGAGGCGGCGGCGATCTATCGCCCGCTGGCCAGGGCGCCGTACGAGGATATTTATGGGAAATTCGCAAAGGCGCGCCGCGCGGCCGGAGCACCCGGCACGACGAATCCACTCAAGATGAATCGTCCGGACTGGGGAGTGATCGCCGAGAAGAATATGCCGTCCGAACTACGGCTTGCATACGAGCTCACCGCGCTCTCGGACATGAAAAACGCTCGCGCGGAGATCCAGAAGAACATGAACCGTGACAATCAGCCGTTCGCCGATGCGCTGATGGCCGATCTCTACAACGCGAATGGCAACGCGCAGTTGATGTCGATGACGATCCGCCGCGCGTTTCCGCAGCTCGCGACGGTTGAGCAGGACGCTGTGCCGCCCTACTTTCTCAAGATGTATTACCCGCACAAGTACGAGGATGCGATTCGCTCGAATGCGGCCAGGAACGGGATTGATCCCTATCTCGTGATGGGCCTCATCCACCAGGAGAGCTACTTCAATCCGTCGGCGAAGTCCGTCGCCGGCGCAGCAGGCCTCATGCAGCTCATGCCGGCCACCGGACGCGAGCTAGCGAGGAAGCTGCATAGCTCGG
>CAZKID010000006.1:25920-40123 GCA_964552405.1 uncultured Thermoanaerobaculia bacterium
GGATGACCTCGAGAATCCCGACGTGAACATCAAGCTCGGGACATATCACTTCCGCCATCTCATCGATCTGTTCGGAGGCGATCCCCAACTCGCCGTTGCATCCTACAACGCGGGTCAGGGCAACGTGCTCAATTGGCGGCGCGCGGCACCTCGGATGCCCGCCGACGAGTTCCTCGAGTCGATGCCGTTCGCGGAGACGCGCACGTATGTGAAGCGTGTGACGCTGTTGGGAGCGGCGTACAAGAGGATGGGGGAATAGGATGGATCAGGGTATGTACCCCCGAATCGTCCGCACCTTCGCGTCCGCCCGATCCAGCTTCACCTCGATCGTCCGATACTTCTGATCCTTCCTCGACACTTCCGCGTTGTACGCAAGCAGATACTGCGTTCGCAGATCCTTCTCCAGTTTCGCGTAGGTGTCCTTCAGCTCCTTCACATCCTTGATGAAATACGCGACGCCGCCTGTTTCCGCGGAGATCGTCTTCATCTTCGAGGTCCCGGTGAAGTCCGAGAGTCCGAGTCCGATACCGATGAAGTAGATCGGCACCCGTGCCGCGCGCACATATTCGATCATCTCGTCATACGGCACGCGTGAGGTCGTGTCTTCACCGTCGGTGAGCACGATGAGCGCCTTGCGGCCTTGCACGCCGCGGAAGCGATAGAGCCCGGTGATGATCGCGTCGTAGAGAGACGTTCCTCCTTCTGCTTTGGGAATCGCCTCGACCTGTGCCTGCAGAGTCTCGATACTGGAAACGAAGGGGGCGATTTTCGCGGCGTCGAATGCAAAACCGGCGATGAATGCGCGATCCTGTCCCTTGATGATGTCCTTGAAAAACTCGAGCGCCGCTTCCTTCGTTGCTTTCATACGTACGTCCATCGACCCGGAGTGATCGACCAGCACGCCGGCGGAGATCGGCAGATTCGATGCGTAGTTGAACGTCGTGATCTTCTGCGGCTTGCCTTCTTCGAGCACCGTGAAGTTCTTCTCCGTCAGATTGGAGATCGGTGCGCCATTCGCGTCGGTCACCGAGACGGGGAGCTCGACGAGATCGACATCCAGCTCCTCCATGAAGCGATTACCGTTGAGGAAGAGAATGTCCGTGGCCTCGTAGTTCGTATCGTCGACCACGGAGGCGCGAAGAAACTCGACCCCTTTGAGCTTGTCCGCCTGCAAGTCGACCGCGTAGGGTGTACCGCTCCACTCGAAAATCTTCTTCTGTCCTGCGAAGAGCGCAGCGGATTTGATCGCCGTGTTCTTCGGATTGTGCAGCGAGACTTTGATGTGAGAGACGTTGTCTTTCGTCACGACGCGTGTGAGCTTCACTTCCAGAGGCGTCTCGCGCTCGTTGACCACGAACGCATCGGCATCCACGTACTGACCGTTCGCGTCGTAGCCGATGGCCTTCACCTCCATCCGCTTCGGGAGGTTTCCGAGGTCGAGCTCGGCATGGTAGGGGGGCGCATTGCGCGTGAGCAGCTTCTTATCTTCGACCCAGAACTCGACTTTTTTGACGGGCGGCGTGACCTCGACATCGACGATGAAGAGATTCGGAGCGATGTCGCGCCGCGGCGGAAGAATCTTCACTCTGCCGGTTTGATCCGGAATCACTCCTTCTGCGACGACGGACTCAGCACCCTCGGCCAGGTTCGCAGTGTATGGCTTGTTGGTCTTCTCGATCGTGAAGGGCTTCGAGACTTTCCCGGCAAGGACTGGCGCCTGCTCCTCGAGTGGAACCATGAGCCGCGCTTCGATCTCGATGTTGCCCGCAGGAACGGTGATGATCGCCGTCAGTTGCTCGCGCTGTTCTTCCCGGAGCGCATAACGAAAGTTGCGAATGACCTTGCCCCCCTGTGAGACGGAGCCGATGATCACCAGCGGAACCTGAGGCGGAATGTCGGATGGGATGTTGAACCGGTACGTTGTGCGTGCAACGACTCCGGCGCTCGTGTCGCCGAGAGCTTCGAGCCCGATCGTGAGCGCGGCACGATTGGGATCTTCGGCGGCAAAGGTCGCGGAGGCGAGAAGTAGCGTGAGGAGCGCTGCGAGCGACGTTCTCATGCCGCATCGTAACCTCGTGCCTGGGCGCAGTAAGTTCTTGCCGCGTGACAATTCGGTAGAATCCGCAGCCCCATGGCCAGGACGCTTCGGTATCGCGCAGTTCTGTTCGACCTCGACGGCACGCTCGTAGATTCCTACGCGGCGCTGGCCGACGCGGTGAACTACGCGCGCCGCCAGCATGGTCTCGAGGAGCTGAGCGCCGCCCGGATTCGCGAGTTTGTCGGAGACGGCCTCGAGCTGCTGCTGCAGCGCGCGTTCAACTTGACGACGGTTCCGCGCAGCGTCCAGGACGCATTCGAGAACCGCTACGACGAGATCTGCTGCGAGGAATCGAAGATCCTCTCCAACGTCGAGACCACTCTCGAAGAGCTTCACGCCCTCGGCGTCGCGATGGCGGTCTGCACGAACAAGCCGACGACGTTCTCGAAGAAGATCCTCTCATTCCTCGAGCTCGCACAGTACTTCCAGGCGATCGTCGGTCCCGATGTTGCCGGTGCGCGCAAGCCTGATCCGCAGCACGTGCTGTGCACCCTCGAGGCGACGCACTGCTTGCCGTCCGAGGCGTTGTTCGTCGGCGATATGCCGATCGACGTTCATGCCGCGCGTGCGAGTGGAATCGATGTTGCCGTCGTCACGACGGGTTCCTCGTCCCAGGAGCAGTTGAGGGCATCGCAGCCCGATCACTACCTGGAGCACTTCTCGGATCTAATGAAGATCGTCACGATATGAAATACCGATTCGTTTTCTTCGACGTCGACTCGACGCTGGTCACGATCGAAGGGATCGATGTGCTCGCCGGCGGCAATCCCGAGATCGCGAAGCTGACCGGCGCGGCGATGAACGGCGACATCCCGCTCGATCAGGTGTACGCGCGCAGGCTCGAAATGATTCGTCCCTCACGCGAGGACATCGAGGCCCTCGGACAGAAGTATCGCGAGTCCATTGTTGACGGGGCCGAGGAAACGCTGGGCGTCTTGCGCGAAGCTGGTGTGCAGATTCACCTCGTCACCGCCGGCATCGAGCAGGCGATCGCACCTCTTGCTGCGCACTTCGGCATTCCCACGCGTGCGGTGCACGCCGTTGCACTGGAGTTCGATGAGCGGGGGCGGTACGTAGATTTCGATCGCCGCTCGTTTCTGACGCGGCCTGGCGGCAAAGAGCTCGTCGTGCGCGACGTTCGCGCGCGGACCCATGGCAAGGCCGCGTTCGTCGGCGACGGTGTCAGCGATCTCGAGACGAAACCGGCTGTCAACCTCTTCATCGGCTTCGGTGGCGTTTGCGTGAGAGAGCGCGTGAGGGAGAATGCTGAAGTCTACGTAACGACGATGCGCGAGCTCATCGCGTATCTGGTGGAGTGAGATGACCTGCAAATTCTTCGTTCCCGGCCCGACGTGGATTCGTCCCGAGCTGCTTCAGGAGCTCGCGCGGCCTGTGATCGGGCATCGCAGTCCCGAGTTCCGCGATCTCTACGCCGGCATCCTCTCGAATCTGAAGCCGCTCTTCGGCACGACAGGCAGCACATTCGTCGTGACATCGTCGGGGACCGGCGTGATGCAGGCTGCGCTGGAGAATTGCGTCGCGCGGCGGGTGCTGGTGACGACCTGCGGCGCATTCTCCGAACGTTGGTTTGCGATCGCACAATCGCTTGGGCTCGAAGTAGATCGTCTCGATGCCGGCTGGGGCCACGCGATCGATCCGGAAAAGCTCGCCGATCATCTCGACTCTCGCCGCGCGCATTACGACGCGGGCCCCGTTACGCAAAACGAGGCGACGACCGGTGTGACACATGACATCGCGGCACTCGCGCGCGCTGATCGCGACGAGTCGCCCGGCACGATGGTGCTCGTCGATGCCGTCTCATCGTTGGGCGGCATGCCTGTGCATGTCGACGAATGGGGAATCGATGTCTGTCTCGCCTCCGTGCAGAAGGGGCTCGCGCTGCCGCCGGGCATCACGGTTGCGGCAATGTCGAATGCCGCGATCGAGCGCGCGAAGAAGCATCCGTATCGCGGCACGTACTTCGATCTCGTCCAATACAAGGAAAAAGCGGACGAGATGAGCGTTCCTTCGACGCCGTCGATCCCGCACTTCTACGCGCTCGCGGCGCAACTCGATCGGATCGTCAACACGGAAGGGCTCGAGGCGCGCTACGAGCGGCATCGCCGGATGCGCGACATCACATTGGAGCGCACGGCGAAGTACGCGAAGCACCCCGGCGACGCGCAGCACGCATCCTGCACCGTCACCGCGCTGCAGCCGGTGAAGGCGCCGGACGCGATTCGTACGGAAATGAAGAAGCGCGGCTACACGCTCGGCGGCGGCTACGGCGAGTGGAAGGAAACCACATTCCGCATCGGACACATGGGCGACATCCCGCTCGAAGATCTGGGCGCGATGCTCGATGTGCTCGAGGAGGTCGCGATTGGCTGAGCATGGAGCAGAGGTGCCCCCGCCTGTCAAAGTTCTCGTCACCGATACGATTGCAGAGTCGGGTCTCGAGATTCTTCGCAGTGCCGAGGACGTCGATCTCGACTATCGGCCGGGACTGAAGGGCGAAGAATTGTTGCGCGCGGTCGCGCAGTCCGACGCGCTCATCACGCGCAGCGGGACGGCAGTGACGCCGGAGGTCGTGAATGCGGGGAGCCGTCTCCGCATCATCGGTCGCGCCGGCGTGGGGCTCGACAACGTCGACGTCGACGCCTGCACGGCGCGCGGCATCCTCGTGATCAACGCGCCGACGGCGAACATCATGTCGGCCACCGAGCACACGATGGCGATGCTGCTCGCGGTCTGCCGGAACATCCCCGAAGCACACGCGAGTGTGAAACGGGGCGAGTGGACGCGCTCGAAATTCATGGGTACCGAGCTCGAGAAGAAAACCCTCGGCATCATCGGTTTCGGCCGCATCGGTACGCGGCTGTCGCGCCGTGCGCGCGGCTTCGACATGCATGTCATCGCGTATGACCCGTACGTTGCGGACGGCATATTTCAGCAGCACTCCGTCGAGCGCGTGACGCTCGATGAGCTGCTCGCCCGCGCGGATGTCGTCACGGTCCACACGCCGTTGACGGACGAGACGCGCGGCATGCTCGGCCACGACCAGATCGCGAAGATGAAGGCGGGCGTGATCACGCTGAACATCGCGCGCGGCGGGATCTATGACGAGCAGGCACTCGCTGATGGTCTGAACAGCGGCAAGATCGCGGGAGCTGCGGTCGACGTGTATGTCGACGAGCCGCCCGGGGCGGAGCATCCGCTGCTGAAGGCGAAGAACATCATCCTTTCGCCGCACATCGGCGCGAACACGATCGAGGCGCAGGATCGCGTGGCGGTGGAGACGTCGCGGATGGTGATCGAGGCGCTGCGCGGCTCGATTTTCGTTTCCGCAGTCAACCTGCCCTTCGAAGGCGACGCGGATGCCGCGCCGCTCATCAGTCTGGCGGAACGCCTCGGCTCGTTCGCGGCGCAGGTCATCAATGGTCCGGTGAGCCGCGCCGAGATCGAGCTGTGGGGCGTCGAGGAGCGCCTGCAGAAAATTCTCTCGATTGCTGCGCTCAAAGGTCTGTTGTCTTCGCATGTGGGCAACGTGAACTTCGTGAATGCGGAGCAGATCGCGCAGCAGCGCGGAATCGGCATCGCATCGAGCTCGAATCCGAATCCGCGCGACTATGCGAACCTCATCACGTTCCGCGCGTCATCGCAGCGCGACGAAGTCTGCGTGTCGGGCACGCTGTTCAGCGAGCGCAGTCAGCGTGTGGTCTCGGTCAACAACTTCCGCGTCGAGTTCAAACCGGAAGGCCATCTGCTCTACATCATCAACAAGGACGTGCCGGGCGTCGTCGGCAAAGTCGGCACGCTGCTGGGCGATTTCGAGATCAACATCGCGGAGTACAACCTCGCGCGCAACGCGACGGGCGGCAAGGCGATGGGCATCGTGACCATCGACTCGGCGATGAGAGCTGACGCGGTCGCTGCATTGCGGCTGCATCCGGCGGTCGAAGAAGTGAAGCTCGTTCACTTGTGAGGTCAGGGGCACGTCGCGAATGCCGACACGTCCTGCACTGGCTGAAACGCGGTGTTGAGCGGATTCGTGTAGGTCTTCGTGCTCCCTGTCTTCACATCTCGTATGGTGAGGACGACATTCACGTTCGTCAGTCCTGCGGCGAACACCCAGAACTTCGAATTGACCGAGCACGCGTTCAACACCTTGAGGACGGTCTCCACGTTGGACGCGTTGAAAAACCAGAAATAGCCGGTGTCGGACGTCAGCCGTACGGCCTGGCCGGCGCCACTGTTTCCGTCACTGGTCCGCCACGTTGCGCTCACTGCGAAGCGATCGTTGGAGAGACAGAGCGTTGTCGAGTTTTGAGTGCAGACCTGAGGCTGCGTGCCGTTGCCCGCGTCGATCCATTGCGCAATCGAGCCGTAGGTTGTGGCAAACGAGCCGTCGACGTTCTTTACACTCAGAGAACAATCACCGGCACCTTGTGGACCGCAACGGCCATACAGTTGCCCAATGACATAGAGGTCACTGTTGAGGTAGCTGACGGGTGATCCGGAGCTCCCTCCCCAGGTCGCGCCATCGCGAAACGACGAATAGACGAAGTTCGGTCTCGACAGCCCGGTGCAGGTCGAAGACGTCGTGTCGACAGTGGTCGTCGAGTACGACTGCGGAAGCGGCGCAGTGAACTCGTCCGGGAAAGGATGGGAGATGCGATAGAGCGTAGTGCCGGCGGGCACCGCGTTGGTGTCCCAACCGAGAAACCAGCGGTTGCTGGGAACGCTGTTCATGCGAACGAGCGTGAAGTCACTCGTGGCAGATGTGGCGAGCAATGTTGCGCCCTGTGAGCGTGGGAACTGAGAAATGGATGGAAGCGGACCGTTGCAGGACGCACGCGTGAATGACCATGTCGCTTCGAGCGAGCTCGCAGAGGACTGCGTCGTAAAGCAATGATTCGCCGTCAGCAGGTACGGAGTGCCTGTACCACCGCGATCATTGAGCAATCCGCCGCTGCAAACGTAACCGTTGCCGTCCTTCACGTACTCGAGTTGCGCGATCGCTGCCTTCAACGAGTCGATCTTTGGAACGGCCGTTGGGCCGATGCACGCCGCGTCGATGAGACAGGACACATCCGAGCTCGCCGGCGTCAGCGCCTGCGGAACGATCTCCAGCAATTCGCGTATGACGAACGATGCAGACGCGCTGTTTCGAGGGATCTCGAGCTCGAGGTGGATCGTGTCGCCGTCGACGCTCGGAGTCCAGAGACCTCCGCGATCGTCGACGAGTGCCGAGTCGAATGCGATCGCCGCCCCCGCGTTGCCATAAACCCACAACACCGTTCCTGCAGGAAGTGTGATCTCTTCGAGATGAAGCCGTAGCCTTGCCGCACGTTCGACTTTCAGGGAACCGCTCCAGGTGATGCCGCCTGCTGTCGTCGCAACATAGCCTCGCCCGGACATCGCGGGGCCCTTGGCGATCACATCGGCGAAGAGTGATACCGCAACAGGATCGACCGTCGAACGAACGATGCCGTTCTTCGACGGAAGTCTTCCTTCGGCATTCCATTGACGAACGGATTCGATCAGCTCGGGAACGGTGTCGGCCGGAGGAAGCACGACCGCCGGAGCAATCTCGGCTTGCACACTCAGTCGTGGTGCGGATGGATAGGTTTTCTCGCCAACTGCATCGCGGCTGAAACGCGAGCCGATTCGTTCTGCGGAGACGTGCGTGGCTGCGAGGACAACAAAGACGGCAACGACCAACGGCTTCATGACGCGCCCCCTTGATCGGACCTCTCGCGAATATCCTGCCGGCCCTTGCTTCTGTCAACGGTGGGAAATTCGGAACGGCGATCGCGATTTCCATGCGGCGCCGCGAGATTCGCTCGTACTGTCCACTACAATTCCCGCCGATGCAGCATCGCGAGCTCGGAAAGACAGGCATCAAGGTCGGTGAGATCGGCTTCGGCGCGTGGGCCATTGGTGGTCCCACCGAAGCCTCCGGCGTTCCGATTGGATGGGGGAAGACGTCGGATGACGAATCGCTCGCCGCAATCCGGCGCGCGCGCGATCTCGGTGTGAACTTCTTCGACACCTCCGATAGCTATGGCTTCGGCCGCAGCGAGTCGCTCCTCGGCATCGTGTTGTCGCGAAAGCGGCAGGATGTCGTGATCGCGACGAAGGTCGGCAACGCGCGCAGCGCAACAGGCGTGCTGCGCAAAGACTTTTCGAAGGAACACATCTTCGTCGCCGTCGATGGCTCGCTCCGCCGCCTGCGCACCGACTACATCGATCTCTATCAGTTGCACAACCCGACGATCCAGGACCTTCGCCGCGAAGAGATTCAGGAAGCGATGGAGAGGTTGCAGGAAGTCGGCAAGATCCGTTTCTGGGGCGTCTCGATCTCGACGCCGGAAGAAGGAATCGAGATCGTCACCCATGGCTGGGGCTACACACTGCAGGTGCTTTACAACGTGATCAACCAGGCGCCGGCGACTTCGCTCTTTCCGCTCGCGAAGGAGAAAGGCTACGGCATCATCGCGCGCGTACCGCTTGCATCAGGACTGCTCACTGGAAGAATTCGTCCCGACACTGCTTTCGCGAAAGACGATGTGCGGCAGAACTTCCTGACCACGCGGCGGCTCGAAGAAGCCAGTGATCGCGTCGATGAGGCGAAGTCGATCATCGGCGGCACCGCGCGCAATCTTGCGGAGGGGGCGTTGCGCTTCGTGCTCGCGAACGACGCGATCGCGACGACGATCCCCGGCGCGCGAAACGTGCATCAGGTCGAAGCGAATGTCGCCGCTTCGGACGGGCGCCTTCCCGACGATGTCGTCGAGAAGTTGCGCGCCCGCCTCGGCGACTACAACTTCTACCAGCGCCACGCGATCAAGATTTGACGCCGTCGCCCAGTTTTTTTCGCAGCGCGTAGCCGACGGCTTCCGCGCGCGTGTGCAAACGCAACTTGTCGAGAATGTTGCGCACGTGGAACTTCACGGTGTTCTCGCTGAGCCCGAGTCGATGCGCGAGCTTGCGGTTGGACGTGACGCCTTCGACCATGAGCTCGAGCACGTCGCGCTCGCGATCCGTGAGCTCATCGCCGCCCGGTTCCGCGGCGGGCGCCGGAGTTGGCTTCGCGAACTCCTGCAGAAGCTTTCGAGCGAGCGTCGGCGTGAGCGCAGGCTCGCCCTGACTGGCGCGGTCGAGGAGCGCGAAGAATTCATCCGCCTCCAGATTCTTGAGCAGATAGCCTTGCGCGCCTGCTTTGATCGCATCGAAGAGCGTCTCGTTGTCTTCCGATGCCGTGAGGACGACGACCTTCAGATCGGACTGCTGCGACGTGAGCTCGCGAGTGGCCTCGATCCCGTTCATCTCCTGCATCGAAACGTCCATCAGCACAAGATCGGGACGCAGCTCGACGGCGAGCTCGATGGCCTGGCGCCCGTTCTTCGCCTCGCCGATGACTTCATGCCCGCGTGATTGGAGCAGACTGCGGAGTCCGTCGCGGAACAGAGCGTGATCGTCGGCAATGAGAATGCGCACGACGAAAGTATAGGAGAGCGGACGCTCGCCCCGTCAGTTCTCGCGGATCGGAATCTCGACGCGAACGGTCGTGCCCCGGCCGGGCTGGCTGTCGATCGCGAAGGTGCCGCCGATCGACTCTGCCCTCTCGCGCATGGTCGTCACACCGAAGCGGGGAAACACAGAGGGCGACTTCGATGCCTGCTCGACGCCGACACCGTCGTCTACGACCGTGAGCACGACGTGTCCATCGCGATTGCGCAGATCGATCGTCGCTGTTGTCGCCCGTGCATGCTTGCGGACATTCGCGAGCGACTCCTGGATGATGCGGATGATCTGCAATTCCGTCGCTGTGGGGAGTGAGAGCGTCGCATCCACGAACAGCCGCGTGCTGACAGCAGCCTGCTCCATCCAGCGATCGACATACTCCTGCAGCACTCCATGAAAAGGCCGCGACGCCTCGGGCAGCGTTCGAAGGTCGAAGATCGCCTCCCGCACATCGCCGTACGCCTCACGCGCAGCGCTGCCCAGCTCGCGCAGCTGCGTCAACCCTTCTTCCGTCTTTCCCTGGCGGAGATACTCTGTCGCCGCCTGCACTTTGGTGTTCACGTAGCCGAGCACCTGTGCAATGCCGTCGTGCATCTCGTGCGCGATGTGCAGACGCTCGCGCGCAACCGCCAGATCCGCGACCTGTCGATGAAGGTGCGCGTTGTCGATTGCGATTGCAGCTTGAACGGCAAAGCGTTCCAGCGTCTCTTCGTCGCTGGTGCTGAATGCCGTGCCGTTCGCTTTCTCGCTCAGGTAGAGATTCCCTTTGAACGGCCCCTTGCAGACCACTGGGACCGCAAGCAGCGAACGCATCACCGGATGGTTCGCAGGAAAACCGTGCGAGCGCGGATCTCCGCTGATATTGGGCAGTCGGAGACGTTCGCCTTCCCGAAGAACCACGCCGAGAAGTCCGTGTCCCACGGGCGGAGGTCCGATTCTCGCGCGTACCTCGGGCGAAACGCCCGAAGTGATGAAGGTCTGGATCGAACCGTCGTCTCGGTGAACCGAGAGTGCGCCGTAGCGTGCACCGACGAGACCGCAAGCCTGCTCGACCGCTTTGTTGAGCACCGATTCGAGGGAGAGTTCGGCGGTAACTCCAAGTCCCGCCGCGTGCAGCGCGAGCAGCTCTTTGTTGTGTCGCTCGAGCCGGTCCTGCATCCGTCCGGTCGCACGGACCATGAAGACGCTGACGAGAATGAGAATCGATGCGGCGACGCCATCGAGCAGGAGGCGGCTCGAGATCGACGTTACACCGACGGTCGAAAGGCGGACGAACTCCAGAAGCGCGATCAGCACGATCGGCGCAATCACCGCCAGCCATCGAAGATGTTTAACGAGCACCAGTAACTCTTGTTCGGGAGAGTATGCCGGAACACCGTCTTCTTCGCGTGCGGCAATCGCAGCCGCAAGAATGTCTGTACCCATCGTCGATGAGTGCATTGTGGGTGGGCAACACAACTTATGACGATCTCCCGTCGGGCGGTCCGATGCACGCGGCAGGGCTGGTAGTTCCCACCCGGTGGGGTGGGGAAAACGGACAGAACTGTGAGGTTGTGGAGCAGCGACGCGAGAAACAAAGCGTTGCGTACCGCACATCGGGTTGTGCGCACCATCACCCGTTCATGTATCGAGTGCCACCCGTGCGGGTGGCGCGGAATCGACGGCACGAGCGCATCTTGAGCATCGTAAGAAACAAAAAGGAGCGTGCCCAATGCCTTCGCCTTACAACATCGAAATCCAGGAACATTGCACGACATGCACCCTGCGCAAAGGAACGTTTTGCGCGCTGAGTGCGGCTGCGCTTTCGGCGCTCGACCACATCAAGTACACGAGCGTGTATCCCAAGGGATCGGTGCTGTTCGTCGAAGGTGAACAGCCGCGCGGCGTGTTCGTTCTCTGCAGCGGCAGAGCGAAGCTCACGATGTCGTCGTCGGAAGGGAAGCGCCTCATCACCAAGATCGCCGAGGCGGGCGAGATCATCGGCGTGGCATCGTCGATGCTGGGCAAACCATACGAAGTCACCGCGGAGACGGTCGAGCCGTCGCAGGTGAATTTCATCCGTCGCGAAGATTTCCTTCGCTTCCTCAGCACGCATTCGGAAGCGTGCATGAATGCAGCGCAACAGTTGAGTGCGGAGCATCAGGCCGCGCAGCATGGCATTCGCGCGCTCGGACTCACGCAGACGACGACCGAGAAACTGGCGCGGCTGATCCTCGATTGGACCGAGACCGGAGAGGAAACGTCGAAGGGTGTGCGTGTGAAAGTGCTGCTCACGCACGAAGAGATCGGGCAGATGATCGGCAGTACACGCGAGACCGTGACGCGGTTGCTGAGCGACTTCCGGCGCCGCAAGTACATCGACGTCAAAGGTTCGAGTGTGTTCGTGACGAACGCAGGTGCGCTCGAGGCGGCGGTATCGATCTGACGGGGGAGTTGGCGTCCCCGGCGTGGCTCGAACACGCGACCCACAGCTTAGAAGGCTGTTGCTCTATCCAACTGAGCTACGGGGACACAGGAGAGAAGCGAAATTGAAAATTGAAAAATTGAAAATTGAAAAAAGGACGCGCCGATTGCGCTGCCTCAAATTTTCAATTTTCAATTTCCCAATTTTCAATTTCGCCGAAGGCGGCAATTGGTCGGGGCGAGAGGATTCGAACCTCCGACCCCCTGCTCCCAAAGCAGGTGCGCTACCAGACTGCGCTACACCCCGACGTGGTGCAAGCAACAGGGGAGGAGTGACGCCGATTCCTGCTAGACCGCTTTCGCTGCCTCTTCGTTCGCTCTGTGCTGCGGCAGTGCCGCCATCCACTTCGCGCAATCCTGCGGCGCGAGGATGAACTCGAACGTGGTGCCGTGCGAGCGAAGCCGCAGCGCGCGGCAACCATGCTCGACGGGGCGTCCCGTTGCCAGCTCGTCGTCGTATTCGACCTCGTCGATTCGGTCGAGATCGAACATTGCGTTGAGGTCGGGATTCTCGTAATAGAACTTGTCTTCCGTGAGGGCCAGCGCAACAGGCATGCGCTCGAGGCCTTCGATGTATTCGGCGCGGCTGACGAGCTTCGACGTTGGGCGTCGCTTCGTCATGATTTCCTCGAGCAGGTCGCTCGCCCGCGTACGGAGGAAAAGGACGATGAGGCCGGCGAGCACCACGAGACCTACTACGGTGATGGTACCAACCATGGTCATTGGGAAATCCTCCCTCTATCTGTTTCCAGCTGTTACCGCAATTTACCCTGTTTCATCGAAAAGCACTAGCGCGATGCGGGCTTACAATGCCTCGCAATGGGCGAGGCGAAGCGGAAAGTGCGCAATGAGCACTCATCGGGTGGCGCCGTCCTCACTCTTCGCGATGGACAGCCCCACGTTGCGCTGATCGCCACACGCGGCCGTACACGCTGGGGTCTCCCGAAAGGCGCCGTCGATGAGGGCGAAACGTCCGAGCAGGCCGCTCTGCGCGAGGTTCGTGAAGAAACCGGACTGGAAGGAGAGATCGTTCGTCTGCTCGACACGATCGAATACTTCTTTCGCGTCGGCGACACGCTCATCAAGAAGCGTGTCGACTTCTATCTGATGGCCTGGAAGGGAGGTACCCTCGTCCCTCAGCTCAGCGAGGTCGACGACGTCGAATGGGTCGAGCTTTCGGAGGCGATTGCACGCGCGAGCTTCGACTCCGAGAAGAAGCTGCTCGAGTCGATCGCTTCGGAGCTTTCCTCTTCGTAGTCTTCGACTCGTTCTCCAGCTTCGATGCGATCGTCGGAGTTCCTTTTCCAGCCGCCTTCCGATTGCTCTGCCATACCTTTTTGGGCGACACCTCATCCACGAGCTTGTTCGACACGACCGAGCGCGGCGCAACTTCCGTGATGTCGATGTTCTCGTTCGCGAACTCGTCGCGATGCTTCAGCAGCAGCCATTCGTTTCCTTTGTCGCCGCTGCGCCCTCGCCCGCTGATGCGCACGAGCGCCCACTCGCCGAACATCTTCCTGCCGTTCATTCGGAACGTGAGCTTGCCGCCGCGTACCGCCTTCACCGCGTCATCGCCCGGCTCGATGAACTCCCACGTACCGTGATCCCAGATGATCACGTTTCCCGCGCCGTAGTTCCCTTCCGGAATCACTCCTTCGAACGCTGCGTAGTCGTATGGATGATCCTCGGTCATCATCGCAAGCCGTTTCACGCCGGGGTCGTACGACGGTCCCTTCGGAACGGCCCACGACTTCAGCACTCCCTCCATCTCGAGCCTGAAGTCGTAGTGAAGATGCGACGCCTGGTGCTTCTGAATGACGAAGATCGGTTTCTTCCCTTTGACGGGTTTGATCCTGCCCGCAGGCTCCGGCGTGTCGCCGAAGTCGCGCATCGTCTGATACTTCTTCAGCAGATTACCGGCCATGACCCGTCATCACGACGCCTTCCTCTTGCGTGAGCGTGGGCGCGCCACGCGCTTCGCACTTCGTGCAGGTGCGCGTCTTGCCTTCGGCTTTCCGCCTCCTAAACTGCGGCGCAGTGCCTCCATGATGTCGATGCCCTCGCCACCTTTCTTCTCTTCCTTCCCCTCCTGCTCGACCTGGCCCTGTCCCC
>CAZKID010000006.1:40133-40684 GCA_964552405.1 uncultured Thermoanaerobaculia bacterium
CTTCCTTCTCCTCGGGCTCGATCGCCTTGCCGCGCGACTTCGCGCGGATGCGTTCCAGCAGCCGTTCGCGATATTCATCCTTGAATTGCAGCGGATTGAATTTCTTTTCCGTCAGCTCTGCGATGAGCATCTCGGCGAGCTTCATCTCTTTCTCACGAACGGTCGATGATTCCTCGCCTTCGATCGCGGAAAAATCGCGCACTTCATCAGCGTAGTACATCGTGTGCAGCACGAGGCCGTCTTCGTAGGGACGGATGATGACGAGATGCTCGCGTCCCGCCGCGACCCATTGCGCGAGCGCGACCTTCCCCTCTTTCTTCATCGCAGTCGAGAGCAGGCGATAGGTTTTGCCGCCCCCCGGGGCTGGCCCCAGAAAGTAGGCCTTCTCGAAGAAGACGGGGTCGATCTGATCGAGCGTGAGGAACTCGACGATGTCGAGTGCACGATTGTCGTCGGTCTCCAGCGTCTCGATCTCCTCGTCGGTGAACGTGACGAACCTGCTCTTGCTGATCGCGTAGCCGCGGATCAGCTCATCGGAGTCGACGATCTTC
>CAZKID010000007.1:0-34616 GCA_964552405.1 uncultured Thermoanaerobaculia bacterium
GCGCGGGACCCGCACCGGACACAACATGGTCCGTCAGCCGCGGCGGCCCCCGAAGCACCGAGATGATGCGCAACGCCGCCGCCGGGTTCTTGTTCACGCAGTCGACCATGTCGTCGCGGTCGAGGCGGACGAGATGCGACGGCTTGATCGCAGTCGCAGTCGCAGAGCGCGGCGAGCCATCGAATAACGAGAGCTCTCCGAAGTACTGACCCGGAAACAGCGTCGCCAGACAGACGCGCCCCTTCCCTTCACCGTACGAGATCTCGACGGCACCTTCATCGATCACGAAGAGCGCTGAGCCCTCATCGCCCTGACTGAAGATCACGTCGCCCGGCGCGAAGTCGGCAGATTCGAGACGCCCGCTCAACGACACGAGATCCTCTTTCGTCAGCGACTCGAACAGCGCGATGTTGCCAAGCAATTGCTCGTTGGTCATGCGCGATAGGATAAACACCTTCGTCGATGAACGCACGCCGGAAGGCGTGCCACAAGGACAATCGCCAACGGCGGCGCCGGAGGCGCAACCGCTGGACCGCGCAGGCAGCCAACCGTTCACACGTCCTCGCGCAGCCGCCGTTCGTGCGCCGTCAGCAGATCGCTCCGCGTGATGATCCCGATCAGCTGATGGCTCGCGCGCGACACGACCGGCAGCCTGCCGACGTTCTCGCGCACCATGTGATCCGCCGCCTCGCGCAGCGACATATCGGGATAGATCACCGAAGGCGCGCGCCTGACGAGATCGCGCACGCGCGTCGTTGCAGGCTTGCCGAGAAAATCGCGCCGCGTCACGACGCCAATGAGCTGCTGCCCTTCATCGACGACCGGGAACCCTTGATGCGTATCGAGCACTGCCCCTGCATCCCCAAGAACAGAATCCGCACGCAGCGTGACGGCGTTCGTCGAGCACGCGCTGCCGACCGAAATCTGATCGAGAAAGTCGGCCGCGTACTCCATCGGCACGCGCACGCCGCGGCGCGCGAGCTTCTCCGTCATGATCGTGTTCCGCATGAGCAGCGCCGACACGAGGAAGCCCGCCGTGCATCCCGCGAGCAGCGGCAGCAGCCCCATCGGCTGCAGCGTCGTCTCGAACGCAAACACAACGGACGCCAGCAGCGCACGCGAGGCGCCCGCAAACATCGCCGCCATTCCGACGAGCGCACAGATCCGCGGATCGATTCCGCTTGCCGGCCACTCGCGCGCGATGAGCTCACCGAGCGCAACGCCGGTCGCGCCGCCGATCGTGAACAGCGGCGCGAGCGTTCCACCCGAAGTACCGCTGCCGAGGGAGATGGACCACGAGAGGAACTTCATGAGACAGAGAAAGAGCACGACCTTTCCCGTGATCGTGCCCGCAACGAGTCCTTCGATGTTCGTGTAGCCGACACCCAGCGTACGCGGCGCGAAGTAGCCGACGACGCCAACGGCGATCCCGCCGAGAGCGGGCCACCACATCCAGTGAATCGGCAGCTTCTCGAAGAGGTCCTCGACCCAGTAGACGGCGCGCGTCACATAGACCGCCAGCCATCCGACCAGCGCGCCGACCAGCGCATACAGCGCGAGCGCTTCGCCATTCGGACGCGCGAGCATCGGCATTGCGAAGATCGGCTCGGTGCCGACATAGAGCACACGCACCGCGGTCGCGGTCGCACTCGCGAGTGCAACCGGCACGATCGAGCGCGGACGAAACTCGAACAGCAGCAACTCGATCGCGAGCAGCACGGCCGACACCGGACTGCCGAACGTTGCTGCCATACCAGCCGCTGCACCTGCGGCGAGCAGCGTCTTTCGCTCGGACGGAGTCATGTGCAGCACTTGTCCCACGAGCGAGCCAAGCGCGCCGCCTGTGGCGATGATCGGACCTTCCGCGCCGAACGGGCCGCCTGTGCCGATCGAGACGGCCGCCGACAAAGGCTTGAGAAACGTCACGCGCGCCGGAATGCGGCTCTCATTCAAGAGCACCTGCTCCATCGCCTCGGGGATTCCGTGGCCGCGAATTGCTTTCGATCCAAAACGCGCCATCACGCCGACGATCAGACCGCCGATCACCGGCACGACGATCACGAGCGGACCGAGATGATTGCTGGCAGGAGAGGAGAAGGTGGTGGAGAAGCGGCCATAGAACGCGATGTTCGTGATGAGGCCGATGAGCCCGACGAGCGCTTGCGCCACGAAGCCGGTCACGAGCGCGAGGAGCATCGCCCACAGGGAGATGATCACGACGCGACGATCGAGCGCGTTGCGTTCGACGGGCACTCGCGCCGACTGCAGTGTTGCACCGAGTGAGGGCGCGACGGGTACCCCTTCGGTCGTTGCTCCTGCTTCGAACTCAGTCACGACTTCTCCTCTCTTCTTCAAAAAACATCGGCGGCGCCTCGCTGCTCCCGTCCATCGTGTCGACGATGGTCACGAGGTAATCTGCAAACCGCTTCAGGTCGGCCTCGTCCATCCGCTCGAGCAGATCGATCAACTCCTGCTGCGCGACGCGCGGCGCCTTGCGGGCCGCGGCACGCCCGGCGCGCGTGGGCCTGATGACCAGCCGCCGCGCGTCGTCTTCGGCACGCTCGCGCTCGATGAGTCCCGCATCGCAAAGCCGCGTGACGACGACGGAGACTGAGCTCTGGTCGGTACGCGTGCGCTCAGCCAATTCTTTCAGCGAGAGCTCCGGCGTCTTCGTCACCTCGTGCAACACGAAAAGCTGAGCAGTGGAAAGCCCGAGCTCGTTGCGTGCCACGTGATCGGAGAGCCGGAGCATTTGCACCAGGCGCCGGATGGCGTCGAGAATTCGCTGGCTGTCGGACATTCGCGCTTCCCACAATTACTTGGGACCCCAACTAATTCCAGAAGCAGAGTGACGAGTTGCGAGTTGCGAGTCGCGAGTGGGGTTTCTCGTCACTCATGACTCGTCACTCGTCACTCGGTCCCCGTGCTATTACATGGGACCCAAACTAATTCCAGAAGGAGTGACGAGTTGCGAGTTCCGAGTCACGAGTGGGGTTTCTCGTCACTCATGACTCGTCACTCGTCACTCGGTCCCCGTGCTATCCTCACGCCCGTTGAGCGATCAATCGTCCGAAGAACTCGATGAGCGAAGCATTGCCAGGAAGTACGGCCTCCGCGAACTGATCTATCCAGGCTCCGAACAGCTCAAGACCCTCACCCATTTTTTGACTGGGCTCGTAGAGACTCGCCGCTGCGGCGCCGTGCCGAAGACCGCCGTGGTGCAGTTGCTCGATTTCCTGCAGGGCATCGTCAATCGTCAGCACATCACGAAGGGTCCCCACATGACGCAGGAGGAATTCGACTTCCTGCAGACGCCCTACTACCTGGCGGCGCGAATCGTGACGAAGCTCGTCCGCGAGAAAAAGCTGCAGTACGAGCGCGAGGGGAAGATCTATCATACGACGTACAACGCGCTCGCGCAGTTCATCGAGCTGCTGCGGAGCCTGCTCGATCCCGGCTGCTACTGGCTGCGGGTGAAGACCGTACCGGAAGGCATCATCGAGAGCGGCGAACTGCTGCGCGACTTTCTCTACGCCTATCCTGAGCAGCGGAAAAAAGGCCGCGCGCTGTAGTGGCCAAGCGTTACGACCGCGAGTACTTCGACAAGTGGTACCGCCGCGTCCGCGTCCACAGCAAGGGCGAGCTGCAGCGAAAAGTTGGGATGGCGGTGGGTTTGTGCGAGTACTTCCTTCGCCGGCAGATTCGCAGCGTGCTCGACATCGGCTGTGGCGAAGGTGCGTGGTTTCCGCATCTCCGCACTCTGCGGCCCCGCCTCGCGTATCTCGGCCTCGACCCGAGCGACTACGCGATCGAGCGCTTCGGTGAGACGCGCAACGTACGCCGCGGGTCGTTTGCGGAGCTCGACGTCGACCGGCAGTACGATCTCGTCATCTGCAGTGACGTCCTCCACTATCTGACGGAGAAAGAGATCCGGAACGGTCTGCCTGCGCTCGTGGCCGCGACTCGCGGCATGGCCTATCTCGAAGTGCTCACCTCGCGCGAAGACATCATCGGTGATCTCGATGGCCTGATCCGCCGCTCGCCGAAGTGGTATCGAGCAACGTTCACGGAAGCAGGCCTGGTCGAGTGCGGACCGTACTCCTGGCTCTCCCGGGAGATGGCCGCGGATGGCGGCGCCCTGGAACTGGTGTAGGACAGGCGCCTCGCCTGTCCACCGAGCCGACAGGCGAGGGCGCCTGTCCTACACTGCCGACAGCTGAACGTCCGGCACGACCGTCACGATCGCGCGCAGCGAGTTCGCGATCAGACAGCCGCGATGCGCGGACTCGATCGCCTTCAACGTCTTCTCCGTGGCGCGGGCATCGGTGATGATGATCGTCGGCCTCACCACGATGCGTGTGAAACGGAAGCCATCCTCGCTGCTTTCGAGAACCCCTTCCGCTTCGCTGAAGTACGCCTCGACCGGCAGCTGCTGCCGCTCGACGTGATGCGCGAACGTCATCAGCAAACACGACTCGACCGCTGCCACGAGAAAGTCCTCAGGCGTCCAGAACCCCTTCTCTCCTTTGAATTCCGGCGGCGAAGAAACAGCGAGAGCAGGTTTTTCCGCTGCGGTGAGCTTCGCATTCCGATGTCCGAGCCACTCCGTGGATGTGCGGTAGGTGAATGTCTTGGGTGTGATGGTCGTGGTATTCATGTGATGTCGTTCTCTCCTGCTTTCAGTACGCGATGCGCCGTGAGGGCGGCCGCGGCACCAGCGCTTCCACCTTCACCCGCGCATCGACCGCGATCGCTCCGCGCGGCAGCACCTTCAGCGGATTGATGTCGAGATCGCGGATCTCGGGGCAGAGCCGCAGCAGCTCCGACAGCCGGAGGATGACCTCCTGGAGCGCCGGAACATCGCAAGGCGGCGCACCGCGGAACCCTTGCAGCAGCTTCGACCAGCGGACCTCTTCGATCATGTCCTGCACGTCCACGTCGTTGAGCGGATGGATGCGGAACGAGACATCGCTCAACAGCTCGACGAGGGTGCCGCCGGCGCCGTACGCGATCACATGTCCGAAGGTCGGATCCTCCGTCGCGCCGAGCATGACCTCGACGCCTCCCCCAACCATTCGCTGCACCAGGACGCCGGACATCCGATCCTCGAGGCGCGCCGACATTTCCTCATACGCGATGCGTACTTCGCGCTCGTCCTGCAGATTGAGGACGACACCGCCGGCATCGGTCTTGTGCAGCAGCGACGCACCGACCGCCTTCAGCACGACGGGAAAGCCGATCCGCATCGCGGTCTGCACGGCGTCGTACACCGTTGCCGCGTAGTCCATCGGCGCCGTCGGAATCTTCGCGGCATCGAACAGCGACTGCACGTCGAGAGGCCCGAGCCAGCCGCCGCCGGCCGCCAGCTTGCGCTGCACGATCTCGCGCAGTACGGGCACGTCGACATCGTCGAAACGAATCCCGCTGCCGATCGGTCTGCGCCGCCACTCCGCGTAATTCGTGGCCCGCGCCAGTGCAGCCACCGCGCGCTCCGGGAACGGGAACGCCGGCACCGGTTCCAGCGACGTCACCACTCCCTGCGAGCCCATGAACGTCGCGACGAGCGTCTTCCCGTTCGCATTGCTCGCGCATTCGCGAATCACCGCGGCAACATCGAGTGCGTCTTTCGGAAGCACCGGAATGTAGATCACGATGATCGAATCGACGCTCGGATCGCCGGTCAGCAGCTTCAGCGTGCGGCGATAGTCGCTGGCGGACGCCGACGCGATCATGTCGATCGGATTGCCGACGCTGGCCGCGGCCGGCAGATACTCGCGCATCTTCGCCGCCATCTCCGCTTCGATCGGCATCAACTCGAGTCCGCGCGCCTCGCAGGCATCCGCGGCGAGGATCGCCGGTCCGCCGGCGTTCGTGACGATCGCAACGCGCCTGCCGAGCGGCAATGGCTGGTTAGCCAGCAGCGCCGCGATATCGAACATCTCTTCCAGCGTATCGGTGCGAATGATGCCGGCCTGCTTGAACAGATCGCGCACGATCGCATCCGACTCCGCGAGCGCTCCCGTATGCGACGACGCCGCACGCGCACCTGCCTTCGAGCGCCCCGACTTCACCGCGATGATCGGCTTGCGCCGTGCGACACGCCGCGCGATCTCGCCGAACTTGCGCGGATTTCCGAAGCTCTCGAGATACAACAGCATCACGTCCGTGTTCGGATCCTCGGACCAGTACTGAATGAGATCGTTGCCCGAGACGTCGGCCTTGTTGCCGACGGAGATGAAAGTCGAGAAGCCGACGCCGACCGAGCGCGCGTAGTCGAGAATCGCGAGGCCGAGCGCGCCGCTCTGCGACGACATCGCAACATTGCCCGCCGGCGGATAGATCGACGTGAACGTCGCATGCATCTTCACGCTCGGATCCGTATTCAGCACGCCCATGCAATTCGGACCGACCATGCGCATGCCCGCATTGCGCACTTTCTCGAGCAGGTGCTGTTCGAGCGCCCGTCCCTTCTCACCCGTCTCGCCGAAGCCCGCGGTGATCACGACCACCGCCGCGACCTTCTTCGCAATGCAGTCATCGATCACCGCTTCGACGTCGGCCGCCGGCACCGCGATCACAGCGAGATCGATCTGGCCCTGAATCTCCGCGATGCTCGGATAGGAAGGCACGCCCTCGATCTCTTTCGCCATCGGATTGATCGCGTAGAGGGAACCCTCGAAGCCTGTCGCCACGAGATTGTGCAGAATCTCGGCGCCGAGGCTGCCGCGGCGGCGGGAGGCGCCGACGATGGCGATGGATTGCGGATGAAAGATCGAGCGCATCGACGCATACGCGGCCTTCTGCGAGCGCTCTGCCGACCTGCTCTCGTACTCGCTCGTCGCCTCGATCGAGAAGCCGACGTGCACCGTACCTTCCGCCGATTTGCTCGTCGCGGCGAAGCCGGACATCAGAAACACGTCGAGCATCTTTCGATTCGTCGGCAACACCTCCGCGATGAACGTCTCGATGTTCTTCGTCCGTGCGATCTGCGCGAGCTTGGTGAGCAGATGCGTTCCGATACCGCAGCCCTGTGCCGAGTCGGCGATCGTGAAGGCGACTTCCGCAACCTTCAGGTTGCGCTTCATCCGGAAGAAGTGCGCGATCGCAACGAGCTCCCCTCCCAACTCGCCGACGATGCCGAAGTCTGCGTCATAGTCGACATCCACCGGCGAGTCCTTCATCGCCGCATCAGGTGTGCGGACATCGAAGAAACGCGAATGAAGACTGTCGGACGAAAGACCGCGAAAGAGCGCAAGCAGCGCCTCGCGATCCGAGGGACGAACGGGGCGGATGCGAAGCGTGCGGCCGCTGCGAAGCACGACATCGGATTCGAAGTGTGCGGGGTATGTGAGGGATGAGGGATCAGGGATGAGGGATGACATCAAATCATCCAATCCTAAGTCTTCTTCGACAATTCGGCGTACATCCGCTCGAGCTGGTCATCGGTGAAATCGTCCCAGCCGCAGCAGATGTCGTGAATGTCGGTCTGCACATCGCAGGCGATCGGCCGTTCGTGGACCTGCTGCTCAGCGAGCTGCCAGTCATTCGCGATCTGCTCGAGCTGATCGCGCGTGAGCGCGGGGCGCTTGCGCACGACCCAGTCGAACTTGCGCCGCAGATCGCGATCGCTGAAGTGGCTGAAGCCGCGGCAGAAGATCCCCTTTTCCGCTGCGATCTTGCAGATCGAGTTCTCCTCGTCGGTCAACTTGACCAGCTCGGAACGAATGAGGGAGATGAGCGCTTCGCGAGTGGACATCGGCAACCTCCGTGGTCGATGTTCATCATCGAGTCGCCGTAACCATGCCGCCGTATGACACCTCACAACGTCCTGTGAGCATCGTCACACGACGGCACGTTCTCCGTCATAGGCCGGCGTTCGTGCCGCGAAGTCCAATGATGCGCATGTTCAAACCGGTCGAGCTCGAGATCGAGCTGTTTTGTCGCGGCATGCGGATCGACTCCGCCACAGGCCGCCGGATCACCCGCACCCGCGCCGGACTCGGCTCCGGGCTCGAGATCGTGATTCCGGCCAAACCGAAGAACATCTGGATCAACGTCCCGGTCGTCGAAGAGTTCGCGAAGCACTCGCCGTTCGAACTGCACGCGCATGACGGCGAGTGGTATGTCGCCGATGATCGCACCGGCTTTCAGTATCGCATCTCGATTCCGCCGGAGCCCGAGTGGTATTCGCGCCTCACATCGTCAGGTGTCGAGATGAGCCGCGTCGGCGTCCTGCAAGGCAACTACCTCGGCATCTACGTTTCGGCGCGCTGTCTTTACTGGGCGTCGAGCATCGCGGCCGCGTGCAAGTTCTGCACGACAGGCGCGAACGTCGGCACCGCGGAGGAGTCGCGCAAGAAGATTTCCGACGTGATCGAGACGGCGATTGCGGCGCGAGACGAATCGGGCTCGATCTTCACCCACTTCAACACCGGCTATCACTACGAAGAGCAGGACGATCGCGAGTCGATGCACGGCCTCAAGATGTGCGAGCCGTATGTGCGTGCCGTGCGGAAGGAAGTCGGCGGCTTCATCGGTGTGCAGGCCGTGCCGGTGCCGAAGCGGCTGTTCCGCGAATACGATCAGCTCATCGAGGCGGGGACGGATCACTTCTCGTTCTGCTACGAGTTCGAAGATCCGGAAGTGTTCGCGCGACTCTGTCCCGGCAAGGAGAAGACGCTCGGACAGCAGGCGTTCTTCGACGCCATGGAGTACACCGCGAAGAAGCTCGGCCAGGGCCGGGTGTCCGGCGAGATCATCGCCGGGCCGGAGCCGATCGAGGCGACGAAGCGCGGCATCGATCGCATCGTGAATGCCGGCGCGTTCCCCACGGTCTGCATCTTCCGCCCGACGATCGGCAGTGAGATGGCACACGTGCCGCCACCGCATCCGGAAGAAATGAAAGAAGTGTTCGCATATCTCCACCAGGCGTGCCGCCGCGCAGGATTGCCGGTAGGCATTCTCCCGATCGAAGTCTCACTCGTCGTGCAGCCGGAAGAGACAGCGGATCTCATCGAGCCGGTGTTCGCCGATCATGTGTACGCCGCAAAGAACTGGGCGCTGCGGCAACTGGCAAAACCGTATGTGGCGTGGAAAGCCGGGGGCTCGCGGTCACGCTGGCTCGCGGGCGCGAGGGACTGACGGCTTCTACACTGCGAGCCTGCGAAGCCGCGAGCCCGCGTGACCTGCATTCACTTCCAATGCAGCAGCTTCATCGCGCCACGCGGCCGTGCGGACCGTTCCTCGTAATCCTCTGAGCTCGCAGGATCGAGCTCCCAGCGATGCACATCGCGCTCATGCTCTTTTTCGCCGAAGCGGAGCATGTCGTTTTCTTCGTAACCGATGCCCCAGGCGTCGCCGTATTCATCGACGACATTTTGATCGGGAGTCATCATGCTGCCGCAGACGGTTTCGTCGCCGCACGACTCGGCCATCTCCCACTGCGCGTCGACATCGCCGCCCGAGAGCTCCGGACCATTGGCCGTGTTCTGGCGCAATCGCGACTCGAGCCGGTGACGCCCGAGCTGAATGTTGAATTCATCATCGATTTCGGAACCGAGCAGCATGAGGTCGTCGAGGTCGTCCATCAGTTCACCTCAATGATCGAGTTTGCGCAGGGACTCGTTGTCTACATAGATCGGCCGGTTTCGAATGGATGTCAACCTCGCCATCTGGCCGAACTCGCGATTCGTCATGCGGCGGCCCAGATCCGACTGCGCCACCATGCCGACGAGGACGCCTTCCACGGTGATCACCGGAAGGTGATGAATCTGATTCTCGGCCATCAGTTCGGCCGCGCGCTCCAGCGTGTCGTCGGGCGTTACCGCGATCACGGGCGAGGTCATGAATTGCGAGGCGGGAAGATCGGAAACATCGTTCCCATTCGCGACGGCGCGGCAGGCGATGTCGCGATCGGTAATGATGCCGATCAGTTCTCCATTGCGCGTGACGGGAATCGCGGCGCAGTCATGCGCGCTCATGAGCTGCGCAGCAACGCGAAGAGTGGTCGATGGCTCGCAGGATGCAGGACTGGCGGTCATGACTTCATGGATTCTCATGCCTGCCAAGGTACGCCGCCGCCTGCGCACTCGCGCTGCGCGAAATCGCGCTCCCATGTGCGCGCCATCACAAGCCGGAGTGCGCATGGTCATCGGGTAAAAACAGGTTCGCCTCTAGCCTCTGATTGCGGAGGTGACGTATGTGTCTCGGACTGCCAGGGCGCATCGTTTCGATCAACGGAAAGTCGGCTCGCGTCGACTTCTGGGGCACCGTGCGAACGGTGAAACTCGACGCGATGAAAGAGGCGGTTGCAACCGGCGACTACATCATCGATCACGCCGGTTACGCCGTGCGGCGCATCCCGGATGAGGACGTCGCCGACACTCTTGCGCTATACGAAGTGATCCTCTGCGAGGCTGGCGGCGATCCGATCGCCACCGACGTCATCGCAGCGCTGGAAGAAGAAGCCGAAGAAGAGCTCGCGCTGGCCTGAACGTATGAGCGGAGAATCCTTCACGCCGCTGCGCGTGGCGATCGCCGGCTCGCGATCGTTGCCCGGCGTGCGGCAACTCCTCGCCTCTCCGAATCGCGGACGGCTCTTCGAGCTCGTCTGCGCGATCGTCGATGATGATCGAGTCGCGGAGCGCGAAGATCTCGAGCTGTTCGGCGTACCGATCGTGCAGTCGGCCGACGACATTCCGAGCGACTATCTCTTCGTCATGTCCGGAGATCATCCCGTCACCGACAACGTCTACCTTCTCGATCCCGGCGACGTCCTCGGCGCCATGTTCGCTGGCGCGAAGGAGACGCGCAGTGCGATGACGCTCGCAAATGGAACGCGCTTCCTCGTCAGCGGACCCTTCCACGTTCCACCGATCATCGATGACGCGCGGACACGCGGAGATGCCGCGATGATCGAGGCGTACGCGGAACTGCATCGGAAGTGGATGATCGAGGCGTCGTACGGTGTGATGATGCAGAAAGCGATCGAGTTCCTCGCCGCCGGCAGCATGCAGATCGTGAACGGCGTGGTGTGGATCGACGGAGTGCCCGGCCCCTGCCGAATGGGCGACGCCCCCGCGGTTTGTCACGAGCATGAAGAGGGAGTGCCGATGCGGTGCCCCTTCATCAGCACTTGATGCGCCTGACGGCGCGGCGCAGGACGGGCAAAAAAAAGGACAGCGCTCGTCGCGCTGTCCCTTCTTTTCGATCGCGAGTTTCGCTTAGATGACGAAAACGTTCGCCGCCTGGAGCCCCTTCGGGCCACGTGCGACTTCGAATTCGACCTGAGCGCCTTCGGCGAGCGTGCGGAAGCCCTGGCCCTGAATCGCGCTGAAGTGGACGAAAACGTCCTCGCCACCCTCAGTCGTGATGAAGCCGAAGCCCTTGGCGTCGTTGAACCACTTGACGGTACCGGTTGTCTTCACAGTGTGTATCTCCTTTCTGCTGTGCTGCCAGATCGGAGACTGCTCTCCACCAGCGGGCAAACAACGGAATCGAGGCAGCGCAACCGGGGAGGGGATGCAGTTATTCCAGGGCGGTCATGCGGGCTCGCGGATTCGCAGGCTCGCGGGAGGGAGCGGAGCACCGCGCGCCCTCGAGCCCGCGGATCCTCGTCACCAGCTCACGCCTCCGCCCGACACGAGCAAAACGCCCCATCCGCCGGTCTGCAAATGCGTTCCCGCCCGTGCTCCCCCACTTTGTGGCCGCAGGATGAACAGACCTCACCCTCCGCCGCCAGCCCCTCGCAGACACAGACGTAGTCCTCGGACGGATAGTGAATCACCTGATGACAGAGCTCGACCACGTGGTGTTCTTCCGGCTTGTGCTCGCAGCAGACTTTCATCAGGTCATCGTCCTTCCTGCGGCGAACGTGGCCACGTGAGCGGCGTCACAAGTGGATGTGCGACGAATCATCCGCTCCATTCTGCCACGCGTGGTCTCATCGTGAACAACAGGGCAACTGTAAGGTTGTCCGACGTTCCTTTGAGGTGCGCGATGGAATCCTTGCAATCACCAGTCGTCACGTGGGAGCTCACGCGAGCCTGCCGTCTTTCCTGCCTTCACTGCCCCATCGGCGCGCAGGCCAAGCGGAGTCCACTCGAACTGTCGACGTACGAGGCGTACAAGACGATCGACCAGATCCCCGCGCTTCGCCCACAGGAAGTGATCATCACCGGCGGTGATCCGCTGGAGCGCACCGACCTCTATCAACTCCTCGACTACGCAAGGCGCCGCGCACTCGCACCCACGCTCACCATCACAGCATCTCCATCGCTCTCCGGCGCCACGATCGGCACGCTCAAACGCAACGGACTCGCGCGCATCGCGATCGCACTCGATTCGGCAAAGCCCAGCCAGCATGATGCCGCCCGCGGGGTAACCGGCATGTTCGGCTCGACGCTCCTCGCGATTCGCTGGGCACGCACAGTGGCGTTGCCGGTTGAAGTGAACACACTCGTCACCCGCGCCAACCTCGACGAGCTCCGCACGCTCGCCGCACTGCTCGGCGATCTCCATGTCGAGCGCTGGAACCTCTTCTTCCCGGTACCGATCGGCGACGCGAAACATCTGCCACTGCTGAACGCAGAAGAGGTCGAGCAGACGTTCGGAGTCCTCTGGGATGTCGCACAGAAGGTGCCGTACAAAGTGCGCACGATCGAAGCGCCGCACTACCGCCGCTACATGATTCAGCGTTCGGCCGAGGCGCGCGCGATGAATGGTGCGGCGAACGAGAAACTTGCCGCGACCGACTGCGCGGAACAGATCTTCATCTCACACACCGGCGAAGTGAGCATCAGCCAGTTCCTGCCGATGACCGCGGGGAACGTCCGCTATCAGCCGCTGTCGACGATTCAGCAGCGCTCGGATCTCTTCACGTCACTGCGCAATCCCGCGAATCTCAAGGGAAGGTGCGGCAATTGCGAGTTCCGCAGCGTCTGCACCGGCTCGCGCGCACGCGCCTTCGCAGCGACCGGCGACCTGTTCGCGACGGATCCGCTCTGCGCGTATCAGCCGGGCACGTTCGCCGCGGCGACGCCGATCCTCTCGGGTGCAACGGCTAGTTAGGACTGGACGGATAGGCGTTCCCATCCGTCCCATCCGTCCCATTCTCACCGCGCGGCCAGATAGCTATACATGTTCCACCGCGTGTTCACATCCGCCTGCGCGTCGGCGAACAGCTTCTTCGATTCCTCGTCATTCCCCTTGAGCAACTGATTGAAGCGGTTCTCCATCCGGAGGAACTGCTCCACCGGAATCTTCGGCGCGCGTGAATCGAGCTGCAGCGGCTTCTCTTTCTCCGGGTGGTAGCGATACAGCAGCCATTGGCCGGCGTCGACGATCGCCTTCTGATGCTGCAGGCCGGCCGCCATGTCGAGACCATGCGCGATGCAGTGCGCATACGCGATCACCAGCGACGGTCCCTCGTACTGCTCTGCCTCGATGAGCGAGCGCAGCGTGTGCTCATCCTTCGCACCGAACGACACGCTGGCGACATACACGTTGCCGTACGTCATCGCGATGAGCCCGAGGTCTTTCTTCGCGGCGGGCTTGCCGCCGGCGGCGAACTTCGCGACCGCCGCGCGCGGCGTCGCCTTCGACGCCTGCCCTCCCGTATTCGAATACACCTCGGTATCCAGCACGAGGATGTTCACATTGCGGCCGCTGGCCAGCACGTGATCGAGCCCGCCGAAGCCGATGTCGTACGCCCAGCCGTCGCCGCCGACGATCCAGACGCTCTTCTTCACCAGGTACTTTGCGAGCGCGAGCAGTTGCTGCGCATCCGTTGCATCGAGTTTGTGCATCCGCGTCTTCAACTCGATGCGGCGCAGCCGCTCCTCGAGCAACGCGACGCGCTCGCGTTGTTCCGCGATGTCCGCCTCATCATTCTGCGGACAATCGAGAATCGCTCGCGCAAGCTCTTCACCGACATCGTCGGCGAGCTTCTTCAGCAACTCGCGTGCGAAGTCGCGCTGCTTGTCGATCGACACGCGGAAGCCGAGTCCGAACTCCGCGTTGTCTTCGAACAGCGAGTTGCACCACGCGGGGCCGCGGCCATCGGCGTTCTGCGTCCAGGGCGTCGTCGGCAGATTGCCGCCGTAGATCGACGAGCAGCCGGTCGCGTTCGCGACGACCATGCGATCGCCGAACAGCTGCGTCGCCATCTTCAGATAGGGCGTCTCTCCACAGCCGACACACGCGCCGCTGAATTCGAACAGCGGCTGCATCACCTGCTGATGACGAATGAGTCCCGGCGTCAGCTTCGTCCGATCGAATTCGGGGAGACCGAGGAAGAAGTCCCAGTTTTTCTTCTCGGGCTCGAGGAGGTCGTCGTGCGGCTGCATGTAGAGCGACTTGCGCGTCGGCACCGTCTTCGACTTCGCCGGGCAGACATCGACGCACAGCTTGCAGCCCGTGCAGTCCTCGGGTGCAACCTGAATCGTGTACGCGAAGCCCTTCCAATCCTTATGCACCGGCTGCAGCGATTTGAACGTCTCCGGCGCGTCGTTCTTCAGATTCTCGTCGTAGACCTTGATGCGGATCGCCGCATGCGGACAGACGAGCGCGCACTTGCCGCACTGGATACACGCTTGCGGATCCCACACCGGGATCTCCTGCGCGAGATTGCGCTTCTCGAATTTCGCGGTTCCTGTGACGAAGGTGCCGTCGCAGGGAAGCGCGCTCACCGGGAGATCGTCGCCGCGGCCGGCGAGGAGGACTTGCAGGGCAGGCGCCCCCGCCTGTCCGGTTTTCCCTTCAAGGACAGGCGAGGGCGCCTGTCCTACACTCGGTAACGCGATCTCGTGCAAGGCGGCCAGCGTCGCATCGACCGCCTTCAAGTTCTTCTCGATGACGGCTTCGCCTTTCGACGCGTAGGTCTTCCTGATCGCCTTGCGAATCGCCGTGAGCGCATCTTCGACCGGCATGACATCGGCGAGGGCGAAGAACGCGACCTGCATGATCGTGTTGATGCGCGAGCCCATGCCGGCCTCGCGCGCAACCTTGTTCGCATCGATGACGAAAAGCCGCGCCTTCTTCTCGATGAGTTGCAGCATCACGCGCTGCGGGATCATCGACTCGTCGCCATTGAAGAGGAACGTGCCGCCTTCCATCAACTCATGCGCGATGTCGTAGCGGTCGATGAGCGAGCGCTGATGACACGCGACGAACTGCGCCTGGCTGATGAGATAGGTCGAGCGGATCGGCTGATCACCGAAGCGAAGGTGCGACACCGTCGTCGCGCCGGCCTTCTTCGAGTCGTACACGAAGTAGCCCTGCGCGAAATGACCGGAGTCGCCGAGGATCTTGCAGGAGTTCTTGTTGGCGCCGACGGTGCCGTCGGATCCCAATCCATAGAACAGTGCCCGCTTCACCTCGGCTGGCTCGATCGAGTACGACGGATCGTAGCCCAGCGATGTGTGCGTCACGTCGTCGTTGATGCCGACGGTGAAGTGGTTGCGCGGCTCGGGCTGGGCGAGATTGTCGAAGATCGCCTTGACCATCGCCGGCGTGAATTCTTTCGACGAGAGGCCGTAGCGGCCGCCGGTGACATTGACGAAGCGCTTCGACTCGTAGAGCGCGTTGACGATATCGAGATACAGCGGATCGCCGATCGCGCCCGGCTCCTTGGTGCGATCGAGCACCGCGAGATTGCGCACCGTACGTGGCAGCGCGGTCACGAAACGGCTCGCATCGAACGGCCGGTACATCCGCACCTTCAGCACACCGACCTTCTCGCCGTTTGCCGTGAGTGCCGCGACCGTTTCATGTGCAGCCTCGCAGCCGGAGCCCATGAGGACGATCACGCGCTCGGCATCGGGCGCGCCGAAGTATTCGTACGGCTTGTATGCGCGGCCTGTCAGCTTCGCGAAGCGTTCGAACGCGGCGGCGATGATGTCGCCGCAATTCAAATAGAACGGATTCGAGCGCTCGCGCGCCTGGAAGAAGACATCGGGATTCTGCGCCGTGCCGCGCAGCACGGGACGATCCGGCGTGAGTGCGCGCGAGCGGTGATCGAAGACGAGCTCGAGATCGATCATCTTGCGCAGCTCGTCGTCGCTCAGCAGCTCCACGCTCGCGACTTCGTGCGAGGTGCGGAAGCCGTCGAAGAAGTGGATGAACGGGATGCGCGATTCGAGCGTCGCGGCGTGCGAGATCAGCGCGAAGTCATGCGCCTCCTGCACGCTTGCGGAGGAGAGCATCGCCCAGCCCGTCGAGCGCACCGACATCACGTCGCTGTGATCGCCGAAGATCGAGAGCGCATGCGTTGCGATGCTGCGCGCGGCAACGTGGAACACGGCAGGCGTCAGCTCGCCGGCGATCTTGTACATGTTCGGAATCATCAGCAGGAGGCCCTGCGACGAAGTGAACGTCGTTGCGAGTGTGCCGGTCTGCAACGCGCCGTGCACTGCGCCCGCCGCCCCGGCCTCGCTCTGCATCTCGATCACCGCGGGGATCGTGCCCCACAGATTCGGCTGCTGCTCCGCGGCCCACGAGTCGGACCACTCACCCATCGGCGAGCTGGGAGTGATCGGATAGATGGCGACGACTTCGCTGAGCTTATAGGCGACGCGTGCAACGGCTTCGTTTCCATCGAGCATCGCGCGGTGTGCGGACATGTTCAGCCTCCGGAAGTGAACATAGTCGTGTGATGAATGTGCGTGAGAGGACCTCGCGCACAGGAGGGTGTGATGGTGATCACGGGGCAGACAGCAGGCAGCAGGCAGTGGCAGCGGAAACCTGCTGTCTGCTGTCTGCTGTCTGCTACCTGCTACTACCTGCCGTTATGCGACAAGCTCTTCATGCAGTCGTAGCACGAATTGATGTCCGTGCTGAGCAACTGCAGGATGCTCCACCAGAGCGAGGGCTGCTCTTCGAGGATGGTGGTGAAGCGTTCTTTTTCGATGAAGCCTGTGACGGATGGAGTGCGCGCGGTTGCGGAGCAATTGTGCGGCTTGCCCGAGACGACGCAGCTGAGGCCGAGGATCTGGCCGGGGCCGGCGGCGAGCAGCGGCTTCGCATGTCCGCCGCGTGACGAGAACACCTGATCGATTTCGCCGGAGTGAACGATGTAGACGCCGCGCGGATGTTCGCCTTCGCGAAACAGGATACTGCCCGTCGGCCACCCTTCCGCCTTCTCATAACGGGCCAATGCGCGAATCACAGATTCGCACAACGCTGGATTGACTGCTTCCTGAAGTTCGACGGTCACGTTCGCCACCTCATTTCGAGAGTATTGCGCCGGACTTCACGGTACGAACATCGCCCTGTGATGCACTGTGACAGCTCACACATGAGTTGGTGTCGCGCGTCTCAAACGCTGACCATCGTCTCTAAATCATTTCGATTCACGACGAAGAGCGTCGAGCCTTTGACATCGATGATCTTCTTGCGTTTGAAATCGCTCAGCAGGCGCGTGACGGTCTCGCGCGTCGTGCCGATCATCTGCGCGATCTCTTCATGCGTCAGCAGGACTTTGAGCCGCGTCCCCTTCGGTGTCGGGTCGCCGTCGTTCAGGTGCCAGTCGACCCGCTGACCCGCCAGCTTCTCCGCGGTCCTCTGCGAAAGACCGAGCGAACGGATCTCGCGCTGCGCCGAGTGATACTTCTCGCTCAGCTGCTGCGCAGTGTGCATGCACGCCTCGAGATGCGTGTTGAGGAACTTCAGAAAGTCTTCGCGCTTGATGAAGTTCAGCTGCGACGGCTCGATCGTTTCCGCCGAGACCTCGTACGGACGCCCGAGAATCGTCGCGCTGGCACCGAGGACTTCGCCGGGCTCGGCGATCTTGACGATCAGCGTCTTTCCTTCGGTCGACGAAGTCGTCAGCTTCGCGCGGCCGCTGCAGAGAATGAAGACACCTCGCGGTTCTTCACCTTCGACGAAAAGCAATGAGCCTTTCGGATAGAGGCTCGTGAACTTCACACCGTCGAGTGCGCGCACCACGGGCTCCGCCATGTTGCAGAAGAGGCGCTCCGCGCGAACGCTGCATTCGTTACAGTTGTATTCGACTTCCAGGTTGTACGGTGACGGCATGCGGCCTCCTAGTTCTGAGTTCTGAGTTCTGAGTGCTGAGTTCTGAGTGGGGGAGCCTTGCGCGTTTCTACTCAGAACTCAGTACTCAGAACTCAGCACTCTTCCCTCGTCACACAATGTAGCGAGCACGCTCGCAACCGCGCACGGTCAGGGGTCACAAGTCGATGTGACACGAATCACAAGGCGGAGTGTGTCGGGGTACCGTACCGACCAGCCGGCCGGTTTAGATTACTCACCGAACTGGTCATGATGAAGACAGCAGACAGACAGCAGACAGCAGGCAGCAGGCAGCAGAGAGCAGGAGCCGGACTCCGTTGCCTGCCGTCTGCTGCCTGCTGTCTCAAACACATCACCAGTTCGAGTGTCTCCCTGCCGTGCGCGTTCGCTGAGGTATCGAGCAATCAGACGACGCACTCTTCCTTCCCATCACACCCTCCCGTCATCTGCAACAACCAGCTCACCTACTGATACCGCTCCTCGCGCGCCTTCGAGATTTCATCCGGGCTCGCGGGGAGCTCCTGCTGTCTGCTGCCTGCTGCCTGCTGCCTGCACCTACGGCACGTGTACTTCCGCTGCGACTCCATCTCCGCCCGGATGCACCACCACACGCATCCCGCTCTTCACTTCTGCCGGCGACGCCGCGTGGCTCGTGCCGCTGCCGTGGTAATAGTGCGTGGCTGCTGAGAGCGGCACGGTCGTATTGCCCGTATCAGTCTTGACGACGATCTCCGTTGCAGAGAACGTCACGACGGTACCGATGACGTGCTTGTGTCCGCCGTGCGCGAACGCAGCGGCGGGCACAAGCACGAGAAGCATTGCAATCAGAAAACGAGTCGATGTCATGCCGAAGAGAACGAGGATCAGCCGGGGGCTTCTTCCATGCGCGCGAAGCGCAAAAAGCGCGCCGGTGCGCCGGTCGTGCTCGCGATCGTGTAAGGGCGATCCGTCATCAGCATCACCGCTTCGCCATTGTTCAAGAGATGCCGCTCCGACTCGAAGCTCACGCAGATTGCTCCCTCGATGACGTACAACATGGACGTCGATCCGGCCGGCGCCGACTGCGCCAACACTCCATCGGTGCCCACGAGTCTGCAATCGTCGAGCTCCACTCGCGTGATGACCGGAGACTCGACCGTCTCCACGAACTCGGCGAGCGACATCTTGAACGCGGCGGCAACGCGTTCCACGGTCGCGACTGTCGGCTCGACGGCGTTGCTCTCCAGATAGTGCAGCGTTCCCTTGCTGATCTTCGCGTGCTCGACGAACTTCCGGCGGCTCCACTTGTCGCGCAACCGGTACGCGCGCGAGCGGCGGCCGATCGCCGCGCTCATCGCATCCGGATCCCGATATTTGGCAACGATGTTCGCCTCGTCGGGCAGAGTCGCCGGGTCGACGTCCGCTCCAAGCAACTTCGCCAGCGACAAACCCGTCGCATTGGCCAGTCGCAGGACCGTCGTGATGCCGGGACTCGTTGCCGCGCGCGATAGATGTTTCACGACATTGATGCTGATTCCCGCACGCTCTGCGAGCTCCGCCAGAGACCAGCCATAGTGCTCGCGCACCGTCTGCACATTGCGCGCGAACCGTTCAGGGATTCCATTCGATTCCATGAACACACTCCTTATTCTTCGATCGTTCGTCAGGAGAAAGCACCTGGACGAAGGATCAAATGCGGAGTGTCGCGATGAGCGAAAGGCGCCGCGCACCATCGGGATGCCAGGCTGGAGCGATGGCCACGGCGTGCGTGGACGAGGGATCGGAGATCGTGGCGCAGCTGCTGGCGAACGATGCGGGCTGCGGCGAAAAGTGGGGGGCCGAAGCCGAAGAGATCGCGCGATGCTGCGCCGGCCGCGATTGCGGCGCCGGCTGATGCGGTGCACTGCAGAACGACAGCTGGTGCATGTCGCCCAGCGCATTCATCCAGGAGCCGGTCGCCGCGGAGCTGACCAGCGCCATGACGCCAAGAATGACCAGCGTTCGCGTTCTGCGCTTCATGTGCGTGAGAGAACGAGTATGCCACAGCGGGTCAACGATGAGGTCTCGTGTCCCATTGCAGGTGATTCAGGCTGTTATTTCTGCGCCTCAGGAAATCGCGGAGTGCCGCTCCTCCTCCGCAATCCCCTTCAAACGAGCAAAGCGCAGGAACCGGGCGGGTTCAGCGGTCGTGCTCGCAATCGTGAACGGCCGATCGGCCATTACGAGTGCGGCGTCGCCATCCTTGAGTAGATGATGCTCCGTCTCAAAGCTCACGCGAATCGTTCCTTCGACGACGTACAACATCGCCGTCGATCCCGGTGGCGAGACGGGCGAACCAAAGCGCTGCCTTCCCTCCAGACGGCAATCATCGAGTTCCACGCGCTCCATTGCTTCGAAGTGACGGAGAAGATGTTGATGGCGATCCATCGCTGAAGAGGTCGATCGCGTAATTGCGATTACCGGGGATTCAACGATCTCGACGAACTCCGCGAGTTGCATGTTGAACGCCGCGGCAACACGCTCGACGATCGCCATCGTCGGTTCAACGCTATTCGTCTCGAGGTAATGAAGTGTGCCTTTGCTGATGCCGGAGTGCTCGACGAACTTGCGCCGGCTCCAATTCCCGCGGATGCGATATGCGCGCGACCGCGGCCCGATCGCTGCCACCATCGCATCCAAATCGCGGTAGACGGGAACGATCGCGTCCTCGCCTGGCAGCGCGTCTCGCTGAATACCTCGTTCATCGAGCAATTGTGACAGAGACAAACCCACCGCATTCGCCAGCCTCAACACCATCGCGATCCCGGGGTTGGAGCCACGCCGCAACAGGTGTTTCACTGCGTTCAGCGAGACACCTGATCGACTCGCGATCGTGGAAAGCGACCAGCCGTAATGTTCTCGGATCGTTTCGATATTTTTCGCGAACCGCTCCGATAGAACGGCTGTTGGATGGGGAACTTCTTCGATTGAATTCACGCACAACTCCTTCGTCCGGTATCTGCGAACCAGAGGAGATGTGGAGAGATCAAATCCGAAGAGATGACAATTGAGACAACCGCCGCAGCGAGGAGCGGCAAGACCGATGGGCTTGCTCGAGCGCGTCGTGTTGGATTGCGAGGATCGCCGGCGAAAACTCAGAAATTTCGACGGGCGAATCTTGAACCCGCATCGAGCGATGCAAAGGCCTTGCAGGATGCGCCAATGGCGTCCTGGGTGGAATGCCGTGTGGATCGCGAGCGACCGACCTGCCTGCGTCCAACATGTTCAGCTGATCGCAGACGAAGTTGTGGCCAATCCAGAAGGCGCATGCGATGACGAGCAACGGCAGCATGCAGCGCCTGACAGACGCCGAAGCGGAAGATTCCATGTCTGTTTGTCCAAGTATATCCAACGAGTCAAATCGCTCAAATGAGGGTCAAAGACTGCGCATCACAGCGATATGTGACCCACGAGATGGCGAGATCGTCCGGCGACACAGAAACCACGGCCGCTAACTATTCATTGCACAAGTTACTTATGACACGTCACGGTTCAACATGAGTCCTGATCCACGGCTCAATGTTTTATCCACATCGCACTCTGCACTGTTCGTTCGATGTTGAGCACCTGCTTCGACAAGGATCATCGAAATCTGACCCGCATTTAAAGAGACCGTGAGAGATCAAGAAAGTCTAAACACCTCTTTGTACACGATTTAGGCCAGCACTCGCGATCTCACGAGCTTGCGGCATGGCGGTTGAACTAGGCTGGTCAACTCGGACAAGAAAGAAAGGGGTTTTCATGTCTCGTAACCGTCTCGCGTCGATCCTGATGGTTCTTACCCTCTCCGTTCCCGCCCTGGCCAGCCACTCCTGGGGCGGATATCACTGGGCCCGTACAAGCAATCCGTTCACCCTCAAGCTCGGTGACAACCTGACCAGCAGTGACTGGAAAGGTCACCTTTCTCAGACCAGCAATGATTGGAACGGTCTCGGCTCGCCCGTCCGCACCACGATCGTCGCCGGCTCCTCGAACAAGCGCTGCTCCATGGTCGCGGGAACGACGCAAGTGTGCAACAGCCGCTATGGCAACAATGGATGGCTGGGCCTAGCATCCATCAACCTGACGGGCGGCACGCACATCACACAGGGCTCGGCGAAGATGAACGACACCTACTTCGACACAGCCACCTACAACAACACGAATGAGCGCGAGCACGTCATGTGTCAGGAAGTCGCGCACACCTTTGGCCTCGATCACCAGAGCACGGATGGCTCTTCGCAGAACTCCTGCATGGACTACTTCTCGAACACTGGTTCGAACGCCGGCAGCACGCTCAGCACGAAGCCGAATGCGCACGACCGTGACGAACTGAACACGATCTATGCGCACCTCGACAGCTTCAATAGCTACACACTGACAGCAACGCTCAACCAGAAGGCTGCGTCGCTCTCGGTTCCGGTTCGCTGGATTGGCGACGATCTGACGGAAGTGTGGCAGCTCGGTACGCCGATCGAGTGGGATCACAAGGGTCGGGCCGTGACCTTCGTTCTCGAGTTCGGATCCGATCACGAAGAAGAAGCGATTCTCAGCCACATCTTCTGGGCAGACGAAGACGGGATCGAGATGCATCCGACTGCGAATCGGGTGGACGAGTAAGAAATCCCCTGGCACCACGCCAAGCCCCGCCCCTGGCGGGGCTTTTTTTTTGCGCGTTATCATCGTCGGACCTCATGACACGAATCGCAGCCCTCCTCTTTGTCCTCCTCGCGCTCCCCGCAGCGGCGACCCGCATCCGGCATCGACCGCTCGAAGAGATTCGTGACGCTGCGACTGCGATCGTGCTCGTCGATGTCATCGATTCGCGCACCCATATCGGCAGAGAGAACATGGTCTGGACCGACTATCGAGCTCACATTGTCGAGGTACTTGGCGGCACGACCGCGAATCCTGAGATCACTCTCTCCTTCGCTGGCGGGCGCGCCGGGACGCTCGACGTCGGAATCGAAGGCGTACCGAGGCTGCGAATCGGGTCGCGCTATGTCGTTTTCCTCGATGATGCTGCGTCGCGACCCGTTCCAGCGATTGGCTGGGGCGACGGTATTTTTCACGTCAGCGCCGACAGGATCGTTTCGCTCAACGGCGAACAGCTCATCCTGGACGCGCACGGCGCGATGTCTCGAAGACTTCCTGCCATGCAGGATCGAGAGAAGCTCTCCGCTCCCAGAGCTTTCAATGCGGACGGCACGCCGGCGCTACAACCGATCTCCGCACGCGCCAGCAACAGAACGGAATATCCCGCTGCAACACTGAACGACTTGCGGATCTTCGTTCACCAGCGGCAATTGCAGCAATGAAAACGATCCCATTGGTGGTTGCCATGCTGCTCCTCGGCTCGAAACTGTCAGGACAGGGACATTCAGGAAGTTGCACGTGCGGCGGCCCGCCAAGTGTGCCTGTTTCGTGGGAAATCGAACACGCCGATCCGGCCTACAGTGCTTCCGCACAAGAGGTCTTCGATCGCTGGAATTCGTATGTCGATGTCTTCAATTACCGGCCAGGTACCGGCAACTTACGCCCTGATGGAATCAATGAAATCGGGTTTCTGGACATCGCCACCACCTCCGCAAGGTATGGCATCAATATGGACCGGAACACCTTTGCAATTACGTTCATGTCGCCCCTGACTGCAGCGGGAGACTTCGACGCCTGTCCCAAACCTCCAAACGCGATCTGCGGCACATTCAATGAAACCGATGTAATCCTCAACTCCGATTTCAGCCGCGGCTTCAAGGCGTCCGGTCCCGTCGATTTCACGGACCGTGGGCCAGCGTTGTATGCAGCCACTGCAGCCCACGAGCTCGGACATAGCCTCGGGTTTCACCACAACGTCAATGCGATCTCCGTGATGAATCTGTACGAAGACTTTGCGGCACAATACATCGCGGCCTCTGACACACAAGAAGCGCGCAACGCTTATCCGTTACGAGCCCAGCGAGTCACCGATCTCGCGATCTATCCGTTCTTCTTCGATTCCAATGCTACCGACTACGCGGCAACGACACCGGTCGAGATCTCGTCTTCTGCGGTCACTCCGGGCGGCGCAATCACCATCCGCAACTTCGGATTCGAGAACGTTGGGACAGAACCGGTGGCTGACGTGCTCGTCCGCTTCTACTTATCGGATCTGCTCATTGGTTCACTGGTGTTCAGCGGTCCAGTGAAACCTGGCGCCTATTGGGACGATGCACAAGACGGGGTGACATTCACGCTCCCGCACGATATCGCCCCTGGTTCGTATTCACTCCGGGCCGTCATTACGCAGGGCGATGGCCGCTCGGACACGATCGCATACAACAACACATGGATCGCGCCACAACAGATCTCTGTCGTCTCGGGTATCAGACGGCGCGCTGCACCTCATCGATGAACAAAAAAAGGCGAGGGTTGCCCCTCGCCTTTCTGACCACCAATTGCAAGTTCTCTTATTCGCCCTGCTGAGCGGGCGTGTGCTCTGGCCGTTCCGTATCGGAAGGATTCGCCCAGATTACATGCGTCCAAATCGCATGTTCGTTCCCAAGCGCATCTTCGCCAAGATCGAGCTTGAAGAGTTCAGGACGTCCCTGCTCGTCGAAGTCGACTGCCGTACCCCACTGCCACTGCTCATTCATCTCAGAGGGCGGCACGTCTCCAATGACCTTCATGTGCTCCGTAATGAGATCGAGCTTCGCTCCCCAGTGCATCTGGGTGAGGATCTGGTCGAAGTCGTGCTGGTTCGGGCCCGTGCTCGCCCAGTCGGTGCTGCTCGTGTTCTGGTAGTAGTCCATGCAGGTGTTCTGCGACGATCCATTCTCCGACGTGTGTCCAAGGCCGAAGCCATGGCCGACTTCCTGGCACATCACGTGGCGCTTCTCGGTGTTCGGATAACCGGAGTTGAAGTAAGAGTCGTTGATCTTCGTCGTGGCCCACGCAATGTGAACCGTCGAACCACTGACCGTGTTGATCGACGCAAGACCGAGCCAGCCGTTGGATCCATAGGTGTAGTTGCAAACGCGCATCGCGCCAGAAATGGACGGACAGGAACTGCGAGTCGTCGTTGTCGTAGAACCTTGTGCAATCGTCAGATCGAGCGCAATGGAGTCGTTCCAACCGCGGCGATCCGTTGTATTTGGATTGGACGAGTCACCAAAGATCGCTTTATTGAGGTGCGTGGGCCAACTGGTATTTGTCGTGACGGTTGAATCGTAGACGGTGATGGCGGCGGCACAAGTCGCGCACGACTTGCCCCAATGATAACTACCCCATCCGTGGCTGGCGAAGGCGGGAAGAGCAGAAACGAGGAATAGGGCCAGGGCTGCTAGGACATTCCGAATACGCATCTATGCTCCTTCAATGATGAATCGATTCGTGTCGAATCACGTGGCCTTAGAGCACAGACTCTGCCATCCAGTGAAAAGAAGACTCTCCTTTTAAAAACAATGACTTACGTTGATTGACCCGATGTTCAATGGGTCGAAACCTGCAGTCGAAGCTTTAAGTCCTGACCCACGCAATTCATGCTCCCGGGAAAGTTTGTGACCACTCGTCTCTACACTCTGTAACTCCGAGAATGACGCCCAGCGATTGAAATCTGATGTCCCTTCAATGGTGATGTTCGTGGTGCTCAGGAGCGATCCCTCCTTCCAGAAACGATTCCTCCCCTTGCATCTCCTGCCATTCCTCGGGCGACTTCGGGTTGAGTTTCTCCATCTCGTTCAACTCGTCCGGTGTGATCTTCGGAAGATGCCGGATGAAGTGCACGAGCGTCCAACTCGCGTAGCCGGACCCCGCGCTGCCGTTGCCGAAGCCCGGCATCCCCGTAAGGCGCACGCCGTTTTCGATCGTCGCGAAGATCTCGCCGTCGGAGAGTGACTGCGTTTCGGAACGCGTGAGATCGGAGGCACGCGGATACAGATGTCGTCCCATCTCTGTCTGCCCCTTGCCGTCGTTGCCGTGGCAAGTCGCACAGTGATCGGCAAAATGCGCACGCGCTTCGGCCAGCACTGCTGGCGTCAGCGGCAGTGGATTCTTCGCGCGATGCAGATCGGCAGGAACCGACCAGTGACGCATGCGTGCCGCGATGAACGCCTCCATCGAGGTCGGCTCATCGTGCGCGCTGAAGCCGTAACGGATCGTGCGAAGCAACGCGAAGCATGCGATCGAGAGCGCGATCACGATGCCCGCGAGAATGAGCAGCGGAACCTTCAGTCCTCTTCGCATCGCGTCACCGTCCCGGCGGGTGATGATGCTGATGCGACTCCAGTGCAGGCTCCGACATCGAGTCGACGCGGTACGCCCGCGGACCTTTCTCGTACCAGCCCGGATCGCGCGCGTAGTCCATGTCGTCGCGGATCTTCACGATCGTGAACATCCCGCCCATGTCGATCGGACCGTACGGTCCTTCGCCGCCGAGCATCGCGATGCTGTTCCGCGGCTGCGGCATCATCTGCTGCATCTCCGCCATGTCGCCCATCCCCGTCGGTCCCATGACCATCGTCCCCGGCGTCAGCGCGTCGAGCCGCGCCTGCGTGTTGGCCGCGTCGACGCCGAGCAGATTCGGAAGACCGTGCCCCATCTGATTCATCACGTGATGCGACTTATGACAATGGAAGGCCCAGTCGCCGGGATTGTCGGCGACGAACTCGATGTCGCGCGTCGCGCCAACGGGCACATTGACCGTATTCTCCGGAATCCACGCTGATGGCTGAATCGGTCCCGCATCGGTACCGGTGACGTAGAACTTGTGCCCGTGAATGTGCATCGGATGCGAGTCCATCGTGAGGTTCGCGATGCGGATGCGCACGCGATCGCCTGTGCGCACGAGCAGCGGATCCGTTCCGGGAAACACGCGGCTGTTGAACGTGAAGACGTTGAAGTCGAGCATCACCGTTGGATCGGGCGTCGCCGTTCCCGGCTTGATGAACCACTCGTTGAGAAAGATCGCGAAGTCGCGATCGACGCGATGCACGTTCGCCTGGCGCGGATGGATGACGAAGAAGCCGTGCATCCCGAGCGCGATCTGCACCATCTCATCGAAGTGCGGGTGATACATCAGCGTGCCGCTCTGCTTCAGCGTGAACTCATAAGCGAACGTCTCGCCCGGACCGATCTTCGGCTGCGTCAGTCCGCTCACACCGTCCATGCCATTCGGCAGAATGAACCCGTGCCAGTGAATCGACGTCCCCTCGGACAGTTTGTTCGTGACGAGAATGCGCACGCGATCGCCTTCGAAGGCCTCGATCGTCGGGCCCGGCGTCATTCCGTTGTAGCCCCAGCAATTCACCATGAAGCCGTTGACGAACTCTCGCTTCACCGGCTCGGCGATGAGATGAAACTCCTTGACACCTCCCACCATCCGAAACGGCAGCGTCGTGCCATTGGGTGTGATCACTGCGGTGCGATTTCCTTTTCGCCGCGCGCCAGCGAGAGGCGAGTGCGATTCGTGATGCTGATGCTCCTGTGCCGCCGCGCGCTTGCTGCCAAAGAGCCCGCCCGCCGTCGCCGCGATCGTGGAAAAGAGTACGTTGCGTCTCGTGATTGCCATTACTGTCCCCCGATCCCGTTCAGCGCGCGATCGAGCTCGATGCGCGAGTTCCAGTATTCGCGCTGCGCTTCGATCGCGTCGCGCTGCGCTTCCGCTTCGTTCTGTTTCGCCTGCAGGAGCTGAAACACTCCCACCAGCATCGCGTTGTGCTCCAGCTTCGTCAGCTCCACGATGCGCGCGCGGCGTGGCAGGAGCACGTCGCGGTAGTACTCGACGCGCGCCCGCGCTTCCGCGACCGACGCGCGAGCCGCGCGAAGCGTCGACGATGATTCTGCGAGCAACGCGTTCAGCAGATGCCGGCTGCGAAGCCACTGCGCTTCCGCGCGCGTGCGCGCCGCCGCGCCGGAGTTGAAGATGGGGAGCGGCAGCTCGATGCCCGGCCCCCAGGTGCGCGGCCCTTCGGCGTCGCGTTGATAGTGAACGTCGGCGATGATGTCGCCGAGGGCGGCGAGACGCGCGACGGGGATCTGCTTCTCGGCCGCTTCGAGCTCGCGCCGCACGATCGCGACATCGAGCCGCTGCGCCGCGGCGAGCTGTTCGAGCTGCGATTGATCCAGCTCGCGTTCAGGGAGTGCGGGAAAGGCCGCCGGCACGCGCCAGTCGAGCGCGGCATCGCGCAAGCCCATGCTCCGCACCAGCGCTTCACGCGCGACGAGGAGCTTCCGCTCATCGCGCGCGAGCTCGAGCTTGGCCTGCTCATACATCGCCTGCTCATTCTCGAGGTCGAGATCCGTGATGTTCTGCGCTTCGTGCTGCTTCATCGCCACTTCGGCTGCAGCCTTCGCCGATTCGAGTGCGACGCGGCTCTGCGCCACGCGCTGCGACGCGGCCAGCACGTCGAAGTACGTCGATCGCACTTCGCCCGCGAAGCGAACGACCTCTGACGTGATGCGCATCTGCGCGGCATCGAACGTCAGGCGGCCGATCGCCCGCCGCCGGCCGAGTTGCAGCAACTCGATCAGCGATTGCGCGAGACGAAGCTCGTATGCGTGAAACGGATCTGCCGGGATCCGGTACTCGGCTTCGAGCAGCGGATTCGAGCCCGTGCTCGCCTGCTGCAGCTCGGCGCGCGCGATTCCGAGCTCGGCGAGTGTGACCTGCAATCGCGGATTGTTGCGCATCGCCACGGCAACTGCTTTGTCGGCGGTGAGCTCGCCATCCTGCAGCAGCGCGCGGATCTGCGGATCGTCCTGCATGGAGGGTTGCGCGTTCCACTGCACCTGTTGATTCGTACGCGCTGCGATTGCTTTCTCGATCTCCGAGATCCCGGCATCGCGCGGCACGCTCGCGCACGCGGCGAGCATCCCGACGCCGAGCGTGACAACTGTTCTCGTCAAATACTTCATCACTGATCCTTCTTCTGTGGCTGGATTGGCCGATCGAGCTCGTCCTGTTGGAGCGTCGTCGCCGGCTGCACGGTCGCCATCGCCGCACTGCTTCGAGGCGCCTCGGTGTTGATCGAGACCTCGGCTGGATGCGTCATTTCGGGCATGTGGTGCTGCATGCCGCCGTGATGCATGCCGGCCATGTCACTGCTCATCGCGCCATGATCCATCCCGGCCATGTCGTGCATCGCGCCATGATCCATCCCGGCCATGTCGTGCATCGCGCCGTGGTGCATGCCCGGCATGCTCTTCATACCTTCGTGCTGCATGCCCGGCATCTTCATCGCGCTGTGATCCATGCCGGGCATCGCAGCATGCGACATCTCCTTCATGCTGCCCTGCTCCGCATGTGCAGCGGGAGTTGCGGCAGCGTGGCCGCCATGTTCACCCGGTGTCACCGGGATCCCCTTCTTCTGCGCCTCGGCAAACGCGGCAGCGCTCCGCGAAGCCATCGACTGCTTCCCGCCGCAACCCGCAAGCGCGACGAGCGCGGCGAGTGCGAACGAACAAGCGATTGTTTTCATGAGTCATCTCCTGCAGCGGACGGACGGCGAGTAGTCCCGGCGCGCGAGGAGAGGATCAGATGAGGAACGTGGCGAGCACGACGTGGAGGCCGACGTCGCGGTCGCAGCGCGTTGCGCCAAGCGTGATGAAGCTGCGATCTCCGATCGACACACGCGGAGCAGACGCGTCACTCGCGCTCATGATCGGCGTGAGTGAAAAGCGGGGAGAGAGCTCCGTGAAGAACCGCTTCGCCGGTTCCTGTTTCGCTCGCGCCGGCGTCGACGAGTGCGCATCGTCATCATGATGATGCGCGCCGCTCATCAGTTCAGTCGCAGCGTGACAGAACGGCATCGCGCGGTGGAGCAGACCGTGAAACGGCAGCACGCAGCAACCGAAGACGAAAACGGTTGCGAGGATCAGCGGAATCGTGGAACCCGCGATCCATGCGGCGGCGATCAGTGTGCGCTTCATCGGGCGAAACTCGTGCAAATCATAGTCCCGAACCGCAGTTTCAGAATCGGGCGCGCGCGACATGGACGCGCCTGCTCGCCGCATTGTGCTCCGTCCATGCGACGTAGAGGTCACTGCCGATCCGCGCGACTCGCGGGAATCCCGCCGCGCGCGCCGCGCTCGAGTCCGCGATCTTCATCGATGGGGCGAGCATGCCGTTCCGCTGCACGCGGCGCGCGCGAATCTCCGCACCATCCGCGGTCTGCTCCAGCCACACGACCGCCGCATGGTCCGCATCGATCATCGCCAGATCGAGCCGGCCGGCAGGCTTGCCGTCGTCGATGCGAACCGGTGGCGCGAACGTCGCCCCGCCATCATCGGAGAAGGCGACGAACGCACGCCCTTGATCCTGTGCGGCCGTGTACCACGCCACGGCCACGCGATTGCCAATCGCATCGGCTTGCGGTCCATTCACAGGACAACCTGCGATCTTCCAGCCGTCGGCGTGCACGAGCTGCGGCTTCGTCCAGCCACTTGCGGATTTGCGTACCGCCGCGATGTCGCGGATCTCATCCGCATTTCGATCGCGATAGACCACGACAGGTCCGCTCTTCGTCATCGCCATGCCCGTCGTGCAGCATTCGCACGTACGCGAATCGAGCTCCGCCTCGGAACGAATTGCGCCGCGCGCATCGATCGCCGCGTAACGAATCGACATCTCGCCTTCTTCTTTTCCTTCCGGCATGTTGCGGCCGTCGAGCCAGGTGGCCGCAACGCCGCCGCCCGGCAAGGGAACGAGCGAGGCGAAGCCGTGTTCGTTCATCCTGCCATCGCGATTCAGAAGAAATGGAGCACTCCACGTGGCGCCGCGATCATTGGAGATCGACATGCGCACGTCGTAGGCGTAGGTCCCGTTTCCGCTCTTCTGCAGCCAGTGCGCGAACATCACGCCGTTTGCATCTTCGACGACCGACGGAAAGTCGGCCCAGTTCACGAAGAGATCATTTCGCTCGACGATCGTTCGTGGCGCGGTCCATCGTCCGCGTGCATAGCGAGACAGCCGCACAGCCACGCGATCCGTTCCGGCAACAGGCTCCATCCAGCTCAGAAGGAAACCGTCGGGCGTCGCGAAAAGGAACGGCGCGGTCGCGCCTGCCGCGGAAGGTGGCGAGAGCTCAACCACAGGTTGTGCGACTACGCTGCTTACGCCGAGGAGCAGGATTGAGAAAAGGAGAGCGGGCGTCCCGCCCGCAGTCGGCGAGCGTCTCGCTCGTCGACGATGGCTCGAGGAGAAGTCGCCGGCCGAGACGGCCAGCGACTTTGGGCGCGACGCCCGCTCTCCACTCACAACTTCACTCCGCGCAAACGCAGTGCATTCGCGATCACCGACACGGAGCTGAAGCTCATCGCTGCTGCTGCAATCATCGGACTGAGCAGCAGCCCGAACAGCGGATAGAGCGCGCCCGCCGCGATCGGAATCCCGATCGCGTTGTAGAAAAACGCAAAGAAGAGGTTCTGCCGGATGTTCTTCATCGTCGCCTGACTGAGGTGCCGCGCGCGCACGATCGCTTTGAGATCGCCTTTGACCAGCGTGACGCCCGCGCTCTCCATCGCCACATCGGTGCCGGTTCCCATCGCGAGACCGACATCCGCCTGCGCAAGCGCGGGCGCATCGTTGATGCCGTCGCCGGCCATCGCCACCACGCGCCGTTCTTTCTGCAGTTTCCTGACGATCTCCGCTTTCTGATCGGGCAGCACGTCGGCGATCACTTCATCGATGCCGAGCTTCTTCGCGACTGCCTTCGCCGCGGTTTCGCTGTCGCCCGTCACCATCACGATGCGCAGCCCCGTCGCGTGCAGATCGCGAATCGCTTCGGCCGCCATCTCCTTCACCGGATCGGCCACTGCCACGAGGCCCGCCGGCTTGCCATCGACGACGACATACATCACGGTCTGTCCGTTCGCGCGCAGTTGCTCGGAGATCTGCACCAGTGACCCGGGATCGATGCCGAGGTCGGTCAGCATGGCGCGGTTGCCGACGACGACGCGCTTCCCTTCGACTTCGCCGCGAACACCTTTGCCTGTGATCGAGGTGAAATTCGACGCGGCCTTTACGGCGATGCCTCGCGCCTCCGCGCCAGCCACGATCGCGCCGGCGAGCGGATGCTCACTCGCACGTTCGACGCTCGCCGCGAGACGCAGGACATCGTTCCCCTCGAAGCGCTCGACGCCGACCGTGGACGAGAGCGCCGGCTTCCCGATCGTCAGCGTCCCGGTCTTGTCGACGACGAGCGTGTTAACTCTCCGCAGCACCTCGATCGCTTCCGCGTTGCGGAACAGCACTCCCGCCGTCGCGCCTTTGCCCGTGGCGATCATCACCGACATCGGCGTCGCCAGTCCGAGTGCGCAGGGACAGGCGATGATCAGCACCGCGACGGCGTTGATGATCGCGTAGACCAATCGCGGCTGCGGTCCCAGCATCGACCAGACCACGAACGTCGCGATCGACGCGACGATGACTGCCGGTACGAAGACCGCCGAGACTTTGTCGGCGAGCTTCTGAATCGGCGCGCGGCTGCGCTGCGCCTCGGCGACCATGTTCACGATCTGCGCGAGCAATGTGTCGGCGCCGACACGCTCGGCGCGCATGAGCACCGAACCGGTCGTATTGACGGTCGCACCGATGAGGCGATCGCCATTCTGTTTCTCGACCGGGAGCGGCTCGCCGGTCACCATCGACTCATCGACACTCGTCGTTCCTTCGACGACGATGCCGTCGACCGGAATCTTCTCGCCGGGACGCACGCGAAGTGTGTCGCCGGGCTTTACCTCTTCGAGAGGAATGTCGCGCTCGCTGCCGTTCTTTTCGACCCGGCGCGCAGTCTTCGGCGCGAGCTCAAGCAACGCTCGAATCGCAGCACCTGTGCGGCTCCGTGCGCGCAGTTCCAGGACTTGTCCGAAGAGAACGAGCGTGACGATGGCGGCCGCGGCTTCGAAGTAGACGCCGACGTGACCCGCTGCATCGCGAAACGATGGCGGAAAGAGAAATGGAACGAGCGTCGCCACGAGGCTGTAGAGATACGCGACCGCGACGCCGAGGCCGATCAACGTGAACATGTTGAGACGGCGGCTGAGGATCGAGGACCACGCACGTTCGAAGAACGGCAGAGCGCCCCACAACACAACAGGTGTCGCAAGCCCCAACTCGATCCACGGCGCCCATGCGAGCAGCTCATCGCCGAAGAGACCGTGACCGTACGCAGTGTGCCGTGTCATCGCGAACGCAACGAGCGGAGCCGTGAGCACGAGGCTCACCCAGAAGCGAACCGACATCACCTTCAGCTCGGGATTCTCTTCGTCGACTGTGGCGGTTCGCGGCTCGAGCGCCATGCCGCAAATCGGGCACGAGCCGGGCTTGTCGCGCAGAACCTCGGGATGCATCGGGCACGTCCACTGCCCGCCATCAGCGTGCGGCTTCGCTGGCTCCGGGGCTGGCGCATTCTTCTTCAGATACTGCTGCGGATTCGCATCGAACTTCTTCTTGCAGCCGGGATTGCAGAAGTAATACGTCTCGCTCTGATAGCGCGAAGAGCCGGCGGCGCGCGCCGGATCGACAGTCATGCCGCAAACGGGATCAATGTGGTTCATATCGACTCTGACGCAGCCTGCACTGTTTCATTACCTGGCGAGACGTGACAACAGACACACCGTAATGTGACTCGGCGTAACCCTCGGAATGTCTTCCGAGTCTATCTTGTCGTTGAGATTGTTCATGCGCACCAGACGACTCCTCGGCGGCCTCGGCATTCTGTTGATCGTCGCCGCATTCTTCGCACTCCCGCTCTACGCGGCTGCGACGATTTGCGCGATGGCCTGCTGCCATCAGACGCCGAATGTGTCACTGACGACGGCCGGTGCGAATGACTGCAGCTCCGAGTGCTCGGTCCGCTCGGACATTTCGTTCGATGCTGCGCAGGCAACGTCGATCGCGGCGCCGAGCCGGACGGTGCATCATGCCACTACTGCCGCCACAGCCGTAAACATCTCTGCATTCCAGCCCGAGCTGCCGGTTGCCTTCGACGTTGGAACGTCGCGTCCCGGCAGCAGGCCGCTGCACATCCTCGATACCGTTTTCCGCATCTGATCTCGCGGTCTCCCCTCCTCCACCGTTTCGCGGACAGGCGAGGCGCCTGTCCCTCCACGGGATTCTGGAGACTGCATCGTGCTTCCCCAACTTTTCGCTGCATCACTCGTCCTTGCGACGACCACACTGCATGATCCGCAACTCGATGCGCTCGTCGCGGAGGCGCTGAACAACGCGCCCGAGATTCAAGCCGCGAAAGCGCAGGTCGAAGCGGCACAGCACCGCGTCGAACCTTCGCGCACGCTTCCCGATCCCTTCCTCTCGACGACCTATCAGAACGATGGGCGCACCCCCTCGCTCGGAAGCCAGGAAGGAAGCTTCATCGGTCTGATGGCAAGTCAATCGCTTCCGTGGCCGGGCAAGCTGCGGCTCGCCGGCGACATCGCCGCGAGCGAAGTGCGCGAGGTCGAACAAGGAACGCTCGGCCGCACGGCGCTCACACTCGAAGCCCGCGTACGCAACGCGTGGTACGACCTCCTGCTCGCGCGTGCAAACGACCGCATCATCCAAACCCGGCGCCAGCGGGCGCCCGCAGTGACAGGCTACGTCGCCGAGCCCCACC
>CAZKID010000007.1:34626-40555 GCA_964552405.1 uncultured Thermoanaerobaculia bacterium
GGCATCGCAGACCGAAGCGTCCGTGCGCGAGCGCTACGCGGCGGGCCTCGCCGTACAGCAGGACGTGCTCCGTGCGCAGGTCGAGCTTGCGCGTCTCGACGAGCAGACGGCGACGCAAGGCGCGGTCATCGCCAGCCGCCTCGCGGAGCTCAACCGCCTGACTGGCGCGCCGCAAGACCGTGTCATCGCCACGCCCGATCGTCTGCCGGATGACGCGGCGCTGCCGTCGCTTGGCGAACGAATCGCGGCTGCCGCCGCGCGCAGCCCGGAGCTTGCCTCAGCTCGTCAAGGCATCGAGACCGGAAAAATGCGAGTTGCGCTGGCAAAGAAGAACATTCTCCCTGACTTCGTCGTGAACGCGGGCTCGATGTATCGCGGCAACTTCGAGATGGGTCCGATGTGGCAAGTCGGGGTCGGCGTATCGCTGCCGATCTGGATCAATCGCCGCCAGCAGAATCAGCTCGCCGAGGCGCAGGCGACCGTACGGGGGCGCGGCGCGGAGAGCGATGTCGTCGCGCGCGAGCTGGAGTTGCGGACGCGCGAGCGTTCCGCCGAGCTCGATGCCGCGCTGCACATCGCAACGATCTACCGCGACAAAGTTCTGCCGCTCGACGACGTCTCGCTCGAATCGGCGCTCGCCAGCTATCAGGCCGGCAAGGTTCCGTTCATTACTGTCCTCGATGCGCTGAACACCCTCTACAGCGACCGCGCGATCTACGCCGGCCGGCTTGCGGAGAGCGCGAAGTGGCGCGTAGCGATCGATGAAGCAGCTCTCCAGCCCACCGCGATGAGCCGCGGTCCTGCCATGGGCGGCGGAGGCATGAGCGTCACCGGTGGTGTGACGAGCACGGCACCGTCATCCGGCACCAGCAACTCGATGACTTCGATGAGGTGATCACGATGAAAACGAAACTCCCATGGATCCTTACCGTCATCCTCACGATCGCTCTCGTCGTGGTCGCGTTCGGACGCGGCACAACCCCCGCCGCAAAAGGCGCGGCGAGCGACTCCCACGCGGCGCACAAGGCCGCCGAAAAGAAGATCCTCTACTGGGTCGATCCGATGCATCCGGCCTATAAGTCCGACAAACCGGGGACTGCACCCGATTGCGGGATGGACCTCGTGCCCGTTTTCGAAGGCGACACCGGACCGGCGGCGGGGGGCGCGCGGTCGAACGTGAGCGGCTACTCGAAGGTGAAGCTCACGCCCGAGCGCCAGCAGCTCATTGGCGTTCAGACCGGCTTCGCCGAAACGCGCTCGCTCGGCCGCATGGTCCGTACCGTGGGCCGTGTTGCCGTCGACGAGACGCGCCTGCATAAGATCACCACCAAGTTCGACGGCTATATCGAGAAGCTCTACGTCGACTACACCGGCAAAGAGGTGCGCCGCGGCCAGCCGCTCTTCTCGGTCTACAGTCCGGAACTACTGGCCACGCAGCAGGAGTATCTCCTCGCACTCAAAGCGGCAAAGCAGTCGCCCCTGCTCCTCGAAGCGGCGCGACGCCGGCTGCAGCTCTGGGACATCAGCGCCGGCGACATTCACCGCCTCGAGCAAACTGGTGCGACGCGCAAGTCGCTCGTCATCTCCTCCCCCGCGAACGGATTCGTGATGACGAAGAACGCGGTCGAGGGGGCGCGCATCGTGGCGGGCGAGCCGATGTTCGAGCTCGCCGATCTCGACCGCGTCTGGATCCTCGCGGATGTCTATGAAGAGGAGCTGTCGTTCGTGCGCGTTGGAACGCGTGCGAAGATCACGCTTTCGCATCTCCCTGGCCGGGCATTCTCCGGCAAGGTCACCTTCATCGCGCCGGCGGTCGATCCAATGACTCGCACGACGAAAGTGCGTGTCGAGGTCGACAACCGTGACGGTGCGCTCAAGCTCGAGATGTTCGCGGATGTCGAGATCGAAGAGCCAGCGCGTGACGTGACGGTCGTCCAGGAATCGGCGGTCCTCTCCACCGGAACGCGCTCTGTGCTCTTCGTCGTGAAGGATGACGGCACATTCGAGCCGCGCGAAGTCGAGACCGGCACGAAAAGCGATCGCTTCATCGAGATTCGGCGCGGCGTCGAGCCGGGCGAGAAGGTGGTCACGCAGGCGAACTTCCTCATCGACTCCGAGTCGCGGCTCAAGGCCGCGCTCGCGCAAATGAGCGGCGCCGGCGGACACCAGCACGGCGGATAGGCGGACACCATGATCGAAAAACTGATTCGCATCTGCGCCACGAACCGCTTTCTGACGCTGACAGTGATCGCGGTCCTGGTGTTCGCTGGTATCTGGTCGATGCAGCGCATCGCACTCGACGCGCTGCCCGACCTCTCCGACACGCAGGTCATCGTCTACTCGACGTGGGACCGTAGCCCCGACGTCATCGAGGATCAGGTCACCTATCCCATCATCACGTCGCTTCTCGGCGCGCCGAAAGTCAAAGCGATCCGCGGCTTCTCCGACTTCGGCTTCTCCTACGTCTACGTCATCTTCGATGAAGGAACGGACATTTACTGGGCGCGCTCGCGGGTGCTCGAGTACCTCTCGAAGGTGCAATCGCAGTTGCCACCAGGCGTGAACACCCGTCTCGGCCCTGATGCGACCGGCGTTGGCTGGGTGTTTCAGTACGCGCTCGTCGACAAGAGCGGCAAGCACTCGCTCGCGGACTTGCGCTCTCTGCAGGATTGGCACATCCGCTACGCGCTGCAATCGGTACCGGGCGTTGCGGAAGTCGCATCGCTCGGCGGATTCGTGCGGCAGTATCAGATCACGGTCGATCCGAACAAGCTCTCCGCCTATCGCATCCCGCTCATGCAAGTCATGGAGGCGGTGCGTTCCTCGAACAACGAAGTCGGCGGACGGCTCGTCGAATGGAGCGGCGCGGAGTACATGGTCCGTGCGCGCGGCTACGTGAAGACGGCAGGGGACCTCGAGCAGATCGTCGTGAAGAACGACGAGCGCGGCACACCGGTGTACCTGCGCGACGTGGCGAACGTGCAGCTCGGCCCGGAGATCCGGCGCGGCGTAGCGGAGCTGAACGGCGAAGGCGAAGTGGCGTCCGGCGTCGTGATCATGCGCCATGGCGAGAACGCGCTGAGCGTCATCAATCGCGTGAAGGAGAAGCTCGCCGAGATCGAGAAGACGCTGCCGGAAGGCGTGACGATCGTCACGACGTACGACCGCTCGGAGCTCATCGAGCGCTCGATCGGCACGCTCAAACACGAGCTGATCATCGAGATGATCATCGTCTCGCTGATCATCCTCATCTTTCTCTGGCACATCCCGAGCTCGATCATCCCCATCATCACGATTCCCGCAGCAGTCGTGCTGTCGTTCATTCCGATGAAGCTCTTCGGGATCAACGCCAACATCATGTCCCTTGGCGGCATCGCGGTCGCCATCGGCGCCCTGGTCGACGCGGCGGTCGTCGTCGTGGAGAACGCGCACAAGAAACTCGAAGTGTGGGAGCACGAGGGAAAGCAGGGCGACTACAAGGAAGTCCTCATCACCGCGATTCAGGAAGTCGGACGTCCGAGCTTCTTCTCGCTGATGGTGATCGCCATCTCCTTCCTGCCCATCTTCGCCCTCGAAGCGCAGGAGGGACGGCTTTTCCGGCCACTTGCCTTCACGAAGAACTTCGCCATGGCCATCGCGGCAGTGCTCGCGATCACGCTCGATCCAGCGATCCGGCTCCTCTTCATCCGCATGAAGGAGTTCAAGTTCTACAAACGCGAAGGAGAGCTGCGCGAGGATGGCTCACGCGTTGCCTACAGCGGCAGCAGACTCGCCGCGGTCGGACGCTTCTTCGTCCGCGGCGCAGAGAAAGTCACGAACGGTGTGCTGGTCGGGAAGATGTATCCCGAAGAGAAGCACCCGATCTCCAGGATTCTCTTCAAAATCTATGGTCCGCCGGCGCATTGGGTGCTCAAACACCCGAAGAGCGTCATCGCCATCGCACTCTGTATCGTCGCCATCACCATTCCAGCGTACGAGAAGCTCGGTCACGAGTTCATGCCGCCGCTCAATGAAGGCGCGATCCTCTACATGCCGACGACGCTGCCAGGTATCTCCGTGACGGAAGCGACCGCGCTCCTGCAGCGGCAGGATCAGCTGCTCAAGACCATTCCGGAAGTCGAGCGAGTCTTCGGCAAAACGGGGCGCGCGGACACGTCCACCGATCCCGCGCCGTTCTCGATGATGGAGACAGTCGTCGTTCTCAAGCCCTCCGATCAGTGGCGTTCGAAAGAGCGCTTCTATTCGAGCTGGCCGGACTTCGTGAAGCCACTCTTCCGTCCTCTCTGGCCGGAGACCATCTCCTGGGACGACCTGGTCAACGAGATGAACGGGAAGCTCACGCTTCCCGGTCAGACGAACGCCTGGACGATGCCGATCAAGAACCGCATCGACATGCTCACCACCGGCATCCGCACGCCGGTCGGCATCAAGATCTTTGGTTCCGATCTGAAAGAGATCGAACAGATCGGGCAACAACTCGAGGGCGTGCTGCAGACCGTGCCCGGCACACGCAGCGTTTACGGCGAGCGCACTGCCGGCGGCTACTTCGTCGACTTCGATCTCAACCGCGAGCAGATCGCACGCCACGGCCTGACGATCAAGGAAGTGCAGGACGTGATCATGACCGCCATCGGCGGCGAAAACGTCTCGACCACGATCGAGGGACGCGAGCGCTATCCAGTGAACATCCGCTACCCGCGCGAGATGCGCGATGACGTAGACAAACTGGCGCGCACGCTCGTGCCCACAATGGGCGGCGCACAAGTGCCGCTCGGCCAGCTCGCGAAGATCCAGCTCGTCGAAGGTCCGGCCATGATCCGCGACGAGAATGGCAAACTGTCCGGCTACGTCTATGTCGACGTTGACACCGCAAAGCGCGACATCGGCAGCTACGTCGAGGACGCGAAGAAGGCCGTCGCCTCAGAGCTGAAGCTCAAGCCGGGATACCTCCTCACATGGAGCGGTCAGTACGAAGCGATGGCCCGCGTGAAGGAGAAGATGAAAGTCGTTCTCCCTCTCACACTCTTCATCGTCTTCGGCCTGATCTACATGAACACGAAGTCGATGGTGAAAACGGCCATCGTGCTTCTCGCAGTTCCATTCAGCGCCGTCGGCGCGATCTGGTTCCTCTACGCCCTCGGCTACAACGTCTCGATTGGCGTCTGGGTCGGGCTCATCGCCTTGCTCGGTCTCGACGCGGAGACAGGCATCTTCATGCTCCTCTACCTCGACCTCTCCTACGCCGGCGCGAAGGCGAAAGGGCTGGTCCGCAACCGCGAGGAGCTGAACGAAGCAATCCTTCACGGCGCGGTGCAGCGCGTGCGGCCGAAGGTCATGACCGTCGCCTGTGCGTTCTTTGGACTCGTCCCGATCATGTGGTCCACAGGCGCCGGCGCCGACGTGATGAAGCGCATCGCCGCGCCGATGATCGGCGGCCTCTTCACGTCGTTCCTCATGGAATTGCTCGTCTACCCGGCCGTGTATCTCCTGTGGCGGAAGCGTGAGCTGCCACGTGAAGAGCAGGAAGAGGCGTCGCTGCTGAAGCGCTGGCATAAGGCGGCCGCTGCAAGCGGCGTCGCCGTAACGATCGTCGTTGGAGGCACAACGTTCTTCACGCGAAGCCCCGAGGCGCAGGCGCTTTATCCGAAATACGACGGAGTGCGAATGGCGCTCGTCGAAGACTCACTGCGCGATGCACGGGCTCGCGCGAAAGAGCTGGCCGGCGCAGCCCGAAGCAGTGGGCACGATGCGATCGCCATGCACGCGGGCTCGGTGGCGAAGGCGACGGATCTCGAACGAGCCCGCGACGCATTCGCCGGCCTCTCTGACGCGATGATCGCGTATCGAAACGAATCGAAGGAGCAACCCAGGCCGGTCATCGCGTACTGCTCGATGGCCAGGCACTCGTGGCTCCAGCCAAAGGGAGAGA